>NZ_JBOHDN010000065.1:0-44002 GCF_050699375.1 Nocardioides sp. | reverse complement strand
GTTCTGGGGTCACCAGGTGACCCCAGAACTCCCACGTTCGGGCCGAACCCTCAGACGTTGAACCCCAGCGCGCGCAGCATCTCGCGGCCGTCGGGGGTGATCTTGTCCGGGCCCCACGGCGGCATCCAGACCCAGTTGATGTGCACGTCGTTGACCATTTCTTCCAGGGCCTGCGAGGTCTGGTCCTGGATGACGTCGGTCAGCGGGCACGCGGCCGAGGTCAGGGTCATGTCGAGCACCACGTTGGAGTGCTCCTCGACGTGGATCCCGTAGACCAGGCCGAGGTCGACGACGTTGATCCCGAGCTCGGGGTCGACGACGTCCTTCATGGCCTCCTCGACGTCCTCGATCTTCAGGCTCGCGCCCTCGACCGTGGACGAGCGCATGGTGTGCTCCTCCGGAGCCTCGTGACCATGGCCGTGGCCGTGACCCGAGTGGTCATGACCGGTGTGGTCGTGTGTGCTGTGGTCGGTCTCAGTCATCGTTTCTCCTCAGCGAGTGCACGCGCGTTTGCCTGTGCGGCGGCATCTTTCCAGGCCATCCACGACAGCAGAGCGCACTTGATCCGGGCGGGGAACCTGGCGACGCCCGCGAAGGCGATGCCGTCCTCCAGAATGTCCTCGTCGGGCTCGACGTTGCCCTTGCCCTGCATCAGGCGCAGGAACTCCTCGTGGATCACCATCGCCTCCTCGACCGGCTTGCCGACGACGAGGTCGTTGAGCACCGAGGCAGAGGCCTGCGAGATGGAGCATCCGAGGGCGTCGTACGAGATGTCCTCGACCTTGCCGCCTTCGATGTGCACTCGCAGGGTGATCTCGTCACCGCAGGTCGGGTTGACGTGGTGAACCTCCGCCTCGAAGGGGTCGCGAAGACCCTTCCCGTGCGGGTTCTTGTAGTGGTCCAGGATGATCTCCTGGTACATGCTCTCGAGGTTCGCGGCAGTCATCACTGGTCCAACCTGAAGAAGCTGCGTACGTATTCCAACCCCGTGACCAGCGCGTCGATCTCGGCGGGCGTGGTGTAGAGGTAGGACGACATCCGGTTGGAGGCCTGCACGCCGAACCGCTGGTGTGCGGGCTTGGCGCAGTGGTGCCCGGCACGGATCGCGACGCCCTTGGAGTCGAGGACCTGAGCCACGTCGTGCGGGTGCACGCCGTCGAGCTCGAAGGAGATCGCACCCCCGCGCCTGGCCGCGTCGGCCGGGCCGAGCACGGTCACACCGGGGACGGTGGCGAGACGCTCCAGGGCGTACGCCGTGATGGCCTGCTCGTGGGCGTGGACGTGCTCCATGCCGACGTGCATCAGGTATTCCAGCGCCGCCCCGAGACCCACGGCCTCGGCGATCGGCGGGGTGCCTGCCTCGAACTTGTGCGGGATCGGCGCGTAGGTGGACTTCTCCATCGACACCGTGGCGATCATCTCGCCACCACCGAGGAACGGCGGCAGTGCCTCGAGCGCGGCGCGCCGGCCCCACAGGACGCCGATGCCGGTCGGGCCGACGACCTTGTGTCCGGTGAAGACGAGGAAGTCGGGACGCTCCTCCTCGGCCATCGACGCCAGGTCGATCGGCAGCACCGGAGCGGCCTGGGCGGCGTCGATGACGACCAGCGCGCCGACCTCGTGGGCCTTCCGGGCGATCTCGGCGACCGGGTTGATGGTGCCGAGCATGTTGGAGACCCAGGTCAGCGTCACGATCTTGGTCGCCGGCGTGATCAGCTCGTCGATGTTGGAGAGGTCCAGCTCGCCGTCGTCGGTGAGCCCGAACCACTTCAACGACGCACCCGCACGCTGCGTGGCCAGCTGCCACGGAACGATGTTGGAGTGATGCTCCATCTCGGTGGTCACCACGACGTCACCCTCGGCCAGCGGCACGGTGTTGGCCACCAGGTTGAGCCCCTCGGAGGCGTTCTTGGTGAAGATCACCTCGTCGCGCTCGGGCGCGCCGAGGAAGCGCGCGACGGTGTCGCGCGCCCCCTCGAAGGCCTCGGTGGCCTCGGCGCCCAGGTGGTGCATCGCCCGAGCGATGTTGGCGTTGTGCCGCTCCAGGTGGTCGACGAGGGTGTCGATCACGATCTGCGGCTTCTGCGAGGTGTTGGCGCTGTCGAGGTAGACCAACGGGGTCTCGCCGCCGTCGAAGGTCCGCTCCAGGATCGGGAAGTCCTTGCGGACCAGATCCAGGTCGGGAAGAAGGCCTTCCATCATTCGTTTCCTTTCAACGGTGGCGTGAGAAGTGGTGCTGGGCGAGGCGGTGGAGCGAAGGCGGCCTTTGAGCGAAAGCGGGCCGTCGAGCGACGACAACGCCGCCCAGTGCCGCTTATCGCGCTACCGGGGTGTACTTCTCGTAGCCCTGGGCCTCGAGCTCCTCGGCGAGGTCGGGGCCGCCCGACTCCGCGATCCGGCCGGCCACGAAGACGTGCACGTGGTCAGGCTTGATGTAGCGCAGGATGCGGGTGTAGTGGGTGATCAGCAGGACCGACTTGCCCTCGCGGGCGCGGAAGTCGTTGATGCCGTCGGAGACCACCTTGAGCGCGTCGATGTCGAGGCCGGAGTCGATCTCGTCGAGCAGCGCGAAGGCCGGGTCGAGGATGTCGAGCTGGGCGATCTCGTGGCGCTTCTTCTCGCCACCGGAGAAGCCCTCGTTGACCGAGCGCTGCGAGAAGGTCGGGTCCAGGTGCATCTTGTTCATCGCACCGTTGACGTCCTTCACCCACGTACGCAGCTTGGGGGCCTCGCCGGTCAGCGCCGTCTTCGCGGTGCGCAGGAAGTTGGCCACGCTCACGCCGGGAACCTCGACGGGGTACTGCATCGCCAGGAACAGGCCTGCCTTGGCACGCTCGTCGACCGACATCTCCAGCACGTTCTCACCATCGAGGGTGACGGTGCCACCGGTGATGGTGTATTTCGGGTGGCCGGCGATCGAGTAGGCAAGGGTCGACTTGCCCGAGCCGTTGGGGCCCATGATCGCGTGGGTCTCGCCGGACTTGATGGTCAGCGTGACACCCTTGAGGATCTCCTTCGGGCCGTCCTCGGTCTCGACCGAGACCTGCAGGTCCTTGATCTCGAGCGTGCTCATACGTTGTCCTTCGTAATCAGAGTGTTGATGTTCTTTGCGAGCTCGGCCTCGACCGTCGTGGTCAGCTTCTCCTCGAGCTCCGGCACGCCGATCTGGCGGATGAGGTCGTTGAAGAAGCCGTGCACAACCAGGCGCTTGGCCTCGGTCTCGGAGATGCCGCGGCTGCGGAGGTAGAAGAGCTGCTCGTCGTCGAACCGGCCGATCGCCGACGCGTGGCCCGCGCCCTCGATCTCGCCGGTCTCGATCTCCAGGTTGGGCACGGAGTCGGCCCAGGCACCATCGGTGAGGATGAGGTTGCGGTTCTCCTCGTAGGTCTCGATGCCCTCGGCCTCCTTGCGGATCAGCACGTTGCCGATCCAGACCGCGTGAGCCTTGTCGCCCTGCAGCGCACCCTTGTAGACCACGTTGGACTTGGTCTTGGGCGCGGTGTGGTCGACGAAGAGACGGTGCTCGATGTGCTGGCCGGCGTCGGCGAAGTAGAGGCCGAGCGACTCCACGGAGCCACCGGGGCCGGAGTATTCAGCGCTGAAGTCGTGGCGCACCACGTCACCGCCGAAGCTCACCGAGACGTGCTTCAGGGTCGCGTCGCGACCCACGTTGGCGTGCTGGGTGGAGAGGTGGACGGCGTCGTCGGCCCAGTCCTGGACCGAGACGACGGTGAGGTCGGCACCGTCCTCCACGACGATCTCGATGTTGTCGGCGATCACTGCCGAGCCCTCGAAGACCAGCACGACGGTCGCCTTGGCGAACTTCTCCGCGACGATCACCGCGTGACCGGCGCCGGCGGTCTCCGAGCCGGTGCCGTGGTGACGGATCACGGTCGCACCGTCGATGACGGTGTCGGTCGGGATGCGCACCAGGGTCGCCCCGGTGCTCGCCTCCCAGGCCCGCGCCGAGACGCGGTCGGTCGGAACCAGGCCCGAGGTGCCGCGTACGGCATCGTCGGCCGCCACCGTCTCGACGGTCACGCCGTCGGCGGCCTCGACCTCGATCTTGGTCGCACCGTCGGCGAAGGGCGCCGAGTCGTGGATGCCCTTGATGCGCTTGAGCGGGGTGAACCGCCAGATCTCCTCGCGACCCTTCGGCACCTCATGGGCCGAGACGTCGAAAGAGCCTTCGGGGTGGAGGTGGGACTCGACACTCTTGTTACCGTCGAGCTCCAGGGCCTCCGCTACGGGTACAGCTGCGGTCATCAGCCGACCGCTCCTTCCATCTGCATTTCGATCAGGCGGTTGAGCTCGAGGGCGTACTCCATCGGGAGCTCCTTGGCGATCGGCTCTACGAAGCCGCGCACGATCATCGCCATCGCCTCGTCCTCGGCCAGGCCGCGAGACATCAGGTAGAACAGCTGGTCGGCGGAGACCTTCGAGACGGAGGCCTCGTGACCCATCGAGACGTCGTCCTCGCGGATGTCGACGTAGGGGTAGGTGTCCGAGCGCGAGATCTGGTCGACCAGCAGCGCGTCGCAGAGCACGTTGGACTTCGAGCCGTGGGCGCCCTCGTTGATCTGGACCAGGCCACGGTAGGACGTACGCCCACCACCGCGCGCCACCGACTTCGACAGGATCGAGCTCGATGTGTTCGGAGCGGCGTGCACCATCTTGGCGCCCGCGTCCTGGTGCTGGCCCTCGCCCGCGAAGGCGATGGAGAGGGTCTCGCCCTTGGAGTGCTCGCCCATCAGGTAGATGGCCGGGTACTTCATCGTCACCTTGGAGCCGATGTTGCCGTCGACCCACTCCATGGTCGCGCCCTCCTCGCAGGTGGCGCGCTTGGTGACCAGGTTGTAAACGTTGTTCGACCAGTTCTGGATCGTCGTGTAGCGAACGCGCGCGTTCTTCTTCACGATGATCTCGACGACCGCGGAGTGCAGCGAGTCGGACTGGTAGATCGGCGCCGTGCAGCCCTCGACGTAGTGAACGTAGGAGCCCTCGTCGGCGATGATCAGGGTGCGCTCGAACTGGCCCATGTTCTCGGTGTTGATCCGGAAGTAGGCCTGCAGCGGGATGTCGACGTGGACGCCCTTGGGCACGTAGATGAACGAGCCACCCGACCACACCGAGGTGTTGAGCGCGGCGAACTTGTTGTCGCCGACCGGGATCACCGTGCCGAAGTACTCCTGGAAGAGCTCCGGGTGCTCCTTGAGCGCGGTGTCGGTGTCGAGGAAGAGCACGCCCTGAGCCTCGAGGTCCTCGCGGATCGAGTGGTAGACGACCTCCGACTCGTACTGAGCGGCGACACCGGCGACGAGGCGCTGCTTCTCCGCCTCCGGGATGCCGAGCCTGTCGTAGGTGTTCTTGATGTCCTCGGGCAGGTCCTCCCAGGAGGTCGCCTGCTTCTCGGACGAACGCACGAAGTACTTGATGTTGTCGAAGTCGATGTCCGAGAGGTCCGAGCCCCAGGTGGGCATCGGCTTGCGGCCGAAGAGCTTGAGGCCCTTCAGGCGCAGGTCGAGCATCCACTGCGGCTCCGACTTCTTGCCGGAGATGTCGCGCACGATGGCGTCGTTCAGACCGCGCTGGGCCGCGGCACCGGCGGCGTCCGAGTCGGACCAGCCGAACTCGTACTTGCCGATGCCCTTCAGCTCGGGGTTGAGCTCCTCGATGGAGGTCATGTGGTGACCTGCTCCTTCTTCTTCGAAACTTCGCCGGACCCGGTGGTCGGGGCCACTTCGTTCAGACCCGTCGGGATGGCCCCGGAAGGACCGGGAGGGATGTGCGTCGTGCAGACACCGTCGCCGTGGGCGATGGTGGCCAAGCGTTGTACGTGTGTGCCGAGCAGCTTCGCGATGGCCTCTGTCTCCGCCTCGCAGAGCTCGGGGAACTCCTGGGCGACATGAGCGACCGGGCAGTGCTGCTGGCACAGCTGCTCACCGCCGTCCTGGCCGTTGATCAGCGGGAGCTCCTTGACGGAGGCCGCGTATCCGTTGGCCGTGAACACGTTCGCGAGCACCTGCGCGGGGCTGAGGTCCGTCTCGCTGGCGGCGAGACGGTCCAACCCCTGCTTGATGAACGCCGCGCGGCGCTCCGCGAATTCCCGCACGGCCTCCTCGCCGGCCACCTCGGAGAGGAACCGGAGCGCCTCGACCGCGAGGTCGTCGTACTTCTTCTCGAAGCCGTCCCGACCCTGGTCGGTGAGCGCGAAGAGCTTGGCCGGGCGGCCCCGCCCACGCCCGGACGCGGTGCGCGGCTCACGCTGCTCCACCGCCTCCTCCTCGGCGAGGGCATCGAGGTGGCGCCTGACCGCGGCCGGCGTGAGGTCGAGCCTCTTGGCCAGCGCCGCAGCGGTCTGCGGGCCGTCGACGAGCAGCGAGCGAGCGACCCGCTCGCGGGTGCTCTCCTCGCTGGTCTCTGCGCTGTGCCCGTTCCGGGGCAAAGTGCTCTCGTCGAATTTCACAACACCATTGTGACCTTATTCCCCAAGAGGATTCAACGAAGGTGACCCTTACTTGCTCGCCTCGGGTTCATCCATGTGATCCAGGTCACCGAGCGGGACCTCACGCGAGACGCGCGGGGAAGCCTCCGGTGGCGACCGGCCCCCACCGCTTCGGGGTGATCCGGAGGAGCGACTTGCCCTGGTCGACCATCGCCTGGCGGTACTCGTCCCAGTCGGAGTGCTCGCCGGAGATGTTGCGGAAGTAGGCCACGAACGCGTCGAGCGCCGACTCCCCGGCCGTCGCGTCGAGGACCTCTACGTCGCCGTCGACCTGGACCCAGGCGCCGTTCCACTCCTCGGAGAGGACCATCACGCTCACCTGCGGACGGATGCGGGCGTTGCGGGTCTTGGCCCGCTCCGGGTAGGTGGCGATCACGATCCGGCCGTCGTCGTCGACGCCGCCGGTGACCGGTGAGAGCTGCGGGCTCCCATCGGCGCGGCCGGTCACCAGGATCATCTGGTGGCGGGGACGTACGAACTCCAGGAGCCCCTCGAGATCAACGGTCGTGTTCGTCGCGATCGTGCGTGCCATGGCCCCCAGCCTGCCAGGCGAACCCGTCCGGGTCGGTGAAGGCCTCGCCGCCGCCACCCAGGACGATTCCGTACGCAGCGGCCGGGTCGAGCGCGACACCGGTCTCCTTCTCCAGGGCGTGCCGGGGGTAGATCGCAAGCTGGACGGCACCGGGAGCGGCCTCGAACTCGGCGTACTTGCCTCCGAAGCTCCGCTTCACCCCGAGTCCGCGCTCGGCGTAGAACCGCTTGCTCGCCTTGACGTCGGCGACGCCGAGGAGCAGGACGATGTCGTCGATCTCCCGGGTGGCGGGGCCGCGGTCCTTCTTCGCCGAGGTCGCGATCTTCCAGACCGAGCCGTCGGGGGCCGAGACGATACCGCCGTAGCCCCAGAAGGACTTCTCGACCGGCTTGAGGGAGGTGGCGCCGGCGGTGAGCGCCGAGTCGACGAGGCTGTCGACCGTCGAGGGCTGGCCGACGACCAGCGAGATCGTGAACGGGCGGCCGGTGCCGGTGCCCGGGCCCTGGCGTACGGAGATCTGGTCGGTGAGGCCGAAGGCCTTCTCGTAGAACGCCCGGGCGTCCGTGGGGTCTGTCACGTCGAGGGTGATGGTCTGAAGAGTGAACATGTCTTGACCCTAGGAACCCTGAGCGGGCGAGGCTTCTCGATTCCTGACCGTCTTGGCCTGTTGATCTCCTGAGCAGAACTTGTGTCTCAGGTACCGCGTCATGGCACCGGGGGCGTCACGTCTCATCCCCGCGTTGGCCGTCCTTCGGTGGGAGTTGGGCGGCCAACGTCCTTACAGACACCTAAGAATCCTGAGGCCCACGGCCACGCGATTGGGCCGGTGGCGTACGCCTTCTTAGACTGCACGGGTGCACTCCCCCGCTGTCGAGGTCCGCGACCTGCGAATGACCTACGGCGACAAGCAGGCCGTCGACGGACTCACGCTGAGCGTCGCGGAGGGCTCGATCACGGCCGTCCTCGGGCCGAACGGCGCCGGGAAGACGACCACCCTGGAGACGTGCGAGGGCTATCGCAAGCCCCAGCAGGGCACCGTGCGCGTGCTCGGGCTCGACCCGATCGCCGACCGCAAGCAGCTGCTCCCCCGGATCGGTGTGATGCTGCAGGGGCAAGGCGCCTGGAGCGGCGTACGCGCCATGGAGATGCTCCGTCACATCTCGCGGCTGCACGCGCATCCGCTGGACATCGACTACCTGGCCGAGCGGCTGGGGCTGGGTGAGTGCGGTCGCACCCCCTACCGGAGGCTCTCGGGCGGACAGCAGCAGCGGCTCGGTCTGGCGATGGCCCTGGTCGGACGGCCGGACCTGGTGTTCGTCGACGAGCCGACCGCGGGGATGGACCCGCAGGGCCGGCGTACGACCTGGGAGCTGCTGCGCGAGCTCCGCGCAGACGGGGTGACGGTGGTGCTGACCACCCACTACCTGGAGGAGGCCGAGGAGCTGGCCGACCAGGTCCACATCATCGACCGCGGCCGGATGATCGCCTCGGGTACGCCGCTGGAGCTGACCCGCGGGCCGGGAACCGGGATGAGCGCCACCGCCACGATCAGGCTGGTCGTGACCAAGCCGTTCCCGCCCGGTGCGCGCGAGTCCCTGCGCAAGGCGCTCGGCGAGGACACCGAGGTCACGCTCCTCGACGAGCGCTCGATGCGGGTCGCCGGCAAGGCCGACCCGACCACGCTCGCCAAGGTCTCGCGCTGGTGCGAGGAGAACGACGTCCTCCCGGAGTCGCTGACCCTGGGCCGCAGGAGCCTCGAGGACGTCTTCCTCGACCTCACCGGAGGGCTCCATCTCACCGAGGGGGTCGAACATGTCTGAGGTCGCCACGGGGACCTTCACCCCCAGGCCCGGCGGCGCGCCGCTCCCCCGTCAGGTCGTCGCCCAGGCGCTGATGGAAGCCAAGCTGATGCTCCGCAACGGCGAGCAGCTGCTCCTGGCGGTCGTGATCCCGGTGATGGTGCTGATCGGCGGTGTCACCGCGGGCAACGCGATCGACCTCCATCTCGGCACCGACCGGCGACTGGTCGACATCCTCACCCCGGGCGTCCTGGCCCTGGCGATCATGTCGACCTCCTTCACGAGCCTCGCGATCGCCACCGGGTTCGAGCGGCGCTACGGCGTGATCAAGCGCCTGGGTGCCTCGCCGCTGCCCCGCACCGGCCTGCTCGCCGGCAAGGTGCTCGCGCTGGGCTGCGTACAGCTCGTCCAGCTCTTCGTCATCGGCGGCGTCGGTCAGATCCTCGGCTGGACGCCCGCCGCGGGCGTCGGCACCGTGATCGCCTTCTTCCTGGCCATCGCGACCGGCACGCTGGCCTTCGCCGCCCTCGGTCTCTTCGTCGCCGGGGTGCTGCGTGCCGAGGCCACCTTGGCCGCGGCCAACCTCATCTACCTGCTCCTCCTCGCCGGCGGTGCCGTGGTGCTGCCGCTGACGGCCTACGGCGCCTACGGTGACGTCGCCCGATGGCTGCCCTCCGGCGCGCTGGGAGAGGCAGTACGCACCGCCTTCCTCGACGGCGTCCCCGCCTGGCGAGACCTCGGCGTCCTCATGATCTGGGCCGTCCTCGGCTCGACCCTCACAGCTAGGACCTTCAAGTGGGAATGACGACCACCGAACCCACGACCCGCCCTGCCCCCTCGGCCAAGGACAAGGTCCTCGCCTGGCTCCGGGACCACCTGTTCGGGCTGGCGGTCGCCAACCTGGTCGCCAACATCGGGATCGTGGTGACCGGCGGTGTCGTACGTCTGACCGGCTCCGGGCTCGGCTGCCCCACCTGGCCCAAGTGCACCGAGGAGTCCTACGTGGCTCATGAGGCGCTCGGCATCAACGGTGTCATCGAGTTCGGCAACCGCCTGCTGACCTATGTCCTGGCCGCGATCGCCATCGCGGTCGTCGTCGCGGTCTGGAACCGCCCAGGAGTCGTACGCCGCCTGGCGGTCGTGATCGCCGCCGGCATCCCGTTCCAGGGCGTGATCGGCGGGATCACGGTGCTCACCGACCTCAACCCGTACGTCGTCGCCCTCCACCTGCTGCTCTCGATGGCGATGGTCGGCCTGTGCGTCTGGCTCCTCGACGAGATCCGCTCGCCTGTGCGCGAGGCCGCGCCGCGCAACGTGCGCATCGCCTCGGTGGTCACCCTCGTGGTCGGCTGGGTCACCCTCTGGCTGGGCACCGTCGTGACCGGCTCCGGCCCCCACTCCGGCGACCTCGAGTCCCGCCGCACCGGCCTCGACCCGGCGCTGATGTCCCACATCCACGCCTACGCCGTCTACGCGCTCGTCGCCGCGACCCTGGTCGCGCTGTGGCTCGGCCGCAAGAACGCGTACGTCCGGAGCGTGACCATCACCCTGCTGGTCGTCGAGCTCGCCCAGGGACTGATCGGCTGGGTCCAGTACCTCACCGACCTCCCCGTCCTCCTCGTCGGCTTCCACATGCTCGGCGCCGCGCTCATCTCCGCCGGCCTCGCTCGTGTCGTGGCCTCCACCCGCGCCCACTCCGCCTGAGCCGGCTCCCCGTCGAGACGACGTCTCGGCGCGGCCGGGTCAGAGTCGCAGCGCTTGTCGGCCGGCGGCGACCAGCCCGACGAAGATGATCACTGACTCGGGACCACCGTCGTTCCAGCTCGACTCCTGATCCGAGTACGCGCCGATCCAGTCGCCCGACAGCAGCAACGCCCAGACGCCCACGACGAACGCGCCGACCCACAAGAGGATCACCAGCAGCACCGACTCCAGCCCACGGTCCGCGGCGGGCCGCTCACCATCTGGTCGCCAACCGACCAGCGCGAGCACGACGAGCAGAGCGCCCGCCACGACCGGAACCCATTGGTAGAACGGCTCGGCGCGCTCGGCCGTCTCGGGCACGAGGCGGAAGCTGAACCCCGCCGCAACCACCATCGCGCCGGTGAACCCGGCGCAGATCCGCGCAACCGCGGGAGTGCGCAGCAGCACCAGCGTGAGGGCTCCACCCGGCAGACACGTAGCCGCCAGCATGGGTGCAAGACCCCGCAACTCCGCGGGGAACGGACGGCGCGAGTCACCCGAGGCGGCCTCGCCGCCCACCGAGAGTGCGATCAGCAACCAGATCAGGCCGACCGCGACGGCGAACCACGCCAGCACCTCCACCGCGATGCGGACGGCCCGGGACCACACCGTCTGGCGCCTTCGAGGTCAGCGCAGCAGCGGGTCGACCGCGAGGGCGACGAAGAGCAGGCTCAGGTAGAGGTTGCTCGAGTGGAAGAGCTGCATCGGGCGGATCTTGGTGAGGTTCTCGGTGCCCTTGGCGCGCGCGTGCAGCTGGTGGGCCTGGACGAGGAAGACCGCGCCCAGGAGGACGGAGGCGACCGGGTAGAGCCAGCCCGTCGAGGCGAGCGGCCACATCAGCAGCGACGTCGCGACCATCACCCAGGAGTAGATGACGATCTGGCCGCCGACGTGCCGGGCGGACTTGACCACGGGCAGCATCGGCACGTCGACCTGCGCGTAGTCCTCGCGGTAGCGAAGCGCCAGCGCCCAGGTGTGCGGCGGCGTCCAGAAGAAGACGACCATGAACAGGATCAGCGGCTCCCAGGAGACCTGGTTGGTGACCGCGGTCCAGCCGATCAGGGTCGGGAAGCAGCCGGCGATGCCGCCCCAGACGATGTTCTGCGTCGTACGCCGCTTGAGCAGCATCGTGTAGACGAAGACGTAGAACGCGTTGGCGGCCAGCGAGAGTCCGGCGGAGAGCCAGTTGACGAAGAGACCGAGCACCACGACCGACAGGACGGCGAGCACCGACCCGAAGACGAGGGCCGCGCGCGGGGTGACCACGTGCCGCGGCAGGGCACGTCGCCGCGTACGCCTCATCTGCTCGTCGATGTCGCGGTCGTAGACGCAGTTGAAGACCGAGGCCGAGCCGGCCGAGAAGATCCCACCGACGACGGTCGCCGCGACCAGGCCGACGCTCGGCACACCCTGCGCGGCGAAGAACATCACCGGCACCGTGGTCAGCAGCAGCAGCTCGATCACCCGAGGCTTCGTCAACGAGACATAAGCCGAGATGACGTCGCGCATTGACGCGCGGTCGCTACGCTGGTCGAGTTCCGGGACCGGCTGTCCGACGTGCGTCACTGAGAAAGATCCTTCTCGATCGGGGAGAGCGTCACATGCGACTCGAACACGCAGTTCACAGCATGCGGCTCGCAGTCTAACCCCGTGCGTGAGTAGGCTCGGATTCGGCAGCCCCCACGGCCGGCCCTGGAACTCTTCCAAGTGACTCTACGCATTGAAAAGGCACCTCGTGAGCACCCAATCTGTACTCGAGTGGACCGATCTAGACCGCAAGGCCGTGGACACCGTCCGCGTTCTCGCCATGGACTCCGTGCAGAAGGTCGGCAACGGCCATCCTGGCACCGCGATGAGCCTGGCGCCCGCGGCGTACCTCCTCTTCCAGAAGGTGATGCGGCACAACCCCGCCGACACCGACTGGCTCGCCCGAGACCGCTTCGTGCTCTCGGTCGGTCACTCCTCGATCACCCACTACATCCAGCTCTACCTCGGCGGCTTCGGTCTCGAGATCGGCGACCTCGAGGCCCTGCGCCAGTGGGACTCGCTGACCCCGGGCCACCCCGAGCGCGGCCACACCAAGGGCATCGAGGTGACCACCGGCCCGCTCGGCCAGGGTGTCGCCAACGCGGTCGGCATCGCGATGGCGCAGCGCAGGCTGCGCGGTCTGCTCGACCCCGAGACCCCGGCCGACAAGCCGAGCCCGTTCGACCACAAGACGTACGTCCTGGCCAGCGACGGCGACCTGCAGGAGGGCGTCAGCAGCGAAGCGAGCTCGATCGCCGGCACCCAGAAGCTCGGCAACCTCACGATGATCTACGACGCCAACCGGATCTCGATCGAGGGCGACACCAACGTCGCCTTCACCGAGGACGTCGGCGCCCGCTACGAGGCGTACGGCTGGCACGTCCAGGAGGTCGACTGGACCAACGGCGGCTCCGGCTACAAGGAGGACGTGCCCGAGCTGTTCGAGGCGATCAACGCGGCCACCGAGGTCACCGACAAGCCGTCCCTGATCGTGCTGCGCACCGTCATCGCCTGGCCCGCACCCAACGCCCAGAACACCGGCGCCGCCCACGGCTCGGCTCTCGGCGAGGAGGAGGTCGCCGCGACCAAGGAGGTGCTGGGCTTCGACCCGGCCAAGACCTTCGACGTCGACCCCGAGGTGCTGGCGCACACCCGCGAGCTCATCGAGCGCGGGGAGGAGGCCGAGAAGGCCTGGCGCGCCGAGGAGGCGGCCTGGGCCAAGGCCAACCCGGAGGGCGCGGAGCTGCTCGAGCGGCTCCAGGCCGGCGAGCTTCCCGAGGGCATCGCCGACGCCCTCCCGGTCTTCGAGGCCGACGCGAAGGGCATCGCCACCCGCGCCGCCTCCGGCAAGGTGATCAACGCCCTCGCACCGGTGCTTCCCGAGCTCTGGGGCGGCTCGGCCGACCTCGCCGGATCCAACAACACCACCATCTCCGACGCGCCGAGCTTCATCCCGGAGGAGCGCTCCACCGGTGAGTGGAAGGGCGACCCCTACGCGGGTCGCGTGCTCCACTTCGGCATCCGCGAGCACGGCATGGGCGCGATCCTCAACGGCATCGTGGCCCACTCCCCGACCAGGGTCTTCGGTGGCACGTTCTTCCAGTTCTCCGACTACATGCGAGGTGCCGTACGTGTCGGGGCACTGTCCAAGCTGCCCGTGATCCACGTCTGGACCCACGACTCCGTCGGGCTCGGCGAGGACGGCCCCACCCACCAGCCGGTCGAGCACCTCGCGGCCGTGCGCGCGATGCCGGGTCTCGACGTGATCCGTCCCGCCGACGCCAACGAGACCGCCGCCGCGTGGCTCCAGGTGCTCAAGCACCACGACCGCCCCTCGGCGCTCATCCTGACGCGCCAGGCGCTGCCGACCTTCCCGCGTGGGAAGGACGGCTACTCGGACACGAGCGGCGTGGCCAAGGGCGGCTATGTGCTCCTCGACTCCCCCACCGACAAGGTCGACGTCGTGCTGCTCGGCACGGGCTCCGAGGTGCAGTACGCCGTGGCCGCCCGCGAGGCGCTGGCCGAGGAGGGCATCGGCGCCCGTGTCGTCTCGCTGCCCTGCCTGGAGTGGTTCGACGCCCAGGACCAGGACTACCGCGACTCGGTGATCCCGCCCGCGGTCAAGGCGCGGGTCAGCGTCGAGGCGGGCGTGAAGCAGGGCTGGCGGGAGTACGTCGGCGATGCCGGCCGGATCGTCTCGCTCGACCACTTCGGCGCCTCGGCGTCCGGCTCGCTGCTGTTCAAGGAGTACGGCTTCACCCCCGAGGCGGTCATCACGGCCGCCAAGGAGAGCCTCGCGGCCAGCAACGGCTGAGGCCCAACCACCCAATCTTCGAAGGGAATCAGATATGTCTGATCGTCTCAAGGCGCTGGCCGAGGCCGGCGTGTCCATCTGGCTCGACGACCTCTCCCGGGAGCGGATCGAGACCGGCAACCTCGCCGCCCTGGTCAAGGAGAAGTCCGTCGTCGGGGTGACCACCAACCCGACGATCTTCGCCGCGGCGATCGCCAACGGTGAGCGCTATGACGAGCAGCTCCGCGCGCTGGTGGCCGAGGGCAAGAACGTAGACGAGGTGATCTTCGGCCTGACCACCGAGGACGTACGCAACGCCTGCGACATCCTCGCGCCGGTCGCCGACGCGACCAAGGACGACGGCCGGGTCTCGATCGAGGTCGAGCCGACCCTGGCCAACGACACCGAGGCGACCGTCGCCTCCGCGAAGGCGCTGTGGGCGGCGGTCGACCGCCCCAACGTGCTGATCAAGATCCCCGCCACCCTGGAGGGGCTCCCGGCGATCACCGCCGCGATCGCGGAGGGCATCTCGGTCAACGTGACCCTGATCTTCTCCGTCGAGCGCTACCAGGCGGTCATGGACGCCTACCTGACCGGTCTGGAGCAGGCCAAGGCGGCCGGCAAGGACCTCTCCACGATCCGCAGCGTCGCCTCGTTCTTCGTCTCCCGCGTGGACAGCGAGATCGACAAGCGGCTCGAGGCGATCGGTACCCCCGAGGCCAGCGCCCTGCTCGGCAAGGCTGCCGTGGCCAACGCCATCGCTGCGTACGCCGCCTTCGAGGAGGTCCACAAGAGCGAGCGCTGGGCAGCGCTCGCCGCTGAGGGTGCCAACGACCAGCGGCCGCTGTGGGCCTCGACCGGCGTGAAGAACCCGGCCTACCCGGACACCCTCTACGTCACCGACCTGGTGGTCTCCGACACGGTCAACACCATGCCGGAGAAGACGATGGACGCCTTCGCCGACCACGGCGAGGTCAAGGGCGACGTGGTGACCGGCAAGGGCGCCGACGCGGCGGTCGTCTTCGAGTCGCTGAGCTCGGTCGGGGTCGACCTCGCCGACGTCTTCCTGGTGCTGGAGACCGAGGGCGTGGACAAGTTCAAGGCGTCCTGGACCGAGCTCGTCGACACCGTGGTCGCCCAGATCGAGGCGGTCAAGCAGTGACCCGAGGCCCGGTCGACGCCACCACCACGGACGCCTGGAAGCGGCTCACCGAGCTCAGGACCGGCTTCGAGCCCGATCTGCGCTCGTGGTTCGCCGACGATCCCGGCCGGGCCTCACGCTTCACCTACGGAGCGGCCGACCTGCACGTCGACCTCTCCAAGGGTCTCATCACCGATGACCTCATGGCCGGCCTGCTCTCGCTCGCCGAGCAGGTCGGTCTCGAGGCCCGGCGCGACGCGATGCTCGCCGGTGAGCACATCAACGTCACCGAGGACCGTGCGGTGCTCCACACCGCCCTGCGTCTTCCCGCGGACGCGTCGCTGACCGTCGACGGCGAAGACATCGTCCCGGCGGTCCACGAGACCCTCGCCAAGATGTACGCCTTCGCCGACCGGGTCCGGTCCGGAGAGTGGCAGGGCGTGACCGGCGAGCGGATCCGGACGGTCGTCAACATCGGCATCGGTGGCTCCGACCTGGGTCCGGTGATGGCGTACGAAGCGCTGGAGCCGTTCCATCATCCCGAGATCGAGTGCCGGTTCATCTCCAACATCGATCCGACCGACGCCGGCCAGAAGCTCAAGGGGCTCGACCCCGCGACCACCCTGTTCATCGTCTCCTCGAAGACCTTCTCGACGCTGGAGACCCTGACCAACGCCCGGCTCGCCCGCGCCTGGCTGCTCGACGCGCTCGGCCCCGACGTCGACTCCGCCGAGGCCGTGAAGAAGCACTTCGTCGCGGTCTCCACGGCGCTGGACAAGGTCGAGGCCTTCGGGATCGACCCGGAGAACGCCTTCGGCTTCTGGGACTGGGTCGGCGGTCGCTACTCGGTCGACTCCGCGATCGGCACCTCGCTGGCCATCGCCGTCGGGCCCGAGGGGTTCGCGGAGTTCCTCGGTGGCTTCCACGCGATCGACGAGCACTTCCGCACGGCCCCGCTCGCCGAGAACGTACCGGCGTTGATGGGCCTCCTGAACGTCTGGTACGTCAACTTCCTCGACGCCCAGACCCACGCGGTGCTGCCCTACTCGCAGCTGCTGCACCGGTTCCCCGCCTACCTTCAGCAGCTCACCATGGAGTCCAACGGCAAGTCGGTGCGCTGGGACGGCACCGCGGTCACGACCGACACCGGTGAGGTGTTCTGGGGCGAGCCCGGCACCAACGGACAGCATGCCTTCTACCAGCTGATCCACCAGGGCACCCGGGTCATCCCGGCCGACTTCATCGCCTTCGCCAACCCGGCCTATCCGCTCAAGGACGCCGACAGCGGACAGGGCGACGTCGACGTGCACGAGCTGTTCCTGGCCAACTTCTTCGCCCAGACCCAGGCCCTGGCGTTCGGCAAGAACGACGAGCAGGTGCGTGCCGAGGGCACCGCTGCGAACATCGTCAACGCACGTGTCTTCTCCGGCAACCGGCCGACCACCTCGATCATGGCGCCGTCCCTGACCCCAGGCGTGCTAGGTCAGCTGATCGCGCTCTACGAGCACATCACCTTCACCCAGGGCGTGGTGTGGGGCATCGACTCCTTCGACCAGTGGGGCGTCGAGCTCGGCAAGCAGCTCGCCCTGCAGATCAGCCCCGCCGTCTCCGGCGACGCGAGCACCGCCCGCCAGCAGGACACCTCCACCCAGTCCCTCATCGCCTACTACAGAGAGAAGCGCACGTGACGACCAGCGACGGTCATCCCGAGTCACTCATCGAGGTCCACGACACCGCCGAGGCACTGGCCGGCGCGGTGGCCGGGGAGTTCCTCAGCCGCCTCGCAGACCTGCAGGCCGCCGGCGACGTACCCACCATCGGTCTCACCGGCGGCACCATCGCCGAGGCGATCCACCGCGAGATCGCGCGGCTGGCACCCGAGTCGGGCGTGGACTGGGGCGCGGTCGACTTCTTCTTCGGCGACGAGCGTTATGTCCCCTCCGACTCCGCCGATCGCAACGCGGGTCAGGCGCGCGCCGCGTTCCTGACCCCGGTCGGCGTCCCGGACCACCGCATCCACGAGATGCCCTCCTCCGACTCCGGCCTGAGCGTCGACGACGCCGCGGCTCAGTTCTCCGATGAGGTACGAAGCCACGGCTCGGGCGGCTTCGACATCCTCATGCTCGGTGTCGGCCCCGATGGCCACATCGCCTCGCTCTTCCCCGGCCATCCGCAGCTCGAGGCGAAGGACGCGATCGCCGTCGGAGTCACCGACTCCCCCAAGCCGCCGCCCGAGCGCATCACCTTCACCTTCGAGGCCCTGCGACGGGCAACGACCGTCTGGTTCCTGGTCAGCGGCGAGGGCAAGGCCGACGCGGTGGCGAAGGCTCACGCCGGGGCTCAGGTCTCCGAGATCCCCGCCACCGGCGTCACCGGCACGGCAGAGACGACCTGGTTCCTGGACCGCGGCGCGGCCTCCAAGCTCT
Organism: Nocardioides sp.; assembly: GCF_050699375.1. GTDB lineage: Bacteria > Actinomycetota > Actinomycetes > Propionibacteriales > Nocardioidaceae > Nocardioides. Next base: position 26,036 of record NZ_JBOHDN010000065.1, on the reverse strand, counting down.
GATCCGGGCGTCGTCCCGCATCAAGCAACAGAATTACCTGTTGTGCAAAGTTCACGTAAAGACTTGACCTCAACCCTGACGCCGTCGACATCCGCCATGCCACGATCAGGAGCATGCCTCTCCGCAGATCTCGGCTGCGTCGCATCCCGGCCAGCCTTCTGACCCTCGCTACGGCGACCACCACGGCGGTCGTGCTCACGACCGTCCCGGCCCAGTCGGCCACTCTCCCCCCGGACCGGGCGACCGATCCGCCGACGAGCAGCGAGATCCCGAGCGGCTACTACGACGCCGCTGACGGGCTCTCTGGTGACCAGCTCAAGACGGCTCTCAACGGCATCATCGACGACCACACGACCCTCTCCTACGACCAGGTCTGGGAGGCGCTGAAGGACGTCGACGAGGACCCGAACGACTCCGCCAACGTCATCACCGTCTACTCCCAGCTCTCGCTGCCGAAGAGCTCCAACGGCGGCGACCCCGACCAGTGGAACCGTGAGCACACCTGGGCCAAGAGCCACGGCGACCTCGGCACCTCGGCCGGCCCGGGCACCGACATCCACCACCTGATGCCCGAGGACGTCTCGGTCAACAGCACCCGTGGCAACCTCGACTTCGACGAGACCACCGGCTCGGTCGACCAGTGCTCCGACTGCGCCGTCGACAGCGACTCCTTCGAGCCGCCGGCGGTGAGCAAGGGCGACATCGCCCGAGCGATGTTCTACATGGCCGTACGCTACGAGGGCACCGACTCCTACGTCGACCTCGAGCTCAACGACCAGGTCGACAACGGCTCCGCCCCCTACATCGGCAAGCTGTCAGTGCTCAAGGCCTGGCACGAGGCCGACCCGCCCTCGGAGTTCGAGATCAACCGCAACGACAAGATCTACGCCACCTGGCAGAACAACCGCAATCCCTTCGTAGACCACCCCGAATGGGTCGAGTCGATCTGGTGAGCCCCCTATGCCGACCCGGCGCAACTGCCCCAAAAATTCAGCCCGAGCCGGCGCAACTGCCCCAGAATCGAGGGTCGAGTCGGCGCGTCTGTCCCGCCCAGATGCGTCGAGTCGGCGCAACTGCCCCGAGTTATCCACAGGCTTTTCCACAGGTTGGCTGGACGTAGTGGCGCCATGCCCGAGAGGCTCTCAGACTCTCAGACATGGACTTGGACCTGAACGAGATGTTGTACAACGGCAGCCTCGGGGAAACCTTCCCTCTGCCCCCGAACGAACCATTCACCTACAAGATGGCGCGCCGAGCCGGAATCTCCAGAAGACGCCTCGGCGAGCTCCTCACGAATGGTCTGGTTCGCCGGCCAGTCAAGGGCACCTACCTCGCCACCGAGGCGGGCGACTCGCTCGCCCTACGCGCGGCGTGCCTGAAGCTGGTGGCGCCTCCCGACTGCATCGTCGTCGACAGACACGCAGGGTGGCTGCTCGGCGCTGAGATGGTGCTCGCTCCCGGCGAGCACCTCAACCTCCGCCCGCTGTCGCTCTATCTCCCGGCCGGACGCGGCAGGCTGCGCAACGACATCGCCGACAGCGGGGAGCGCGACATACCTGAGTCGGACGTCGTCGAGATCGGCGGACTCCGGGTCACCAACCCGCTGCGTACGGCCTGGGATCTTGGCCGTGTTCGCTGGACCGATGAGGCGATCGCCGGGGTCAGCTCGATGCACCGGCTCGGCGCGTACGAGACCGAGGAGTTCCTCCAAGGCATCGAGCGGTTCCGCGGCCAGCGATGGGTGACCACCCTTCGTGTCATCGGCCCGCTCGCCGACGGCCGCGTCGAGTCGCCACCCGAAGCAGTCCTCCTGCTGCGCTGCCACCAAGCCGGGTTCCCCGTCACACCGCAGGTCGAGGTCGTGACTGCCGAGGGCGAGTTCGTCGGTCGGCTCGACCTGGCCAACGAGGACCTGCTCGCGGCAGTCGAATACGACGGGGATGACTGGCACTCCTCCCCCAGCCAACGGGACCATGACCAGGAGCGTCGCGAGGACGTACGGCAAGAGGGGTGGCTGATCGAGGCATTCGAGAAGGCAGACCTCTTCACCCGCCACGGCGATGCGGAGGTACGCATCAGACAACTGCGCCACCAGGCTCTGCGGCGGCGCGGAGAGCGGCTGACGGGCTGATCTGGCGAGATCGGTGGGACAGACGCGCCGACTCGACGCCTCAGCGTGGGACAGTTGCGCCGACTCGGCACCTCAACCTGAGACAGATGCGCCGAATCGACGCCTCTGCTTGGGGCAGATGCGCCGACTCGGGGGAAGGTCAGAAGATGATCTCGCCGGACTTCCGGCGGGAGCGGAGGAGGGCGATTGCCTCCTCCAGGATGTCCTCGGCCTCGGCGTCGGAGCGGCGCTCCTTCACGTAGGCGAGGTGGGTCTTGTACGGCTCGATCTTCGGCGCCGGGGGCGCGTTCTCCTCGTCGAGACCCGCTGGAAGGCCGCACTTGGGGCAGTCCCAGGAGTCCGGCGGCGTCGCCTCGACGGCGAACGTGATGACCGAGCGGTGTGCGTTGGCGCAGAAGTAGGTGACGGCCTTCCGTGGCGCTGCCTCGCCACGCTCCGCCTCGCCCATTGGCCCAGCACCGACTCGGGAGCCCCGAATCGCGTTCCCTCCACCTGCCATGGTGCTGCGGTGTCCTCTCTCAACTTAAGTTCGCAGCCCCGAGAGGCCACTTTGGGGGAAGCGGACGGCAAACGCCGTCCAGCGTCGAATGAGTTTAGACGCTATGTCGCGCGCGCTGAAGGGGGTTGTTTCAGTAGGCCATCAGCAGGCCGAGCGCGATCACCGTGGCGAACCAGATCACACCGATACCGATGGTGAGCCGGTCGAGGTTGCGCTCGACGACCGAGGATCCACCCAGCGAGCTCGAGACACCGCCACCGAACATGTCGGAGAGTCCGCCACCGCGGCCCTTGTGGAGGAGCACGAGCACGATCATCAGCGCACTCGCGATGACCAGGATGATGGTGAAGAGAAGTTCCACGTCTGAAATCCTATCTGAAGAGCGCCAAGACTAGGGCACTGCCCTACAGCACCGGTAGGTCGTAGTAACGCGAGACCGCCGCGAAGTCCTCGACCGAGAGACTCGCCCCGCCCACCAGGGCACCGTCGACGTCAGGCTCCTGCATCAGCGCGGCGACGTTGTTGGGCTTCACGGAGCCGCCGTAGAGGATGCGTACGCCGTCGGCAACCTCGGCGCCGAAGACCTTCTCCAGCCGCGCGCGGATGCCGACGCAGACCTCCTGCGCGTCCTGCGCGGTGGCGGTCTCCCCCGTGCCGATCGCCCATACCGGCTCGTAGGCGATCACGACCTGGGCGACCTCGGCGTCGGTGAGCCCGGCCAGCGAGGCCTCGGCCTGGCTGGTGCAGTGGTCCAGGTGGTTGCCCGCCTGACGCACCTCGAGTCCCTCGCCGACGCACACGATCGGCGTCATCTTGTGCTTGAGCGTGATCTTGGCCTTGAGCGCGACGGTCTCGTCGGTCTCGCCGTAGTGCTCGCGTCGCTCGGAGTGGCCCACGATCACGTAGGTGCAGCCGAGCTTGGCCAGCATCGAGGCGGAGACCTCGCCGGTGTAGGCGCCGGACTCCTGTGTCGAGACGTTCTGAGCGCCGTACCTGATGCTCATCTTGTCGCCGTCGACCAGCGTCTGCACCGAGCGGATGTCGGTGAACGGCGGGAACACCGCGACGTCCACGGCGGCGAAGTCGTGGCGCTTGTCGGAGAGCGTCCAGGCGAGCTTCTGGACCAGGACCACCGCTTCTTGGTGGTTGAGGTTCATCTTCCAGTTGCCCGCGATGAGTGGCGTACGCCCCTCGGGCTTCTTCTTGGTCGCCATCAGCCCAGTCCTCCGACGGTGGCCGTGCCGTCCAGCACGGCGATGCCCGGAAGCGTCTTGCCCTCCAGGTATTCCAGCGAGGCGCCCCCGCCGGTGGAGATGTGGCCGAACTGGTCATCAGCGAAGCCGAGCTGGCGGATCGCCGCCGCGGAGTCACCGCCGCCGATGACCGTGAGGCCGTCGACGGTGGTGAGCGCCTCGGCGATCGCGCGGGTGCCCTCGGCGAACGCGGGCTGCTCGAAGACGCCCATCGGACCGTTCCAGAAAACCGTCTTGGCACCCTCGAGAGCCGCGGCGTACGCCGCGGCGGACTCGGGGCCGATGTCGAGGCCGAGCGACTCGGACGGGATGGAGCCGGCCGCGACCACGCGGGCGGACTCCTCGTCGCCGAAGGAGTCCGCGACGACGACGTCGGTAGGCAGCAGGATCTCGACACCGGTCTCCTCGGCGCGCTCGAGGTAGCCGAGCACGGTGAGGACCTGGTCCTCCTCCAGCAGCGACTGGCCGACCTCGTTGCCCTGGGCCTTGAGGAAGGTGTAGACCATGCCGCCGCCGATGAGCAGCTTGTCGGCCTTGCCGAGCAGGTTGTCGATCACGCCGAGCTTGTCGGAGACCTTGGAGCCGCCGAGCACCACCACATAGGGACGCTCGGGCGTCTCGGTGAGCCGCGTGAGCACGTCCACCTCGGTGGCCACCAGACCACCCTGCGCGCTCGGGAGCAGCTTGGCGACGTCGAAGACCGAAGCCTGCTTGCGGTGGACCACGCCGAAGCCGTCGGAGACGAAGGCGTCGACGAGGGCAGCGAGCTGGGCCGCGAAGGTGGCCCGCTCGATGTCGTCCTCGCTGGTCTCACCGGCGTTGAAGCGTACGTTCTCGAGCAGTGCGACCTGGCCGTCGCCGAGGCTGCCGACGACCGAGCTGGCGGACTCGCCGACCGTGTCGGTCGCGAAGGAGACCTCGGCGCCGAGCAGCTCACCGAGCCGCACGGCTACGGGCGCGAGCGAGTATTGCGGGTCCGGCTCGCCCTTCGGGCGCCCGAGGTGGGCGACCACCACGACCTTGGCGCCGGCGTCGGCCAGCGCCTTGATCGTGGGGACCGAGGCACGGATGCGACCGTCGTCGGCGATCGTCGTGCCTTCCAGCGGGACGTTGAGGTCGGAGCGCACAAGAACACGCTTGCCCGCGACCCCCTGCTCGATGAGCTGTGTGAGATTCAGAGACATAACGGGCTAGACACTAACCTGCGACACCTGTCCTGGCGTCACAGGCTCGCGCCGACGTACGCGACCAGGTCACCGAGCCGGTTGGAGTAGCCCCACTCGTTGTCGTACCACGCCGCGACCTTGACCTGGTTGCCGATCACCTTGGTCAGCGGTGCGTCGAAGATGCAGGAGGCCGGGTTGGTGACGATGTCGTGGGAGACGATCGGGTCGGTGGAGTAGACGAGGTACTTCCCGTCGGCGGCCTTCTCCATGATCGAGTTGATCTCCTCGACCGTGGTGTCGCGGGAGGCCTCGAAGGAGAGGTCGACGATCGAGCCCGTCGGCACCGGCACTCGCAGCGCGTAGCCGTCGAGCTTGCCCTTCAGCTCCGGCAGCACCAGGCCGATCGCCTTGGCGGCACCGGTCGAGGTCGGCACCACGTTGAGCGCGGCGGCGCGGGCGCGACGCAGATCCTTGTGGATGTTGTCCTGGAGGTTCTGGTCGGCGGTGTAGGCGTGGACCGTCGTCATCAGGCCGCGGTTGATGCCGATGCCGTCGTTGAGTGCCTTCGCCAGCGGAGCCAGGCAGTTGGTCGTGCACGAGGCGTTGGAGATGACGGTGTGACCGTCGGGGTCGTACGTCTTCTCGTTGACGCCCATCACGATGGTGGCGTCGTCGTTCTTCCCCGGCGCCGAGATGATCACCTTCTTCGCCCCGCCCGAGTCGACGTGAGCGCGCGCCTTGGTGGCGTCGGTGAAGAAGCCGGTGGACTCGATCACGACGTCGACTCCGAGGTCGGCCCACTTGAGGTTCGCCGGGTCACGCTCTGCGTACGCCTTGATCTCCTTGCCGTCGACGACGATCGCGTCGTCGGTGGCCAACACCTCGGCGTCCAGCGGGCCGAGGATCGAGTCGAACCTCAGCAGCGTCGCGAGCGTCGCGTTGTCGCTCAGGTCGTTGACCCCGACGATCTCGATGTCGAGGTCGGAGGCGCGGACCGCGCGGAAGAAGTTCCGGCCGATCCTGCCGAAGCCGTTGATGCCTACTCGAACTGTCACGTGCACTCCTGGTTCGCGTCGAAGACTGTGGGCGGGATCACCCGCCGACGACGACACTACCCAGCACCCCTGAGCTGCGGGAGACTGGGTTTGATCGTTCCAAAAGACGGACGAGTAGCATCCGGCCGACAGCCCGTCGCTGACGGAGCCCTATGCGTCCTCGGCGAGCATCTCCGCGGTCAGCGAAGCCTCGGTGTCGGGGATGCCGAGCTCCTCGGCCCGCTTGTCTGCCATCGCCAGCAGGCGACGGATGCGGCCCGCGATGGCGTCCTTGGTCAGCACCGGGTCGTGCAGCTGACCGAGCTCCTCGAGCGAGGCCTGCTTGTGCTCCAGGCGCAGCTTTCCGGCCTGGCGCAGGTGGTCGGGGATCTCCTCGCCGAGGATCTCCAGAGCCCGGTCCACCCGCGCTCCCGCGGCGACCGCCGCGCGGGCCGAGCGCCGCAGGTTGGCGTCATCGAAGTTGGCCAGCCGGTTGGCGGTGGCCCGGACCTCGCGGCGCATCCGGCGCTCCTCCCAGGCCATCAGCGACTCATGGGCGCCCAGACGGGTCAACAGCTGGCCGATCGCGTCACCGTCGCGGATGACGACACGGTCCACGCCGCGTACCTCTCGCGGCTTTGCGGAGATGCCGATGCGACGGGCCACCCCGACGAGGGCCAGGGCCGCCTCCGACCCCGGGCAGGTCACCTCCATCGAGGAGGAGCGGCCCGGCTCGGTCAGCGACCCGTGGGCCAGGAAGGCGCCACGCCAGGCGGCGACAGCGTCGCAGGCACCGCCCGAGACGACGGCCGGCGGAAGCCCGCGTACGGGACGTCCGCGCTGGTCCAGGAGGCCGGTCTGGCGCGCGAGCGCCTCGCCGTCCTTGACCACCCGCACGATGTAGCGGCTGCCCTTACGAATCCCGCTCGCCTGGATGAGTGCAACCTCTGCCTCGTGGCCGAAGACGTCGGCGATGTCTCGCTTCAACCTCCGGGCGGCCATACCGGTGTCGAGCTCAGCCTCGACCACGATCCTGCCTGCCACGATGTGGATTCCCCCGGCGAACCTCAACGTCGAGGCCACCTCCGCCTTCCGGCAGCATGTCTTGGTGATCTGAGTGGAGGCCAGCTCGGCCTTCACCTGTCCCGTCATCGCCATGTCGAGAGTCTTTCATTGTTGTCAACGACCCTAGAACCGGTTCCATTTCGGAGCACTCCGAGTGGGGCCAGAGCGAGGCTTGCGGGGTTGGGACGGCCTCGGCGCGGTGCCATGACGCGAGGGCTTCGACAAATCTCGTCGCCCGGCCGCGTACATTCACCCCGCCCCGATCACGCTCGCGTACGCCGCGGCGAGCCGCTCCGGGTCGTGGCGAGGAGTCCCGTCACCAAGAGCGACGTCGGCCACGACGACGCCCGCACCGCACTTGTCGGCGACCTGATGGAGCTCGTCCAGGCCGTCCATCGAAGCGTCGACGAGGACCGTGTGAATTCGCAGTTCAGGAGCATGTTCGAGGAGCACGTCGAGGTGCTCCGCCGGACCGAATCCGGTCGTCTCCCCCGGCTGCTCGCCGAGGTTGAGCACAACGACGATCTTCGCGGCGGTGGCGACCAGAGCCTCACGCAGAGCCTGCACCATCAGGTGCGGCAGCACCGAGGTGAACCACGACCCGGGCCCCAGGAACACCCACTCGGCCTCCTGGATCGCCTTGACCGCGTCGGGCGCCGCCGGCGGGTTGTCGGGGATCAGCCGGATCGACTCGATCTGGCCGTCGGTGGTGGCCACCTCGACCTGTCCGCGGATCGTACGGCGCTCCTCGGGGTCCTCGAGGACCAGCCCGCTCACCTCGGCGACGATGTCCATCGGCACCAGTGCCATCGGCAGGACGCGGCCCTTGGCGGCGAGCAGGCGTCCGACCCAGTCGAGGGCCTCGACGTGGTCACCGAGCTGCTCCCACAGACCCACGATCAGCAGGTTGCCCAGGTTGTGGCCTCGCATCTCCCCCTCACCGGCGAACCGGTGCTGGAGCACCTGCGCCCAGGTGTCGTCCCAGCGGTCCTCGCCGCACAGCGCGGCCAACGCCATCCGCAGGTCACCCGGCGGGAGCACCCCGAACTCTCGCCTCAGCCGCCCGCTGGAGCCGCCGTTGTCGGCGACCGTCACGATCGCGGTGAGCCGATCGACTGTCAGATCGTCGACCAGCAGCCGCAACCCGCTCAGCGAGGCGTGCAGCCCGTGCCCTCCCCCCAGGGCGACGACGGCCTGGGCGTCCGCCCCGGGCCGGTCGGCCCCGGCCACGCTCACTCCCGACCGAGGTCTCGGTGGATCGCCTTCGCCTCCAGGCCGGCATCTCGCAGCCGCCGGGAGATCTCCTCCGCCATCGCTACGCTGCGGTGCTTGCCACCAGTGCACCCGATCGCCACGCGCATGAACCTCTTCCCTTCGTGAAGATAGCCCTTGGTCACTCCGATGAGCACCGGAACATACCCGCTCAAGAACTCCTCCGCGCCAGGGCGTGAGTAGACGTAGGCAGCGACGTCGGGGTTGTCGCGTCCGTTGCCGCCCTTCAGCTCCGGCACCCAGTGCGGGTTGGGCAGGAATCGCATGTCGGCCATGAAGTCGGCGTCGACCGGGATCCCGTACTTGAACCCGAAGCTCACCACCGACACCTTCAGCGTCGTGGTCTCCGGCGTGCCGAACGCCTGCGCGATCCTGGCGGTGAGCTGGTGCACGTTGAGCTGGGTCGTGTCGATGACCAGGTCGGCGGAGCCCCTCAGGCTGGCCAGCACCACCCGTTCGCGCTCGAGCGCGTCCAGCAGCCGCTCGTTGCCCTTCTGCATCGGGTGGGGCCGTCGGGCCGCCTCCTGGCGGCGGACGAGGGTGTCGTCGGCGGCGTCGAGGAAGACCAGGGTCGTACGCCGCCCGGTGGAGCCCTTCGCCAGGATCTCTTCGAGCTCGGCGAAGAACGACCCCGAACGTACGTCGGTCACGACCGCGATGGGCTGCTGCGGGCCTCGCGAGGCGTCGACCCGCTCGGCCACCTGCGGGAGCAGGCTCGGCGGCAGGTTGTCGACGACGTAGTAGCCGAGATCCTCCAGCTCCTTGGCCGCGGTGCTTCGCCCCGCGCCGGTCATGCCGGTGATGACGACGAGCTCCCCCTTGTGCATGACCTACTCCTCGATGATCTCGCCGGTGGTGACGTTGATGGAACCAACCCTGCCACCCTTCGTCGTCTGCTCCACAGCGGCCTTGATCGCCGCGGCGGTGCTCGGGCCGATGCCGGGCACCTGGGCGATCTCCTCGGCGGTGGCCGCACGGAGCTTCTTCAGCGATCCGAAGTGCTTCATCAGGGTCTTGCGACGCACCTCGCCGAGGCCGGGCACGTCATCGAGCAGGCTCTCGACCATCGACTTGCTCCGGCGGCCGCGGTGGTGGGTGATCGCGAACCGGTGCGCCTCGTCGCGGACCCGCTGCAGCAGGTAGAGGCCCTCCGAGGACCTGGGCAGGATCACCGGGTCCTCCTCCCCGGGGACCCAGACCTCCTCCAGCCGCTTGGCCAGGCCGACGACCGGGATGTCATTGACGCCGAGCTCCGCCAGGGCGCGCTGGGCGGCAGCCACCTGCGGCGCGCCGCCGTCGACGACGACCAGCCCCGGGGCGTACGCGAACTTCCTCGGCCGACCGGTCTCGGGGTCGACGAGCATCGGGCCGTTGGCCCCTTCGATCTCCGTCGAGACGACGCTGGTGGACTGCTCGTCGAGGAGCCGCTTGAACCGCCTGGTGATCACCTCGTGCATCGCCCGGACGTCGTCGGAGCCGTCCTGGCCCTTGATGATGAACCGGCGGTATTCGGACTTGCGGGCCAGGCCGTCCTCGAAGACCACCATGCTGGCCACGATCTCTGTGCCCTGCAGGTGGGAGATGTCGTAGCACTCGATCCGCAGCGGCACCTCGTCGAGCTCGAGCGCCTCCTGGATCTCCTCCAGCGCCCGGTTGCGGGTGGTCAGGTCGCTGGCGCGCTTGGTCTTGTGGAGAGCGAGGGACTGCTTGGCGTTGCTGGCGACGGTGTCCTGGAGCGTCTTCTTGTCCCCGCGCTGCGGGACCCGGATCCGGACCTTCGCCTTGCGTACGTCGGAGAGGAGCTCCTCGAGGGTCTCGCTGTCGGGCGGGAGCGCCGGGACCAGGATCTCGCGCGGGATCGCCTCGCCAGGCTCGCCAGACTCACCAGCCTCGCCGGCGTAGAGCTGGAGCAGGAAGTGCTCGACCAGGCCCGCGGTATCGGCGTCGTCCATCCGGTCGGCGACCCAGCCGCGCTGGCCCTTGATGCGGCCGCCGCGGACGTAGAAGATCTGGACGCCGACCTCGAGCGGGTCCTCGGCCAGCGCGATGACGTCGGCGTCGGCGCCGTCGCCGAGCACCACGGCCTGCTTCTCCAGCGCGCGCTGCATCGCGGCGAGGTCGTCGCGCAGGCGGGCTGCCTTCTCGAAGTCGAGCGCCTCCGAGGCGGCGAGCATCTCCTTCTCGATCCGCCGCGTGAAGGGCGCCGTTCGGCCGGCCATGAAGTCGCAGAAGTCGTCGACGATCTCACGGTGGTCATCGGCGGAGATCTCCCCGACGCAGGGCGCGGTGCACTTGTCGATGTAACCGAGCAGGCACGGCCTGCCGATCTGCTGGGACCGTTTGAAGACGCCGTTGGAGCAGCTGCGCATCGGGAAGACCCGCAGCAGGATGTCGACGGTCTCCCGGATCGCCCAGGCGTGGCCGTAGGGGCCGAAGTATCGGGTGCCCTTGCGCTTGGCGCCGCGGCCGACCATGACCCGCGGGAACTCGTCGGAGACCGTGACCGCGAGCCAGGGGTAGGACTTGTCGTCGCGGTACTTGACGTTGAACCGCGGGTCGAACTCCTTGATCCAGGTGTATTCGAGCTGGAGCGCCTCGATGTCGTTGTTGACCGTCGTCCACTCGACCCCGGCCGCGGTGGTGACCATCGTGGCCGTACGCGGGTGCAGGCTCGGGATCGGCTGGAAGTAGTTCGCGAGCCGCTGGCGCAGGTTGATCGCCTTGCCGACATAGATCACCCGGCCCTTGGGGTCACGGAACCGGTAGACCCCAGGCTGGGTGGGGATGTCTCCAGCTTTGGGGCGATAGCTCTGCGGATCGGGCACGCTCCAACCCTAGTGGCGACCACGGACAGTCTCGTCGGGTGCAGAGACGGCGACGCCCGACGACGATGCCCGGCCGGAGCTCCGGCCGGGCATCGTCTCTCCATCACACAGGTCAGCCGAGCAGCTCCAGCTCGGAGAGCGTGATCCGGTCGCCGGCGGAGCCGGTGAACTCGATCCGGTAGCGGTTGTACCTCGCCTCCGAACCGAGCTTGAACGGTCTGGTGGCCTGCTGCCAGTCGAACTTCTCACCGGAGCGCTCGTCGAGCACCTTCCAGGAGGTCCCGTCCATCGATCCCTTGACGACCCAACCGGTCGGAGAACCGCCCGCGACGCCGTTGGTGAGCGTGTAGAACGACACCGGGACCCGCTTCTTGTTCAACCGGTATTCCACCCAGCCGTCGCCGGCCACGGTGGTCTCGGTCCCGGAGTCGTTGTCCACCAGGATCTCGCCGTCGCTGCCGCTGGTCAGGATCGTGCCCTTGCCCGGACCGGACCTGTCGGCGATCGGCGTGGCCGGCTTCGACCCCTCGGTCAGCGACGGCGGCGCTGCCGAGCGCTTCGTGCCCCACGAGGACGGGCTCGAGCCCATGTCGAACTCGATGGTTCCGCCGTCGGCGAGCTCCTTGTGGGAGACGTACGTCTTGTCCCACTTCTTGCCGTCGATCTTGACACCCTGCACGTAGATGTTCTCGGTGCTGTTCTCGGGCGCCTTGACGACCAGGTCCTTGCCGCCCTCGAGGTGCAGCGTCGCCTTCGTGAACAGCGGCGAGCCGATCACGAGGTTCTCGCTGCCCATCTGCAGGGGGTAGAGGCCGAGTGCTGAGAAGAGGTACCACGCCGAGGTCTCGCCGTTGTCCTCGTCGCCGCCGTAGCCCTGCCCGATCTCCGAGCCGGTGTACATCCGGCGCAGGGTCTCGCGGACGATCTTCTGCGTCTTCGACGGTTGGCCCGCGTAGGTGTACATCCACGGGATGTGGTGGCTGACCTGGTTGGAGAAGCCCCACTGCCCCATGCGTACGTCTCGGGCCTCACGCATCTCGTGGATGATGCCACCGTAGGAACCGGGGTACTCCCCCGTCTCCGGCGTGGAGAAGAAGGTGTCCAGCTTCTGCGCCAGACCGTCTCGGCCGCCGTAGAGGTTGGCCAGGCCCTGGCCGTCCTGCGGGGTGTGGAAGGCGAAGTTCCAGCCGTTGGTCTCGGTGTAGTCGTGGTCGCTGCCCCACACCAGCGGGTTGAACTCCTGCGGCGACTTCTTGAAGGTGCCGTCGGCGTTGCGTCCCTGGAAGAAGCCCACCTTGGTGTCGAAGGTGTTCACGTAGTTGCGGGCCCGGTCGAGGAAGTACTCCGACTCCTCGGTGAACCGCTTCTTCTCGGCGCTGGAGATGCCCTCGCGCTTGGCCAGCGCGGCGGCCATGTTGCCGATCCCGAAGTCGTTGATGTAGCCCTCGAGCGCCCAGGAGACGCCCTCGCCGACCGCCGCCGGCGTATAGCCGAGGAACAGCGACGTCTGCATGCCCTTGCGGCCCACGTTGGAGTTGGTCGCGGTGCCCGGCGGCCGGACGGTGGCGTTCTTCACGGCGGCCTTGTACGCGGCCTCGGCGTCGATCCCCTTGACACCCTTGACGTACGCATCGGCGAAGGAGACGTCGGAGCTCGTCCCGGTCATCAGGTTGGCGTAGCCCGGGGAGGACCAGCGCGAGATCCAGCCGTTGTCCTTGTACTGCTGCACGAAGCCGTTGACCATCTCGGCGGCCTGGCTCGGCTCGAACAGGGAGTACGCGGCCCAGGTGGTGCGATAGGTGTCCCAGAAGCCGTTGTTCACATAGACCTTGCCGTCCTTGATCTCCGCGCCCGTGTGGGTGGGGGTGGTGCCTGGCGGGTTGCCTTCCTCCGAGGTCGACTGCACGGCGTGCTGCCAGGTCGGCTCCTCGGCGGTGCCGGTGTTCTCGTGGCCCGAGTTGGGGTAGAGGAACAGCCGGGCCAGGTTGGAGTAGACGGTGGTCTTCTCGTCCTTGCTCGCCCCCTCGATGTCGAGGATGTCGAGCTTGTCCTGCCACAGCGCCTTGGCCTCGTCCTTGACCGTGTCGAAGGAGTCGTCGGCGACCTCGAGCTCGAGGTTCCGCTTGGCCTGGTCTGTGCCGATCAGGCTCGTGGCGATGCGCATCGTCACCGTCTTGTCCGCACCGGCGTCGAACTCGAGATGACCCTGTACGTCGGGGCGCTCGCCCTGGGCGTACTTGCCGCCGCCGGTGACCGGCTGGTCGAAGGTGGCGTAGACGTACATCCGGGTCGCGCCGTTCGACAGGCCGCTGCGGGTGTCGGTGTAGCCGGACAGCGTCCCGTTCTCCTTGTCGAGCGTCAGTCCGCCGTTGTCGTTGACGTTGTCGAACACCAGGCTCGCGTCGTCACCGGGATAGGTGAACCGGAACATCGCCGCGTGGTCGGTCGGCGCGATCTCGGCACGCTGACCGTTGTCGAAGTCGACCTTGTAGTAGTAGGGGCGCGCCGTCTCGTTCTCGTGCTTGAAGGTCAGCGACCGCGCATCTCTTCCCGGGTCGGGGGTGCCGGAGGATGCCGACGGCATCACCTGGAAGGTCTGCCGATCCCCCATCCACGGGCTCGTCTCGTGGCTGAGGGTCAGTGCCTGCAGCCGCGTACGGTTCTGCTTGTCGTTGTCCTCGTGATAGCGGTAGAACCACGACAGCGAGCCGGCGTTGGTCATCGGCGCCCAGAAGTTGAAGCCGTGCGGAACGGCCGTCGCCGGGATGTTGTTGCCTCGGGAGAAGTCGCCGCTGGACTGGGTCCCGCGAGTGGTCAGCGCGTAGTCGGCACGACTGGTGACCTGTGGCGTCTCGGGCGCCGCGGTGATCTTGATGTCGTCGTACCAGCCGCGGAACTTCGTCGGCCCGCTCGGAGTGTCGACGGCGACCAGGATGCGGTCGATCGTCCTGCCCGCGGCCACCTCCCCGATGACGGAGACCTTCTTGTTCCACTGGTTGGTGTAGAGCGACTTCGACTCGCCCTGCCCCTTCGGGGAGAGCTCGTAGCCCTGCGCGTCGAGCGCGCCCAGGTCGGAGAGATGGGTGCCGTCGGTGAAGGTCAGGTCGACCGCTGTGTAGGTGCTCGGGTAGCTCAGGTCGCCCTCGATGAACTCGGGGAAGAGCAGGTAGGACAGCTCGGTCTTCTTGCCGACCGGGATGTCGACGTCGAAGACCCGGTTGTACGAGAAGCCGCCGCTGTCACGGGTGACCTTGCCGGCGTACTCGAGCGTGTGCAGGCCGGTGAAGCCGACCTTGGACTTGGCGGCGTACGCCGAGGCGGGGCCGTCGTCGGGATGGCTGGTCATGTTCTCCAGCGGCGGCGGGGGTTCTGAGCCGTCGGAGAGCTGCCACTCGGCCAGCTGGAGGATTTCACCGGACTGGTTGGCGGTGATGTCGATCCGGTAGTAGGAGTACGCCTGCGGGGACGCGATCTCGAACTCCTTGGTCTCGAAGCGCTCCTCCCACGACTGGCCGGTGCGACTGTCCAGGGTGGTCCAGGTCTGACCGTCGGCAGAGCCCTGGATCTCCCAGTCCTTCGGGTCGCGCTCGGCCGCGTCGTTGGCCGAGGTGAGTGCGTACCTGACCACCTGGATCGGCTGGTCGAGCTTGATCGTCACCCAGCCGGCGGTGTCGAAGGTCAGCCACTTGGAGTTGACGTCACCATCGACGAGCTCGGCCGCGCCCTCACCCCCGTCGGCGTTCTCGTCGCTCGCGGTCGCCTCGGTGATGTGACTGGAGATGTCGCCCGGGATGCCGGAGGGGTCGGGGCCGGCGACACCCTCCGAGCGTGGTTTGCCGTCCTCGTCGGTGTCGACCAGGTCGGCCCAGGTCGGCTGCGGGTCCTCCTCCTCGAAGGAGGTCGCCCAGTCGCCGTCCTCGACGCCCTCGATCCGCTCGGGGTCAGCGGTGTTGCTCTTCGGCGCGGACGGCTCGGGTGCCTCCGGGGTCGCGAACGCGGGCGTGGTCCCGCTCATCGCGAGCATCAGTGCCGCTGGTGCGGCGATCATCGCGGCCAGGCGGAAGGCCCGGCGTCGTCTCGTCGGTCGTGCGTCCCAGTGGTGCATTGATGTGATCTCCTTCACATGGGGGAACAGGGTGATCGAACACCCGGATGACAACGTTGTCAACGAGATTGGCAAAGGATTTACGCGGGAAGTCGGGGCTCTTGTGCGGCTGATCGCCCGACACACCGCCGAACCTGTGACATCGTTGTCGCGACCACGTCGGCGACTTACTCTTGGGGTGTGGCCCTACCTCCGTCCGAGACGACCCCCCAGCAGCGGCGACCGACGATGAAGGACGTCGCCGCCGCCGCGGGCGTGAGCCTGAAGACCGTCTCGCGGGTGGTCAACGGCGAAGCCAACGTCAACGACGACCGACGCTCAGCTGTGCTGGAGTCGATCGCCGCACTCGGCTTTCGCCGCAACGCCAGCGCACGCGACCTCCGCCAGGGCCGGTCGGGCAGCGTCGGCCTGCTCCTGGAGGACGTCGCCGATCCGTTCTACTCGATCCTGTCGCGAGCGGTCGAGGAGGTAGCCCGCGGGCACGGCACGATGGTGTTCGCCGGATCCTCGGCCGAGGACACCGAACGGGAACGCGAGCTCGCCCTGGCGTTCTGCGAGCGACGCGTCGACGGCCTCATCGTCGTACCAGCAGGCACCAGCCACTCCTACCTCCTCCCCGAGATACAGGCCGGCATCCCGGTAGTGTTCGTCGACCGTCCGCCCGGCGACATCGACGCCGACATCGTCCTCACCGACAACGCCGGCGGCACCCGGCGCGGGGTGGAGCACCTGCTGTCCTTCGGTCACCGGCGGATCGGCTTCATCGGCGACGCACCGGGGATCTACACCGCGGGCGAGCGCCTTCGCGGCTATCGAGAGGCACTGGAGTCCGCCGGAATCCCTTTCGACGACCAGCTGGTCACCCAGGCGCCACCGTCACCCGCGTCGACGACCGACGCGCTGGACCGGCTGCTCGGCGGGCCGTCGCCGGCGACCGCGCTGCTGTGCGGCAACAGCCGCACCACCGTCAGCGTGCTCCGCGAGCTCGCCCGCCGCTCGACGCGACTGGCCCTGGTCGGGTTCGACGACGTCGAGCTCGGCGATCTGCTCCGGCCCGGGCTCACCGTCGTGGCGCAGGATCCCGGCGCCATGGGTGCTGCCGCCGCGCGCCTGCTCTTCCAGCGCATCGCCGGCGACGTCGGCGGCCCGACGCAGACCGTCACGATCGGCACCCGACTGATCGCCCGGGGCTCCGGAGAGCTTGACGCTCCCTGAGTCTGGGGATATCGGGCCCATCGACCCTGGATTTTAAAGTCTAGTGGTCTAGTATTGTTATGTGCATTGTCGTGACCGCTATGGATACTCGCTGACCACCAGTGACCAAGCCGCCCTGGCCTACTCCCAGGGACTGTTGAACGTGCTCCGACTGCGCGACGGCGCTCTCGCTTCGTTCGCGGCCTCGATCGTCCTCGACCCGACCTTCGCGCTGGGACATGCCGCGCTCGCGCTGCTCGGCCACGAGATGTGTGCTCCCGTCGACGTCGGCGCGCGCCTGCGGCAGGCCCGGCTGCACGCCAGGCGGGCGACCGAGCGGGAGCGCAGCCACGTCCACGCTGTCGAGGCTCACATCGATGGCAATCCGCGGCCGCTCATCGACCACCTGGCGGCTTTCCCGAGGGACGCGCTGCTGCTGTCCACCTCGGTCCCGACCATCGCGTTCGCCGGCGCCACCGAGGTGCCCGAGGAGGCCTGGGCGATCGTTGAACGTGCCGCGCCCGCGTATGGTGACGACTGGTGGTTCGCCGGCCTGCTCGCCTTCGTACGCCAGGAGCAGCGCCGCTTCGACGACGCGATGACGCTCGCCTGCGCCTCGCTGGCGGTCGAACCCGGCGCCGGGCACTCCGCCCACGCCCGCGCGCACGCGCACTATGAGACCGGGGACCACGAGGCGGGTCTGGCCTGGATGTCGTCATGGGTGCTCGGCGACGGCGCTGAGATCGACTCGCTCTCGCACTTCTCCTGGCACGCCGCGCTGCACGAGCTCTCGCTCGGCGACATGGAGGCCGTACGCCGCCGCTACGAGTCCCAGCTCCAGCCCGGCCACGCGCTGGGCTGCCGGGCCCTGGTCGACTCCGGCTCGTTGCTGTTCCGCTGGGCGCTCACGCCGGGAGCGCGCGACGTGCCAGACATCGCCGAGGTCATCCGCGTCACCGGCCGCGAGACGATGATCCGGCCGGCTACGCCGTTCCTGGCCATGCACACCGCGGTCGCGCACCTCGCCACCGGGGACATCGGCGCTCTCGACGAGCTGAGGTCGTGGGCCGCCGGCCACGTACACCCGACGATGGCCGACGTCGTCTCACCCCTCGCCGGGGCACTGGGCCTGATGGCGCGCGAGGAGCACTCCGCCGCGGCCGACAGCCTCGCCGCGCTGGCGCCGTCGATCCGCCGCCTCGGCGGGTCAGACGCTCAGCGGGAGATCATCGAGGAGGCCCGCATCGCCGCCCTGCTCCGCGCCGACCGCTGGGACGACGCGCGGGTGCTGCTCGACGCCCGCCTCGACCGCCGCCGCTCCCCCCGCGACTCCGCCTGGCGTGCCGAGGCCCTCGCCGGCGCCTGACCCGCCGAGAAGTCACCTCTGCAGACCGAGGCGTCAACTTTGCAGGCCGAGACGTCACTCCTGCAGATCGAGGCGTCAACTTCGCAGGCCGAGTGGGCAGCGCAGTGACGTGTGGACCTGCAGAACAGACCTCTCGGCCTGCACAAGTGACCTCTCGGCCTGCAGAACTGACGTCTCGGCCAGCGGGGGTGACCTTCGGCGGGGGTGACCCTTGGCGGGGTAACCCTTGGTGGGGGTGACGCTTGGCGGGGGTTCAGCTGGGGACGATGTCGCCGTCGGTGACCTTGAAGGTCACCTCATCGAGGGGGTCCTCGGCGGGGCCCTGGGCCACCGAGCCGTCCTCGATCGAGAAGCGGCTGCCGTGGCAGGGGCAGTCGATGGTGCCGTCGACGACCTTGGTCAGCGTGCAGCCCTGGTGGGTGCAGACCGCGGAGAAGACCTTGAAGGTGCCCTCGGTGGGTTGGGTGGCGACCAGGTTGCGATCGGCGAGGATCACTCCCCCGCCCACGGGGACCTCGCTGGTCGCGACCAGCGGACCGTCACCCGCATCGCCCCCGGCGGAGTCGCCACCCGAATCGGTGCCACTCTCGTCGCTGCCGCACGCAGCGAGAAGCGGGACACCGACCGCGGTGACTGCGGTGCTCGCGAAGACCTTCCGCCGGGTGATTCGAGATTCACTCATGCGACAAAGAATAGGCTGGGTTGACGAGACTGATCGCGGACTGGGCGTAAACCTTCACACACGATTCTCGACAGGCTCAGGACGCCGCGACCCTCCTCCGCGCCGCCGACTTCTTCGCGGCGGACTTCTTCGCGGCCGCCTTCTTCGCCGGGCTCGCGTTGTCCGGGGCGGCCTTCGCCTTCACCGGCTTGGCCGGTGGCTGCTCGGCGGCCTTGCCCTCGAGCTGCGGAGCGAGGAATCCACCGGTGTGGCTGCCGGGGGTCGCGGCGACGGTCTCGGGGGTGCCTTCGGCGACCACCATTCCACCGCGGTTCCCGCCCTCCGGGCCCATGTCGATGATCCAGTCGGCGGTCTTGACGACGTCGAGGTTGTGCTCGATCACCAGCACCGTGTTGCCCTTGTCGACCAGCGAGGAGAGCACGCCGATGAGCTTGCGGATGTCTTCGAAGTGGAGCCCGGTGGTCGGCTCGTCGAGCACGTAGAGCGTCTTGCCGGTCGAGCGCTTCTGCAGCTCGGAGGAGAGCTTGACCCGTTGCGCCTCACCGCCGGACAGGGTGGTCGCGGGCTGCCCCAGGCGTACGTAGCCCAGGCCGACCTCGACCAGGGTCTTCATGTGGCGTGCGATCGCGGGCACGGCCGCGAAGAAGTCGACCGCCTCCTCGATCGGCATGTCGAGCACCTCAGCGATCGACTTGCCCTTGTAGTGCACCTCGAGCGTCTCGCGGTTGTAGCGCGCGCCGTGGCAGACCTCGCACGGGACGTAGACGTCGGGCAGGAAGTTCATCTCGATCTTGATCGTGCCGTCACCCGAGCACGCCTCGCAGCGGCCGCCCTTGACGTTGAACGAGAACCGGCCCTGCAGGTAGCCCCGCATCTTGGCCTCAGGGGTGGAGGCGAAGAGCTTACGGACGTGGTCGAAGACACCGGTGTAGGTGGCCGGGTTGGACCGCGGCGTACGACCGATCGGGGACTGGTCGACGTGGATCACCTTGTCGACGTTGTCGAGGCCGGAGATCTTGGTGTGCCGACCCGGAACGGTGCGGGCGCGGTAGAACTCCTTGGCCAGCGCGGTGTAGAGGATGTCGTTGACGAGCGTCGACTTGCCGGAGCCCGAGACCCCGGTGACCGCGAGGAAGAGCCCCAGCGGGAAGGTGACGTCGATGTCCTTGAGGTTGTTCTCTCGGGCACCGTGCACGGTCAGCTCTCGCCCGGCGGTGCGCGGGCGGCGTACGGCAGGTACGGCGATCTCGCGGCGCCCCGCCAGATACTGGCCGGTGATCGACTCCTCGTTGGCGAGGAGCTCCTTGACCGGGCCGGAGTGGATCACCTGGCCGCCGTGCTCGCCCGCGCCGGGGCCGATGTCGACGACCCAGTCGGCGACGTTGATGGTGTCCTCGTCGTGCTCGACCACGATGAGCGTGTTGCCGAGGCGCTTGAGCCGCTGGAGCGTCTCGATCAGGCGGTGGTTGTCGCGCTGATGAAGCCCGATCGAGGGCTCGTCGAGCACGTAGAGCACGCCGACCAGGCCGGAGCCGATCTGGGTCGCGAGCCGAATCCGCTGCGCCTCGCCACCGGAGAGCGATCCCGAGGGCCGCTCCAGGGAGAGGTAGTCGAGGCCGACGTCGAGGAGGAAGCGCAGCCGCGCCTGGATCTCCTTGAGCACCTGCTCGGCGATCTGACGCTCGCGGCCGCTGAGCTCGACCTTGTCGAGCCACTCGGCCGCCTCGTTGATCGGCATCGCGCACAGCTCGGCGATGTTGAGGCCGCCCTCACTCCTCTCCCCCAGCGTCACCGAGGTGGAGACGGGCTTGAGCCGGGTGCCACCACAGGTCGGGCACGGCACCTGGCGCATGTAGCCCTCGAAGCGCTCCCGGGTCGTGTCGGACTCCGCCTCCTTGTGGCGGCGCTCGACCCAGCGGCGTACGCCCTCGAACTCGGCGTCATAGGAGCGGCGGCGGCCATAGCGGTTGACCGAGACCACGTGCACCTTGTGCCCGTGTCCGTCGAGGATCGCCTTCTGGCCCGCTGCCGGGATCGCGTCCCACGGCGTCTCCAGGTCGAAGCCGAGCTCGCCACCGAGAGCCTCGAGGAGACGGAGGAAGTAGTCGGCGACGTGAGCCTGGGACCACGGCTGCAGCGCTCCCTCGGCCAGCGTCGCGGCCGGGTTGGGGACGACCAGCTCGGGGTCGACCTCCATCCTGGTGCCCAGACCCGTGCAGGCCGGGCACGCACCGAAGGGCGAGTTGAACGAGAAGGAGCGCGGCTCCAGCTCGTCGGTGTCGAGCAGATGGTCGTTGGGGCACGACATCCGCTCGGAGAACTTCATCTGCTCGCCACTGTCGACGAAGTCGAAGACGACCAGACCGCCGGCGAGCTCCAGCGCGGTCTCGACCGAGTCGGTCAGCCGCCGCTTGGAGGACTCCTTGACCGCGAGCCGGTCGATGACCACCTCGATGGTGTGCTTTCTCTGCTTCTCCAGCTTGGGAGGAGCGTCGAGCTGATAGGTCTCGCCGTCCACACGCACCCGCGAGTAGCCCTGCTGCTGGAGCTGGCTGAAGAGCTCGACGTACTCCCCCTTGCGGGCCCGGATCACCGGGCTGAGCACCTGGAAGCGCCGTCCCTCCTCCAGTGCGAGCACGTGGTCGACGATCTGCTGCGGCGTCTGGCGCTCGATCGGCGCCCCGCAGGTCGGGCAGTGCGGACGTCCCGCGCGGGCATAGAGCAGACGCAGGTAGTCATAGACCTCGGTGATCGTCCCCACGGTCGATCGAGGGTTCTTCGAGGTCGACTTCTGGTCGATCGACACCGCCGGGGAGAGGCCCTCGATGAAGTCGACGTCGGGCTTGTCCATCTGGCCCAGGAACTGGCGAGCGTACGCCGACAACGACTCGACATAGCGCCGCTGGCCCTCAGCGAAGATGGTGTCGAACGCGAGGCTCGACTTGCCGCTTCCCGACAGGCCGGTGAAAACGATCATCGAGTCTCGAGGCAGGTCGAGCGAGATGTCCTTGAGGTTGTGCTCCCGGGCTCCCCGGATGATCAGCTGCTGCTCCGCCACGTTCTTTCCTCGTCCAGTGCTATCGCATCGCGCTACTGCGTCGAACAGATGTTCGCATCATACGACGCCAAGAAGTCTCCCAGTTGGCACCCTCTCACGGAGCACCGACATTTTTACCTGCGGCGTTGCTCGGCGTGCTTGCATGGGTGCATGAGCGATGTTCCCTCCACTTATACAGGCGCCGTGAAACCGGGCGGACCGGCCGACGTTCGCGAGCTCGCCGGCCTGACCATCACGAAGGTCGCCGTCGACGAGCAGATGTCCAACAACTGCTATCTGCTGCGCTGCCGGACCACCGGCGAGCAGCTCCTCGTCGACGCCGCGGCCGAGCCCGAGACCCTGCTCCCCCTGATCGGCGACCGGCTCGGCACCGTCGTCACCACCCACCAGCACTGGGACCACCACCGAGCCCTGGCGGACGTCACCGCAGCGACCGGCGCCACCGCCCTCGCCGGCGAGCCCGACGCTGCCGCGGTCACGGAGGCCACCGGCGTACGCATCTCGCGTGCCCTCTCCCACGGCGACACGGTTACCGTCGGCGACTGCTCTCTCGAGGTGATCGCCCTGCGCGGCCACACACCCGGCTCGGTCGCCCTCGTCTATCGCGATCCCGAGGGCACGCCGCACCTGTGGACGGGCGACAGCCTCTTCCCAGGTGGCGTCGGAAACACCCAGAACGACTCCGTACGCTTCGCCCAGCTGATCGACGACGTCGAAGAGCGCATCTTCGGAACCCTCCCCGACGACACCTGGTTCTACCCAGGGCACGGCGACGACTCCACGCTCGGCGCCGAGCGCCCCCATCTCGCCGAGTGGCGCGAGCGCGGATGGTGACCACCTCTCGGGTCACCAACGGGTCCTGGCGCTCCTAGCCGAGCGCCTGCGGATCCGGATCGGAAGTGGGCGTCGGCGTCTCGGACGGCTCCGGTTCGGTGGTGGGATCGTCCGGGTCGCTCGGCTCGGTGGTCGGCTCGGGTTCGCTCGTGCGCGTCGGCCCCGAGGTCGGAGTCGATCCGCCCGGCCCGGTGGGCTTGGTCGACGCACTCGGAGCCGCCGGGTCGTCTGGTTCGGCGGTTCGCGCAGGAGCAGGCTCCCCCGGCTCGTACGCCCCGCCCTCGCTCTCGCGCTCGGCCGCGCCCCTCGAATCGTCTGAGGGGTCGGCGCTGGGCTTCCGGGACGACTTCTCGGAGGGCCGCAACGGCAAAGGCTCGACCTCGGAGTAGTTGGTCCCGGTGTCCCCGTACCCGGTGACCGGATCGCGCTTGGGCTGCTCGGCCTCTGCCAGGCTGGCGAGCAGGACGACGACCCCGAGGCCGGTCATGACAGCGCCGGACAGGATGCCCGCGACGGCGATCTGCTTGCTCTGCAACTCGACTCCCTGTGCATGCCCCGCGCATGATGTGGCGCACAGCGTAGGGCAGCCCCGCCCGGGGCGTCACTCTCCCCTGGGCATCGGGAGCAGTGTGACCGTCACAGACGGCCCGGCGCTCAGCTCAGCCGGTTCAGTCGGTCGGCGACCCGGACGGGTCGTCCGGGTCGGTCGGCGACTCGCTGGGATCGCTGGGCGACTCGCTCGGCTCGCTCGGCGACTCGCTCGGCTCGCTCGGCGACTCACTGGGGTCGCTCGGGCTCTCGCTCGGCTCGCTCGGCGACTCGCCGGGGTCGCTCGGCGACTCCGTCGGGCTGCCCGTCGGCCTCGGTTCCACCGGCGGGTGGGTCGGACGCGCCGGAACCGGCGAGGTCGACCCGGTCATCGACTCCTCGATCGCCCGCGGGCTCGCCGGGACCGACTCGCCGATCTCGGGAGCCTGGCTCCCGGGGCCCCTGGTGTACGGCTCGCCCTCCGACGGCGTCGAGGACGACTTCTCCAGCGGTGCCACCGGCGAGACCGGCGAGATCAGGCTGACCCCGGACTCCTCACCCGATGCGTACCGCTGTCCGGGCTCCTCTGCCCCAGCGTTGCCGACGATCAGTCCGCCGATCCCGATGCTTGTCATGGCCAGTCCGGTTGCCATTCCGGCCAAAGCGATCTGCTTGCGATGCAACACGATTCCCCCGTGATACCAACGACTCGACTCGTTCTCTGGTCGTGCACAGTAGACCTACAAAGATCCAAACTGTGCGACCACTATCGGAGTGTCGAGCCCCGCTGGCAAGTCCTCGCCATCTATCGTTCGACCGATAAAACCGCAGGTAGGACGCTTGTTCGCCCAGCGCGAACTATCGCGTCATCCGATGTGACCAGCGCTAATGTGATGTCATGGGCGAATTGATCAGGTTTCCCGGCCGACCGTTACCGGATGAGAATAAATCCGCGCCGCTATGGCGTGAGGCCGCCGGGCAGGTGATCCGTGAGGAGAGATCGCGCCAGGAACGTACGCTCTCCGAGGTCGCCGGCGACGCCGGTGTCTCGACGCAGTATCTCTCCGAGATCGAGCGTGGCCGCAAGGAGCCCAGCTCCGAGGTGCTCCAGGCGGTCGGCGGCGCGCTCGGTCTCGGCCTCGTCGACCTCACCGAGCGCGTCACCCGCACCCTGCGCACCGCCGCCCATCCGTCCGGCCCCCTCGCCCTTGCCGCCTGAGCGCCCGGGCTCACACCGTGGCGAGCTTGCGGCTCTCCAGCACGCCGTCCGCCAGGCCGTACGCCACCGCGCCCTCGGCCCCGAGGACCAGGTCGCGCTCGGTGTCGGTGTGGATCTGCTCCCGGCCGTGGCCGGTGTGACGCGCCAGCAGCGTGTCCATCTCCGCACGCACCCGGCTGATCTCCTTCGCCGCGACCTGCAGGTCGGTGACATCGCCCCGTTGACCGTCCTGGCCGGGCTGCTGCAGCACGACGCGCGCGTGCGGCAGGACCATCCGGCGCCCCGGCTCCCCAGCGGCGAGCAGCACGGCCGCGGAACCCGCCGCCTGGCCCACGCACGTGGTCGCGACCGGGGCACCGATGAACTGCATCGTGTCGTAGATGCCGAACATCGCGGTGGGGTCGCCGCCGGGCGAGCTGAGGTAGAGATTGATCTCGGACTCGGGCGAGTCCGACTCCAGGTGCAGCAGCTGGGCGATGACCACGTTCGCGACGCCGTCGTCGATGGGCGTACCGATATAGACGATCCGGTCCGAGAGCAGACGACTGTAGATGTCGACGGCCCGCTCGCCGTTGCGGGTCTTCTCGACGACCGAGGGAATCGTGTAGGAGCTCATCGGGCCACCTCCGTAGCGCAAGAGCCAGAGTACGGACGCGTCCCGATGAAAGATCCGACGTTCGCTCGCTGACGCTCGCTCATCGGGCACCCCCAGCCGCGGAGAGACCGAAGGCGACGCTGCGCTGCTGCACCGGGGTCACCGACTGCACGTCGTCGAGCACCTCGTCCACGAAGCCGTAGTCCCGCGCCTCTTCCGCGCTGAACCACCGATCACGCAGCGAGTCGTTGTCGATCTGCTCGACGCTCTGTCCGGTGTGCTCGGCGGTGATCCGCAGCATCTGCTCGGTCATCCGCGCCAACCGCGCGGCCTGCACCTCGATGTCGGCCGCGGAGCCGCCGATCCCGGCCGACCCCTTGTGCAGCAGCACCTCGGTGTGCGGGAGCACGTAACGCTTACCCGGGGTGCCGGCGGTGAGCAGGAACTGCCCCATGCTCGCCGCCATGCCCATCCCGAGCGTGGAGACGTCGTTGGGGATCAGGTTCATCACGTCGTAGATCGCCATCCCGGCGGTCACCGAGCCACCTGGCGAGTTGATGTAGAGGGAGATGTCGCGGTGCGGGTCCTCGGCCGAGAGCAGGAGCAGCTGCGCGCAGATCCGGTTGGCGATCGCGTCGTCCACCTCCTGGCCGAGCACGATGATCCGCTGATTCTGGAGCCTTGCCGTCAGCTGCTCGTCGAGCGGCCCGGCCGCCATTGGTGTCTGAGTCATGCTGTCGAGCCTGATCCAGGCGTACGCCGCATTCCAGCGAATCTGCCGAAGGCAGATCTGCCCACAGCAGAACGCCGCGACCCGATGGGCCACACCGATAGGTTGGCGTCGTGCGCTGTGTGATTCTCGATGACTATCAGGATGTGGCCAGGACGTACGCCGCATGGGACTCGCTCGACGGCGTCGAGGTCACCTCGCTCACCTCGCATCTCGAGCCCGATGCCCTCGTCCGGGCCTTGGACGGAGCCGAGATCGTGGTGGCGATGCGGGAGCGTACGCCGTTTCCGGCCGCCGTCCTGGAACGGCTGCCGTCACTGAGGCTGCTGGTCACGACCGGGATGCGGAACGCTTCGATCGACCTCGACGCGGCGGCCCGGCTCGGTGTCACCGTGTGCGGCACCCCGTCGAGCCCGCATCCGCCGGTCGAGCTGACCTGGGCGCTCATCCATGCGCTGACCCGCCACATCGTCACCGAGG
>NZ_JBOHDN010000064.1:0-13940 GCF_050699375.1 Nocardioides sp. | reverse complement strand
TGACCTCTCGGCCTGCAGAGGTGACCTCTCGGCCTGCAGGGGTGACCTCTCGGCCTGCAGGGGTGACGCCTCGGCGTTGGGTGGCTACTCGGCGAGGAGGGAGTCGGCGGCGGTGTAGGGGTCCTTCTCGCCGCTGACGACCTTGTCGGCCTGCGCGTCCAGCTCGCTCGTGGAACCGACCGAGGTCCATCTCGCGCGCAGCGTCTCGACGGCGATGGCCTCGATCTCGGCCCGGGCCCGGCGCGTACGCCGCTGCGTCAAGGCACCGCTGGACTCCAGCCAGGCGTGGTGCTCGTCGAGCGCGCCGACCACCTCGGCGAGCCCCTTGCCGGACTGAGCCACGGCGGTGAGCACCGACGGCGTCCAGGCTCCCGCGGGCCGGTCGGCCAGCCGAAGCATCCCGCGCAGGTCGCGCTGGACCTTGGTCGCACCGTCGCGGTCGGCCTTGTTGACCACGTAGAGGTCGCCGATCTCGAGGATCCCGGCCTTCGCCGCCTGGATGCCGTCGCCCATCCCGGGCGCGAGCAGCACCACGGTCGTGTCGGCGAGCCCGGCGATCTCGACCTCGGACTGGCCGACACCGACGGTCTCGACCAGCACCACGTCGAAACCGGCCGCGTCCAGCACCCGGATCGCCTGCGGGGCCGACCAGGCCAGTCCTCCGAGATGGCCCCGCGAGGCCATCGAGCGGATGAAGACACCGGGGTCGGTGGCGTGGTCGGTCATCCGGATCCGGTCCCCCAGCAGGGCGCCGCCGGAGAACGGCGAGGACGGGTCGACGGCCAGCACGGCCACAGTCCGCCCCGCCGAGCGCAGCTCGCGGACCAGCGCGGACGTGGCGGTCGACTTCCCGACCCCCGGCGCGCCGGTGAGGCCCACGATGTGGGCATGACCGCCGTGCGGCGCGAGCCCCGCCATCACCTCGCGGAGCCGCTCTCCCCCGCCGACGGGGGCGTTCTCCACGTACGACACCAGCCGCGCGACCGCCCGGGGCTCACCGCCCCGGGCGCGCGCGACCAGGTCTGCTACCTCAGAGATGTCAGACCTTCGGGACCCGCACGATCAGGGCGTCGCCCTGACCGCCACCGCCGCACAGCGCGGCGGCACCGTTGCCGCCACCGCGACGCTTGAGCTCGTACGCCAGGTGGAGCACGACCCGCGTGCCCGACATCCCCACGGGGTGGCCGAGCGCGATCGCGCCGCCGTTGACGTTGACGATCTCGGGGTCGAGGCCGAGCTTCTTGGTGGACTCGATGCCGACGGCCGCGAACGCCTCGTTGAACTCCACGAGGTCCAGGTCGGCGGCGGTGATGCCCTCCTTCTCCAGCGCCTTGGCGGTGGCGTTGGCCGGCTGCAGCTGCAGCGAGGAGTCGGGGCCGGCGACCATGCCGTGGGCGCCGATCTCGGCGAGCCACTCCAGACCCAGCGACTCGGCCTTCTCCTTCGACATGACCACGACGGCGGCAGCGCCGTCGGAGATCTGCGAGGCGGAGCCGGCGGTTATGGTGCCGTCCTTGGAGAACGCCGGGCGGAGCTTGCCGAGCGACTCGGCGGTGGTGTCGCCGCGTACGCCCTCATCGGCGCTGACGACGACGGGGTCGCCCTTGCGCTGCGGGATGGAGACCGGGACGATCTCGTCGTCGAAGACGCCGTTCTTCTGCGCAGCGGCGGCGCGCTGGTGCGAGGTGGCGGCGAACTCGTCCTGCTCCTCGCGGGTGAGCTTCACGCCCTCGGCGTTGATCTGCTCGGTCAGGCCGCCCATGGCCTGCTGCGTGGTCTGGTCGTAGAGCGCGTCGTACGCCATCGAGTCCACGAGCGTGGTGTCGCCGTACTTGAAGCCCTCGCGCGACTTCGGCAGCAGGTGCGGCGCGTTCGTCATCGACTCCATGCCACCCGCGACGATGATCTCCGCCTCGCCGGCGCGGATCAGCTGGTCGGCGGTGGCGATCGTGTTGAGGCCGGAGAGACAGACCTTGTTGACCGTGATCGAGGGTACGTTCATGGGCAGCCCGCCGGCGATGCCTGCGGCGCGCGCCGGGTTCTGCCCGGCGCCGGCCTGGATGACCTGGCCCATGATCAGGTAGTCGACCTGATCCGGCGAGACGCCCGCCTTCTCCAGGGCGCCCTTGATGGCGACGCCGCCCAGATCGGCAGCGGAAAGGCTCTTGAGCCCGCCGAGCAGGCGCCCGATCGGCGTACGTGCCCCGGCGACGATGACGTTGGACATGGGTCCTCCAAGAATGTTGGTGGTGCTGATCTGCACCGAGGTTACTAACTAGTAACCTCGGGGGGAAGAGCGATAGCCACAGGTTGATGTGGCTGTCATCACACATTGTGCCCGTTAGGCCTGACCTGAAGGAGAGTATGCCCATGACATCCACCGAGACCGCAGCCGGGATCCCCTCCCACCTGTTCACCCAGATCGACCACGTGGGTCTCGCCGTTGCCGACCTGGACGCGGCGATCGACTTCTACGACAAGACCTTCGGCATGAAGCTCGCCCACCGCGAGACCAACGAGGAGCAGGGCGTCGAGGAGGCGATGATCGCGATCGGCGACTCCGACAACAAGCTGCAGCTGCTCGCCCCGCTCAACGAGAACAGCACCATCGCGAAGTTCCTCGACCGCAACGGCCCGGGCATGCAGCAGCTGGCCTACCGGGTCACCGACGTGGAGCAGGTCTCCGCGATCCTCAAGGAGCGCGGCGTACGCCTTCTCTACGACGCCCCGCGACGCGGCACCGCCGACTCCCGGATCAACTTCATCCACCCCAAGGACGCGGGCGGCGTCCTTGTCGAGCTCGTCGAGCCGGCCGCCAACGCCGCTCACTGAGCCCGAGAGCTCACCGCGGCACGTGCGGTGTATCGAGCCTGTCGAGATGCGGTGTATCGAGCCTGTCGAGATGAACGATCCAAGAGTCATGTGTCACATCAGGCTGGCCATTGCGGTTACTCACCAGTAATGTCCAGCGAACTAGAGTCAACCGCGACCCCTTCGAACGACGCAGGAGCCGACAATGCAGAACATCCTCGACGCGATCCTCGCCGGTGATACATCCGGCGAGGAGTTTGCGAGCCTCGAGATCCCCGACCACTACCGTGCCGCGACCGTCCACAAGGACGAGGCCGACATGTTCGAGGGCGTCGCGACCAAGGAGAAGGACCCGCGCAAGTCCCTCCACGTCGAGGACGTCGCCCTCCCCGAGCTCGGTCCCGGCGAGGCCTTCGTGGCCGTGATGGCCAGCGCCATCAACTACAACACGGTCTGGACCTCGATCTTCGAGCCCGTCTCGACCTTCGGGTTCCTGGAGCGCTACGGCAAGGAGTCCGACCTCGGCGCCCGCCACAACCTCGACTACCACGTGGTCGGCTCCGACCTCTCCGGTGTCGTGCTGGCCACCGGCCCGGGCGTGACCAAGTGGAAGCCGGGCGACCGCGTCGTCGCCCACTGCCTCTCGGTCGAGCTCGAGGCTCCCGACGGCCACAACGACACGATGATGGACCCCTCGCAGCGCATCTGGGGCTTCGAGACCAACTTCGGCGGCCTCGCCGACGTGGCGATGGTCAAGGCCAACCAGCTGATGCCGAAGCCGGAGCACCTCACCTGGGAGGAGGCCGCCTCCCCCGGCCTGGTCAACTGCACCGCCTACCGTCAGCTCGTCTCCACCAACGGCGGCAACATGAAGCAGGGCGACAACGTCCTGATCTGGGGCGCCTCCGGTGGCCTCGGCGGGTTCGCGACGCAGTACGCCCTCAACGGCGGCGCCAACCCGGTCTGTGTGGTCTCCAACGAGGAGAAGGCAAAGGTCGTGCGCAGCCTGGGCGCCGAGATGGTGATCAACCGGTCCGAGCTGGACTTCAAGTTCTGGAACGAGGACGGCACCGAGCAGAACCCGCGGGAGTGGAAGCGGCTGGGCAAGACCATCCGTGAGCTCACCGGCGGCGAGGACATCGACATCGTCTTCGAGCACCCGGGCCGCGAGACCTTCGGCGCGAGCGTGTTCGTCACCCGCAAGGGCGGCACGATCACCACCTGTGCCTCCACGAGCGGCTACATGCACGAGTACGACAACCGCTACCTGTGGATGAACCTCAAGAGGATCATCTCCAGCCACTTCGCCAACTACCGCGAGTCGTGGGAGGCCAACCGCCTCATCGCCCAGGGCAAGATCCACCCGACCCTGTCGCGGACCTACACCCTCGAGGACGTCGGCCAGGCCTCGCTCGACGTCCACCACAACAAGCACCAGGGCAAGGTCGGCGTGCTCTGCCTCGCCCCGGAGGAGGGCCTCGGCGTCCTCGACGAGGAGAAGCGGGCGGCTCACATCGACAAGATCAACCTCTTCCGGGGAATCTGAGACTCGTAGTCTCAGTAAATAGATCCGGTTTGAGACTGGATTCACGGCCGGTCTCCTCTTGCGCGAGGGGCGACCGGCCGTAGTCTTGCCCCTTGGGAGCAGAGGCAGCTCGTAGACGACCTACAGGTGAGGAATCCGCCACAAATGACGAATGAGGGACTGTCCATCTTCAACGAGGCTCCTGAGCCTCGAAAGAAGCCCGAGCAGGACTCGACCGAGACCCAGGTCCTTCCTCGTGTCCCGGGCGCATCCGGATCGCCCAGCTCCCCCCACAACGCGCCCCCACCACCGGCTCCAGGCTCACTCCCAGCCTTCCCGGTCGTGCGCCGCGGGGGCTATGACCCCGGCACCGTGAACGCACGGGTCCAGCAGCTGCTTCAGGCCAACGGCCAGGGCCAGTCCGCCCTGCGCAACGCACAGCGCCGGATCAGCGAGCTCGAGCGCCAGGTCACCGACCTCAAGGCAGCGGCACCCCGCAGCACCGAGGCCCCTTCGTACGCCTCCCTGGGCGGTCGCGCGAGCGCGATGCTCCGCCTCGCCGAGGAGGAGGCCGCCTCCGTCAAGGAGTCGGCCGAGAAGGAGGCAGCGGTCATCCGCGAGGCCGCACAGCGTGAGGCCGCCGCGGCGAAGGCGTCTGCACAGCGCGACATCGAGGCGCTGCGTACCTCGCAGTACAAGGAGATCGACGACCACCGCGAGAAGGTCACCAGCGAGGTCCAGCAGGCCCGGTCGATGGTGCAGGCCGAGAGCGACGAGCTGCTGGCCGGCGCCAAGCGCGAGGCCGACCAGATCCGGCTCGCCGTGCAGCAGGAGGTCACCCAGCTGCGTACGTCGACCCAGCGCGAGGTCGAGAAGGCACGCGCCGGCGCGGACCGCGAGGTCCAGGAGGCACGGCGGATGCTCGCCGTCGAGCGCGAGCGCCTCGCCCGTGAGGCCGCCGACCACCACGACCAGGCGATGTCGGAGACCGCTCGCATCGTGACCGAGGGCGAGACCCGCGCGGCCGATGCCGAGGAGCGTGCCCGGGTCGCTGCCCAGCACGTCGCCGACCAGCGCGCCGAGCTGGCGAAGGAGTCCGAGGGAATCGTCGCTCGCGCCCGCCGCGACGCCGAGACCGTCATGTCGAAGGCGCGCGCGGAGGCGGACCACCTCGCCTCCACCGCGACCGTCGAGGCCGAGAAGGGTCACGCGGTCATCAAGGCCGAGGTCGACCGCCTCACCAAGCGCCGCGACGCGATCGCCGCTCAGCTCTCCTCGCTCACCGACCTCGTCTCCGGGTTCGGCAAGAACGACGACCCGGCCGAGCTGGAGGCGCCGAAGCCGGTGTTCGAGGACGACATCGTCGACGGCGAGCTCGTAGAAGCGGACCCCGCCGAGAGCGTCACCCTGGTCGGTGACGAGGACCTCGGCGACGAGGACCTCGCTGACGACGACTACGACGAGTACGCCGACGAGCCCTCCGAGAAGACGGCCATCCGCGAGCCCGAGACTGCGAAGTCCGAGAGCCGGTGAACGCAGGTTCGGCCGACCGTCCACAGGACCCTCAGAAGGAGGCTGCCCCCGACGAGGAGGCAGCCTCCGACGAGGCGGCGATCACGGTCGACGAGAAGGACGAGAAGGACGACGAGAGCGAGCACGAAAGACGGTTCGGCAAGCCCGGACCGCCTTTCGACCGTAGAGCGCCCTTCCTGTTCGGGCTGCTCCTCGGCCTCGGCCTGCTGACGGCGTACGCCGCGGGCAACCTCCTCACCACGATGGGGAGCGTCATCCTGCAGGTGGTGGTCTCGCTCTTCATCGCCTCGGGGATCAACCCGATGGTGGTGTTCCTGCAGAAGCGCGGGCTCCCCCGTCCCTGGGCGGTCCTGACGGTCATCTTCGGTGTCCTCGGTGCGCTGGCGCTCTTCTTCGTGGCGCTCGTCCCGGTGATCAGCGACCAGGTCGCCAAGATCTCGGCCAACGTGCCCGACTGGACCGAGGAGCTCCAGCGCAACGAGCGCATCCAGCAGCTCAACGAGGACTACCAGATCCTCGACAAGGTGCAGGAGTACGTCGCCAGCGGCGACTTCGTCAGCACCGCCTTCGGCGGCGCTCTCGGGGTCGGGCTCGCGGTGCTCAACGTGCTGGTCACCGCGTTCATCGTCACCGTCCTGACGCTCTACTTCATCGCGTCCTACGACCGGACGAAGCACGCCATCTACCAGCTCGCCCCGGCATCGCGTCGCGACCGGGTCACCAAGCTCGGCGACCGGGTCTTCGACGGCATCGGCGGCTACGTCTCCGGCGCCTTCGTCGTCGCCCTGTGCGCCGGCCTGTCGACCCTGGTGCTGCTCTTCGCCATCGGGATGGGTGAGTACGCAGTCGCGCTGGCCTTCGTGGTCATGATCACCGACGTCATCCCGATGATCGGTGCCACCATCGGCGCGGTCATCGTCTGTGCGATCACCTTCGCGACGACCGACCTGAAGACCGGCATCATCGCAGTGGTCTTCTACGTCGCGTACCAGCAGTTCGAGAACTATGTCGTCTATCCACGGGTCATGTCCCGCGCGGTCGACATCCCCGGTGTCATCACCGTCATCGCGGCCCTGATCGGCGCCTCGCTGCTCGGTGTCGTCGGTGCTCTGCTGGCGATCCCCGCGGCAGCAGCGGTCCTGATGCTGGTCCGTGAGGTCTTCGTGAGAGCCCAGGACGAGCGATAGCTCGATCAGCTCCGGAGCGCTGTACGTAGAGGGACGTACAGCGCTCCGCTGGTTTTGGGCTGGTTCTACCCGGCCCTCGTGGCCCGCTCCCCCTGCCGCACCGCGATGATGCCGGCCAGCACGACCAGACCGCCGATGAGCTGAATCACCGCGGGGGCCTCGCCGAGCAGAAGCCACGCGAAGACGACGGCGGAGACGACCTCGAGAAGTCCCACGAAGGACGAGAGCCGCGAGCCGAGCCGGCGGGAGGCGGCGATGCCGGTGGCGTACGCGACCGAGCAGGTCAGCACGCCGAGACCGATCAGCGGCACCCACCAGGCGACCTCCAGGCCCGCCAGGACCACCGGCGAGGTCTCCATCACGAACGGGATGGCGCCGATCAGGCAGAGCACCCCGAGCAGGATCGTCGCGACCGTCAGGCCGAGCCAGGCCAGCGCGAGCGGCGGCAGGGTCGTGGTCGTGTGCGCGTTGAGCACGAAGTAGGAAGCCAGCCCGACGGCGGCGCCGGAGGCCCACAGGACCCCGACCGGGTGGACGCTCGCCCCGCCGATCAGGTCGAGGACGAGCACGAGCCCCGCGATCGCGGTCACCGCACCCACCAGGGTCAGTCGCGAGGGCCGTTCGCCGTGCCGCAGCCACATCCACGCGACCACGAGCACCACGCCCATGTATTCCATCAGCAGCGCCGGCCCGACCGCCATCCACTGCACGGCCGAGAAGAAGGCGAACTGCGGCACCACGATGGCCAGGAGCGCGTACGCCGCGACGAGCCGCCAGCTCGTGGCCACGCTCTGCCACTGCCCGGCGAGCTTGCGCACCGCGAAGGGGGCCAGCACGAGAGCGCCGATGCCGACGCGGAAGAGCAGGACGCCGCCCGTCGACCAGCCCGTGTCGAACAGTCCCCGCCCCAGCGGACCGGAGAGGCTGAACGTGATCGCCGAGATGACCGCGACAACCAGTCCAGTGGCCACCAGCGGCCTCTTGCTCGCGCTCTGCGAAACCAGCTTGTCATTGGTCAACGTCGTCATGACACATGACAATCCCACCGTTGCGGTAATGTGTCAACATGGTTTTCACCCATGACACAGAGGTCGGCCTCCAGGCGGCCGCGTCGCTGGCGAACACCCTGGCCCTCTCCCCCGGATCGGTCGATGAGCTGACCACGGTCCAGGACCTGGTGGAGCACTATGAGACCTACGAGTACACCGGCCGCCACGACCGCACTCGCGCCGAGCTCGACGAGGTCCGCGCGCTGCGCCCGCGCCTGCGCGACCTCCTCGACGCCGACAAGGACGAGGCCGTGCGCCTGACCAACCAGATGCTCGCCGAGCACGACGCCACGCCCCAGCTCGTCCGGCACACGACGTACGACTGGCACATCCACGCCACCGGCAACGACTCCCCGCTGGCCACCAGGATCGCCGTCGAGACGGCGATGGCGATGGTCGACGTCATCCGCGCCGACGAGCTGTCCCGGCTCTCGATCTGTGCCGACGACGGCTGCGCGGGCATCGTCGTCGATCTCTCCCGCAACCGCTCCAAGCGCTACTGCTCGGCGACCTGCACCAACCGCAACGCGGTCGCCGCCTATCGAGAGCGTCAGGCGAGCACGAAGTAGCGGAGCGCGACGTAGACCCAGGCGACGGCCAGCGTCACGATGGTCACCACGATGCCGTACCTGGTGAACTTCCAGAAGCTGATCGGGTGGCCCGCCTTCGCAGCGAGACCGAGCACCACCACGTTCGCGCCGGCCGCGACTGCGGTCGTGTTGCCGCCCAGGTCCGCACCGAAGACGAGGGCCCACCACAGCGGGCTGTCGGCGCCGGACGATGATGTCGCCGCCACCATCTCCTCCACGATCGGCACCATCGCCGCGGTGTAGGGGATGTTGTCGACGAACCCGCCGATGATGGCCGAGCCGATCATCAGGCCGGTCACCCCGGCGAGCTCGTTGTCGCCCATCAGGTCGGCGGCGTACGAGCCCAGCGACCCGATGACTCCGACCTCGACCAAGCCCCCGACCAGCACGAACAGCGCCATGAAGAAGGCCAGCGTCGCCCACTCCACCTCCTCCAGGAAGGCCTCGGTCCTCGTCTGGGAGACCACCACCATCGCCCCGGCGCCGAGCATCGCGACCATCGACGGATCCAGGTGGAGCTCGGCGTGCAGCCCGAAGGCGAGCATCACCAGTCCCAGGACGGCGAGGCAGCGGTAGAGCAGCCCGCGGTCCGGGACCGCCGAGGCAGGGGGTTCGATCAGGCCGTCCAGGTCGACCTTCCCCCGCAGCTCGCGCCGGAAGAGCAGGCGCACCAACCCGATCAGCACCACCAGCAGGATCAGGCACAGCGGCAGCGAGTGCACCAGGAAGTCGGTGAAGGTCAGGTTCGCCCGGCTCGCCACGATGATGTTGGGCGGGTCGGCGATCAGCGTGGAGGTCCCGCCGACGTTGGCGGCGAGGATGAGGGAGATCAGGTACGGCATCGGGTTCAGCCTCAGGCGCTCACAGACCGACAGCGTGACCGGCGTGACGAGCAGCACCGTGGTCACGTTGTCGAGGATCGGGGAGAGCGCCGCGGTGACCAGGATCAGGAGCGTGGCCAGGCGCGCCGGACGGCCACCTGAGTGCTTGACCGCCCACAGCGCGAGGTACTCGAACAGGCCCGTCTGTTTGAGGACTCCGACGATCACCATCATCCCGAAGAGCAGGAAGATGACGTCCCAGTCGACCCCCGTCTCATGGCTGAAGAAGGCCGACTCGGCGTTGATGATCCCGATCGCCACCATCGCCGCCACGCCGCCCAGAGCGGCGGCGACGCGGTGAACCCGCTCGGTGGCGATGAGACCGTAGGTGACGATGAAGATCGCGATTGCTGCGTACACGATCATGCGTTGAGCTCCATACCATCGACTCTCCGCGACCGCGCGCGAGATCCGAATGGGTGCTGCCACCCATAAGGCCTGGCCAGAGGAGATGGCAGGGTTGGCGTATGAGTCATCTACCGCTCTACTGGCGGGTCTGCCTGACGAACGGGACGGTCTTCTGCGTCGGCACCCTGATCCTGGCGCTGTCGCCCGCCCGGGTCTCGGAGCGGGTCCTCGCCGAGGAGGCGGTGATCCTGGCGGTCGGGTTGGCCGCGATGGCGACGCTCAACGCGCTCCTGCTGCTGCGGAGCCTGGCGCCGATCGACCGGGTGATCCGGACCATGGACTCGGTCGAACGCCCCTCGCCCGACCAGCGGCTGACGGCACACGGCAACGGCTCCGGCGCCCGCCTGGTGGCGAGCTACAACGCCATGCTCGACCGGCTGGAGACCGAGCGCAGCGCCAGCAACGCCAAGGCGCTCGCCGCGCAGGAGGCCGAGCGGCACCGGATCGCCCAGGAGCTCCATGACGAGGTCGGGCAGTCGCTCACCGTCGTACTCCTGGGGCTGAAGGGGCTGGAGAGGCAGGTACCCGACGCGGTGCGCCCCGAGCTCGCCGCTGTCCGTGAGTCCGCGCGCACCGGTATGGACGACGTACGCCGTGTGGCCAGACAGCTACGACCCGGCGTGCTCGAGGATCTCGGTCTGCACGCCGCGCTCACCGCGCTGACCACCGACGTCGGCGCCCTCGGCCGCACGACCGTACGCCGCACCGTCGGCCGTGGCCTTCCCGAGCTGCCGCAGGACCGTGAGCTGGTGGTCTACCGGGTCGCCCAGGAGGCACTCACCAACGTCGTACGCCACGCCCACGCCGCCACCGCCGAGCTCTCGCTGTGCAAGGTCGGCGACAACGTCGTCCTGACCGTCTCCGACGACGGCCGGGGCACCCCCAACCTCGTGGCCGGCGCCGGGATCAGCGGCATGCGCGAGCGGGCCCTGCTCATCGGCGCCGATCTCAGCGTGACCAGCACGCCCGGCCACGGCACGATCGTCCGCCTGGAGGTTCCGCTGTGACTCCGACTCCCCCGAAGATCCGGATCCTGCTGGCCGACGACCACACCCTCGTACGCCGCGGCATCCGCCTCATCATCGATGCCGAGCCGGACCTCGTGGTCGTCGCCGAGGCGGCCGACGGCACCGAGGCCATCGGCGCGCTCCGCGATGTCGAGGTCGACCTGGTGATCCTCGACGTCGCCATGCCCCGCACAACGGGCCTGCAGGCCGCGCGCACCATCTCCCGGATGCGTACGCCACCGAAGATGCTGATGGTCTCGATGCACGACAACGAGCAGTACTTCTTCGAGGCCCTCAAGGCGGGAGCGAGCGGGTACGTCCTCAAGTCGGTCGCTGACGAGGACCTGGTCAAGGCCTGCCGCACCGCGATGAGCGGCCAGGCCTTCGTCTACCCCGGCGCCATGAGCGCGCTCGTCCGCGACTACCTCGACCGCCTCAAGCGCGGCGAGAGCCTCCCACCGACCGTCCTCACCGAGCGCGAGGACGAGGTCCTCAAGCTCATCGCGGAAGGCCACTCGAGCCGTGAGATCGCCCGGGAGCTGACGATCTCCTACAAGACCGTCGAGCGGCACCGGGAGAACATCCTCGCCAAGCTCGGACTCCGTGATCGGACTCAGGTGACTCGCTACGCCATTCGCGCCGGGCTCATCGAGCCCTGACCGCCGCGCGGCGCGTCAGGGCTCCGGGCCGGACGGCCCAGGAGGCTGCCAGGAGCAGCAGGGTCGCGCTGCCGGCGACGACACCGACGGCAAGGTCGGGCAGCCAGGTGATCGCGAAGTCGAGCGATGCGCCCAGCAGGCTCGGCAGCAGGGCGAGGGCTACGGCGGCCGACCCGGCCGCTGCTGCGCACACCCACCTGAGCCGCGACGAGACCGGGGCGCGGCGCGCGACGAGCACGAGCGCCAGCCCGAGCGGGACCAACACGATCAG
The DNA here is from genome assembly GCF_050699375.1 of Nocardioides sp. Lineage (GTDB taxonomy): Bacteria > Actinomycetota > Actinomycetes > Propionibacteriales > Nocardioidaceae > Nocardioides. Next base: position 2,019 of record NZ_JBOHDN010000064.1, on the reverse strand, counting down.
CACCCAGGGCGCCGAGGTCAGCAGCGGGTCGCCGGCCTTGACCGTCGCCGAGCCGCCGTGCGCGATCTGGTCGATGTCCGCGGCGGCAGCCGTGAGGCTCGGCGCGCGCTTCTCCGCGTATGCGTTGGCCAGAGCGACGACAGCGCGGTCCTCGTCAGGAAACAGGGCGACATGGGTGAAGTAGCCGGGAGTGGCGCCGGTGTGATGGATGCGCCGCCGATCACCTCCGTCGACGCTCCAGCCATAGCCATAACCACGCGCCCGCCCGGTGACCTCTTGGATGCTCCACGCCTCCTCCTCGAGACTCCGCGGCAGCACCTGTCCTGCCAGGTGGGCGCGGGCGTACGTCGTCAGGTCATCGAGCGTCGAGACGACGTATCCGTAGGGTGCACCGGACTCGTCGAAGCCGGGATCGTAGGCGCGCGGCCATGCCCACCAGTGACGGTGCCCGGGCGCGAGCGCCCTCGCGCCATCCGCGTCGGCAGCTGTGGCCGTCATCCCGATCGGCCCGAACAGGGACTCCTCGGCGACAGCGGCGAACGAGCGTCCCGTCATCTCCTCGACCAGTGCACCCAGGACGAGGTAGTCGGCACTGTTGTAGGCATACTCCCCCGGGGTGCCGTGGTGCTCGAGATCGCCCGCCGCCCGGCGCAGTGCGCCAGGTTCGTTGTCGAACCGCTCCGAGACCGCGAGCCCGTCTCCGGCTGTGTAGCCGGCTGTGTGCGTGAGGAGCTGACGTACCGTCACCCGAGGCGCGTCGAGCCAGGGCAGATGCTGCTTCACCGGATCGTCCAGCTGGATCCTGCCGTCGTCGACCAGACCGAGGACCAGCGCGCTGGTGAACGTCTTCGCGACCGAGCCCACCAGGAACGGGGTCGTCCGGGAGACCGGAGCCCCGGCACCGTCCTCACCCGAGAGGTACGTCCGCACCTCGTCTCCGTCGACGACCGCGACCGCTGCGCCCGGAACGTCGTTGGCTTCGCGCCAGCTGTCGACGTACGCCTCGACGCCGCCGCCCCCTTCCACGGCCGCGGCCGTTCCGGCAGACACCGGCGCTGCCGCACCGACGACCGCGACCGCCACGGCGGCAAGTGCGCTTGCGAGAGCTCGAGATACATCCATGTCGATGACCATAACCGTATGCCCATATTGTTATCATCTGATTTATGGCCAGGACCGCAGACCACGACGCCCGTCGCGCCCAGATCACCTCAGGCGTACGAGACCTGGCACTCTCCGCTGGCCTCGGCGCCGTGACCGTCGCCGGGACCGCCAAGGCCGCGGGCGTCTCCGTCGGCCTGGTGCAGCACTACTACGACTCCAAGGAGTCCTTGCTCGCCGACACCCTGCGCGGACTGCTGTACGGCATCGAGGCGCGGGTCGCGAAGACGATCGCAGGCGCCGAGCGCCGGCACGCCCGCATCGAGCACATGCTCGGGGCCGGGTTGCTGGAGCTGCTCCCGCTGGACACCGCCCACCGGGACGAGGCCTACCTTCGACACGCCTTCGCCGGGCTGGCCCTCGACAACCCGATCCTGGCAGAGCATCAGCGTGCCTTCGACCGCAGGTTCGGCGATCGGATCGCACAGGCCGTGCGGAACGGGATGGAGTGCGGCGAGGTCGTTCCCGGGACGGATGCCCTGCTCGAGAGCGATGCGGCGTTCGCGTTGACGCAAGGACTCGCCGCACGCCTTCTCATCGACCCGGGAGCGGAGGCTCAGCGCCGCGCCGAGGCGGCGATCGCGGCCCGGATGGCGTCGGTGTTCGCAGGGCCTTGTGCCCGGGAAGCCTAGGGCAGCCCTAGTGTCCCGCACCTCAATTCCGCACCATAAGTCGCACGCTGCGCACGCACCTCGCTGCGTTGGCATCGCTCGGAAGACACCCGGTATGCCGGGCGAGTTCAAGGGTCGGACGCAACACCTCCTGACTGAGGAGGCTGTCGATGACCCGGTGGGCGATCCGTGCGGAGCGGCGTGAGTTCTGGCTGCGTGTTCGTGACGGCGCGTCGTTCAAGGACGC
>NZ_JBOHDN010000063.1:0-49617 GCF_050699375.1 Nocardioides sp. | reverse complement strand
TGCTCTGGCCGGCGTTGGGGTCGAGGTGGACTTCTCTTGTCGCGAGGGCACCTGCGGAACCTGCGAGACCGGCGTCCTCGGTGGGGTTCCCGATCATCGCGACTCCGTGCTCAGCGAGGAGGAGCGGGCCGCCGGCGACTGCATGATGATCTGCGTCGGCCGCTGCCGTACGGGCCCGCTCATTCTTGACCTCTGAATCGTTCTCGGGGCATTGACAGTGACGCACGTCACGAGTAGAACTCAATTATCTACAACCAATAGGTTTTTTGAAGGAGTATCCATGAGCGCCACGATCGGATCCGCTCTCGCCTGGTGGGCGCGGACCCAGCCGCACGCCCCGGCGTTCGTCTTCGAGGACGAGACGCTCGACTACGAGACTGTCGAGCACTGGTCCAGCCGGTTTGCGCTCCGCCTCCAGGCGGATGGGGTCAAGCCGGGAGACCGGGTGGGTCTGATGGCCCCCAACGACGTGCTGTGGCCGATCGCGGCCTTCGGCATCCTGAAGTCCGGTGCCGTCCTGGTGCCGCTCAACAGCCGGTTCACCGCCGCGGAGCTGCGCAAGGTGCTCGACGATGCCGGAGCGACCGCCGTTGTGACCGACGACTCCCTCGTTGACATCGCCACAGAGGCCGGCGCGAGCGGGGATCCGGTCACGGTGGTGCCCTTTGCCGAGGTGGCCGTCCTGCGCGACGGGGAGCCAGAGACGTTCCGCGTCGACCGTGGCGATGAGGACCCGATCTCGGTCATCTTCACCAGTGGGTCCACGGGCCGTTCCAAGGGTGTCGTCCTGACCAACCGCACGCTGCTCAACATCGTCTTCGAGGCCAGTCTCGTCGAGGAGGGCTTCCACCGCGGCTCGAGCGCGATCCTGGTGCTACCGCTGGCGTTCACCCCCGGGTTGGTGTGGGGCATGCTGATGTCGGCCGTGCTCGGCGGAAAGCTCGTGATCGAGAAGCAGCTGGTGCCCTCGCGAGTGGTCCAGCTCATCGAGGAGCACCGCATCGAAGCCATCTTCGGGGTGCCCCTGATCTATCAGGCGATCGCCGGAGCGCCGGAGTTCGCTGACGCCGACCTGTCCTCGCTGAGTACCGCCGTCGTCGGCGGCGCCGCAGTGCCGGGTACCCTCCTCGAGGCGTGGGCGAAGAAGGACGTCGCGCTGCGCCAGATCTACGGCATGACCGAGGCGGGCGGGATCGCCACGTCGACGCCTGTCAGCGAGTTCCGCGAGCACCCCGACAGCTGCGGCGCCGGCCACATCTTCACCGAGGTCGCCGTGATGAACGCCGACGGCAAGCTGGCAGCGGCGGGTGAGACCGGTGAGCTGGTGATCAAGGGGCCCGGAGTCACTCCCGGATACTGGGAGTCGCCGGAGATCAACGCACAGGTCTTCCGTGACGGCTGGCTGCACTCCGGTGACCTGGGCGTCTGCGACGAGGACGGCCGGATCAGCTTTGTGGATCGGTTGAAGGATCTGATCATCACCGGAGGGATCAACGTGTCCCCGGTCGAGCTCGAGCAGGTCCTGGCCGCGATTCCGGGAGTCGGCGAGGTCGCCGTGATCGCGGCCACCGATCCGAAGTTCGGTGAGACGCCGGCGGCGATCATCCAGATCGCCGGTGAGCTCACCGAGGAGGACGTGATCCGCGAGGCGTCGAAGGTGCTGGCCGACTTCAAGGTGCCGCGCTACGTCGTCTTCCGAGACGAACCGCTGCCGCGGCTGCCCAGCGGCAAGATCAGCAAGACCGACATCCGCACCGAGTACGCCGACCTGGTCGAGCGGTACCAGAAGGTCCGTTGAACCGTCCGACTCCCGCCCGCATCAACGCATGACGCCGCACGGCGACAAGGAAGGCAACTCATGAGCACCGCTCGGGTCGAAGCCGACAACCAGATCGTCACCCTCGAACGGCACGGACACGTGGCCGTGGCGACCATCCGCCGCCCTGAGGCTATGAACGCGGTCAACTCCGCCGTCTCGATCGGCCTAGCCGCCGCCCTGGCCGAGGCCGATGCGGACGAGGACGTGCGCGTGCTCGTGGTCACCGGCACCGATAGAGCCTTCTGTGCGGGGGCCGATCTCAAGGCCCTCTCCCGAGGTGAGCGTGTCGACGACCCAGACCATCCGGAGTGGGGCTTTGCCGGCTATGTACGCCACTACGTCTCGATCCCGACGATCGCGGCCGTGAACGGGTTCGCCCTTGGCGGCGGCACCGAGATCGTGCTCGCCTCCGACCTCGCCGTCATCGACGAGGGGGCGCAGCTCGGTCTGCCAGAGGTCAAGCGTGGCCTGATGGCTGCGGCCGGCGGCGTGATCCGCACCCAGCGTCAGGTGCCGCTCAAGCCTGCCCTCGAGATCGCGCTCACCGGTGACCCGGTGAGCGCGGAGCGGGCCGTGGAGCTCGGTCTGGCCAACCGGGTCGCCCCCAAGGGCACCGCCCTCGACGTCGCTCTGGAGCTGGCAGCCCGCATCGCCGCGAACGCGCCGCTGTCGGTGGCCGCGACCAAGGAAGCCGTCCATCGCACGCTAGCGGCGGGCTCCGACTGGGAGCAGGAGCCGTGGGACATCAATGACCGCTCCATGGCCACGATCATGCGCTCCGAGGACTTCCGAGAAGGCACCCGAGCATTCGCGGAGAGACGCGCCCCTGAGTGGAAGGGCCGCTGACATGACCGACGTCGAGCTGGTCGACGGGATCCGCCGGCTCGTCATCGTTGGCGCCTCGCTGGGTGCAGCACGTGTCGTGGAGGAGGCGCGCCGGATCGGGTTCGACGGGGAGATCACCGTCATCGGCGAGGAGGCGCACGGGCCGTACGACCGCCCGCCTCTCACCAAGGAGTTCCTTGCGGGGGAGGGCGACCCGGCTCCGTTCTGGCACCTGCCCGACCCCGAGTCGCAGGGAGTCAATCTCCTCACGGGCACGAAGGCACTGTCGCTGGATTCACGCAACCGGCGGGTGCGTACCGACAAGGGTGACATCGACTATGACGCCCTGGTGATCGCCGTGGGCGCGCAGCCGCGACCCCTCGAGGTCGACGGCACCCACTTGGACGGCGTCACCACGCTGCGTACGCTGGATCAGGCTCGCGCCATTCGCGAGGCTCTACAACCAGGCGCCCGTGTCGTCGTCGTCGGGGCGGGCTTCATCGGCGGCGAGGTCGCCTCCAGTGCCCGGGCACGTGGTGCGGAGGTCACGCTGGTCGAGGCGCTGGACCTCCCACTGGTGGGAGCGGTGGGGTCGCTCGTCGCCGAGCGTCTCGCATATCTGCATCGGCAGTACGACGTCGACCTCCTCACGCGCACCAAGGTGCGTGAGATCCGTGGCCAGGGCCGCGCGGAGAAGGTCTCCCTCAGCGACGGCACCACGGTCCCGGCCGACCTGGTGATCGTGGGCATCGGTGTCGAGCCCGCCACCGGATGGCTGCGCGGCTCGGGGGTCGCGGTCAGCGACGGTGTGGCCTGCTCGCCCTACCTGGAGAGCACCGTGCCCGGTGTCTACGCCGTGGGCGACGTCGCGCGATGGGTCAATCCGTGGAGCGGACGCTCGACCCGCATGGAGCACTGGACCTCCACCGGCGAGCAGGCTGAGTTCGTGGTTCGCAACGCTCTGACCACCGAACGCCGCCCATGCCGGATCACTCCGTACTTCTGGTCGGAGTGGTACGGCCACAAGCTCCAGCTCCTCGGCGAGCCTGCTGACGAGGTCGAGCTCATCGGCCATGGTGGCGCGACAGACCCGTTCCTCGGCCAGTATCGCTATGACGGCCAGCTGGTGGGGGCCTTCGGCTTCGACCGCACCGGCCCCCTCATGAAGCTGCGCACCGCGGTCGCCGAACGGCTCTCATGGCAGTCGATGCTGCGCCGGCCCGAGGGCACCGCGCGGACCTGACTCCGTCGTCGCCCGAAGGTCCGGTTGCGTACACTCATCATTCGAATTAACTTATGGCTTTAGATAAATGGAGGCATGTCATGACGGACGACGTCAGCATCGACCGCGAGGCGCGGATCAGGCGTGCGCTGGACCACCTTCGCAACGACACCACCGACCAGTTCGAGAAGGTCGAGCCGTTCGAGGCGCACGAGTTCATCGACCCCGACCTGGCGGTGCGGGAGCGGGACGTGATCTTCGGCAGGGTGCCGACGATCGTCGCCCATGGATCCGAGATCCCGAAGACGTACGACTTCAAGACCGTGAGGATGCCGCGCAACAACATCATCATCACGCGCCAGCGTGACGGGGGAGTCAAGGCTCTCGTCAACCTCTGTCGGCACCGTGGCGGGCTCCTGGAGGGTGACGCCTGCGGCAAGCGCAGGCTCTTCTCGTGCCCCTATCACCGCTGGTCCTACGACATCGACGGCTCTTTGCGCACGATCACCCGCGACACCACCGTCGGAGACCTCGATCAGGCCGAGTATGGGCTCGTCGAGCTCCCGGCCGAGGAGCGTCACGGCTTTGTGTGGGTCGTCGACAACGCGGACGCGGAGATCGATGTCGCCTCGTGGCTCGGGCCGGAGATCGACGAGATCCTCGGCGGCTACGACCTCGGCGGGCTCATCTGCATCCGTGCCGAGGGGTTCGAGGAGACGGTGAACTGGAAGTTGATGCAGGACGCCTTCCTCGATGGCTACCACATCCAGTACGCCCATCCGAACACTGCGGCGAAGTACATCCACACCAATGTCATGGTCTTCGAGGACTTCGACCGGCACTGTCGGTTCATCGCTCCCCGCAAGAGCATCGACCGCTGGCTCGAGGAGGAGCCCGGCGATCGCAGCCTCGTCGAGGACGTCACCGAAACCCACTTCCTCGGCCCGAACAGCACGCTGCTCAAGCAGCCCGACCACTTCCAGCTGCTCACGTTCCGTCCGCATCCGACCTCGCCGACCGAATCCGTCATGGAGATGCGTCTGATCGTGCCGTCCGCGGATCGGGCCGGCATGACCCAGGAGCGCTGGGAGTACCTGTGGGAGAAGAACTGGCAGATCCTCCTCTCCGTGCTCCATGCCGAGGACTTCCCGGTGCTGCGCGACTCCCAGCGCGCCATGGGCAGCCGTGATGCGGGGTCGATGGTGCTGGGCCGCAACGAGGTCGCCAACCAGGTCTTCCGGCGCCTGGTCAAGCGCCTTCTGGCTGAGGCGGACGAGGCATGATCACCTACGCGTGGCGCACGACGCTGGCAGACGCTGAGGTCAAGGACGTCGAGGAGTTGCTCGATCAGGCTGTCGAGTATGACGCCGAGGCTGGCTTCTCGACGGCTACTCCGACAGTGGTAGGCCGTGGTGAGGTCCGCCACCTGCTGGTCTCGATTCCGCCGCCTGGTGAGCGCGGAAATGTTCAGCTCGATCAGCTGCCTGACGTGCCGGTTGTGGCGTACCTACGCCTCGACATGGTCGGGGAGGAGGCCGACGTCCAGTTCGTGGTGCGGCCTGAGTTCCGCTCCCATGGCATCGCGACGCTGCTGGCCGAGCTCCTCGACGAGCAGCCAACCGGCTGGTCCTCGCTTCCCGGCGTCCGCCGGCTGCGGGCATGGTCGCATGGCGCCCATCCGGCCGCCGAGCGGATGGCGCGACGGTTCGCCGCGCGCATGGACCACGCGATCTTCAAGACCTTGCGCTTCATCGGGGGAGTCCATCCCTTCGCCGGCTCCGGGGCCGAGGCGACCGTCGAGCCGGCGCCGGACGGACCGGCGGAGATGGCTGCCGGGTATCTGGCCGGTATGGCGCCCGGTGAGCGGACCGCGCTGACGCGGGGTCGGATGCGCCTGGTCGCGCCCGCTGGAAGTGTCATCGTCGGCGTCGACGAGAAGGATCCGGCGGCTCGGCCTGCCTGCATCTCGCTCGACACCGCTGGCGTAGGCATCGCCGATCTGCGGACTATCTTGGCGACCGCGCTCCTGCGCGTCCAGTCTGACGGTGCCCGAGTCGCTCAGATGTACGTCGACGCTCTCTCTGCGGCCGAGGTGCGCGCCTCGAGGGAGCTTGGGTTCCAGCACGACCAGTCGGACCTCCTCTACGTCAGACCGCTCTGAGAGTGGTCATCGCAGGGAGTGCGGGGCGGGGCATTGACCTCATAAACCTAATTGTATAAGTTTTGCGATGTGAGGGGCGCCACAGCCGCCCCCTCGTGCAGCAAGTGAGCGAAGGACATGTGATGCGTGCATTCAGGAACTTGATCGGCGGTGAGTGGGTCGACGCCGAAGGCGTGATCCCCGCCGATGACCCGTCCACAGGCGAGGTCTACGGCCTCGTCCCCGACTCCGACGCCGCAGCCGTCGACGCCGCCGTCAAGGCCGCCCGGACCGCCTTCGACGGGCCGTGGGCGCGGATGTCGGTCGGTGACCGCGCAGAGGCGCTGCGCCGCCTCGCCGGTGTGCTGGAGAAGCGGTTCGACCTGCTGGTCGAGGAGCTGATCATGGACTCCGGTGCGACCGCTCGGTTCGCCCCGATGCTGCAGGTGGGTGCCCCCCTTGCCCACCTGCGCGACTTCGCCGACATGGCCCACCACCTGGACACGCCGGAGTCCTTTCCGCTCCAGGCGGGGCCGGCGCTGGGGCAGTGGGAGCTGCACCGGGAGCCGGTCGGAGTGGTCGGGGCGTTCACGCCGTACAACTTCCCGCTCTTCATGACCGTCTGGAAGGTCGCGCCTGCGCTGCTCGCCGGCAACACGGTGGTCCTGAAGCCCTCGCCACTGACGCCGATCGGGCCCGAGGCACTCGCCGCCGCCAGTCTCGAGGCCGGCATCCCCGCAGGCGTGATCAACCTGGTCCACGGTGACCGGGTCGCCGGCGAGGCACTGGTAGCCCACCCCGATGTCGACCTGGTCAGCTTCACCGGCAGCACCGCGGTTGGCACCCAGGTGATGGCCTCGGCAGCCGCCACAGCCAAGGACGTCATCCTCGAGCTCGGCGGCAAGTCCGCCGGCCTGGTGCTGCCTGACGCCGACGCCGAGCTGGCCGTACGAGGCATGCTCTTCTCCAGCATGATGCACGCCGGACAGGCCTGCGTGGCGCTGACCCGGATGCTGGTCCCGGACTCCCGCTACGACGAGTTCGTCGACCTGCTCCAGCAGCGTGCCAACGTGCTGAACGTGGGCCACGCAGCCGACTTCACCACCGACGTCGGACCCGTCATCTCGGACGCCGCCCGCATCAAGGTAGAGAAGTTCGTCGCCGCCGGACTGGAGGCAGGGGCTCGTGCGATCGTCGGGGGTGAGGCCCCCACGGGAGTGCCCGCCGGCGGCCACTACGTCAGCCCGACCGTCCTGGTCGACCTCGACAACGACAACCCGGCCGCACACGAGGAGATCTTCGGACCGGTTCTCTCGGTGATCCGATACACCGACGTCCAGGACGGGATCCGGATCGCCAACGACACCCGCTACGGACTCGCCGCCGCGGTGTGGGGCACCGACCTGGTCAGAGCTCGTGAGGTCGCACTGCGTATGCGCGGTGGGCTCACCTGGATCAACGATGCCGCCCAGGCCGACGTCACCAAGACCCCGCTCGCGGGACGTGGGATGAGCGGAGTCGGCCAGGAGAACGGCCGCGACGGCCTCCTCGCCTACACCAAGGTCCGCAGCCTCTACACCGCGCTGGACACCGACATCGACCTGCGCGCGTACGGCGTCGTGGGCAGCGAGTGGGAGTGAGCATGAACGACCACAGCCAGGCATCGATCGACAGAGAGCTCTGCAAGGGCCACGGCCGCTGCTACATGTCGGCGCCCGCGATCTTCGACTCCGACGACGAGGGATTCGGTGTCGTGGTCGGGGAGGCCGCGACATCCGGCGACGCTGCCGCTCTCGAACGCGCCGTCAACAACTGTCCGGAGCGCGCGATCGCGTTCGCGTCCTCCGCAGCCACGCACTAGCCCACCCGGAAGAAGGAGACACCGTCATGAGCGAGCTCAAGGACGCCGAGAGCCCCGAGATCCAGACCGACTTCGACATCCACTCACCCGACATCGCCGACACCGTCTACGACGTCTACGCGGAGATGCGCGGCAAGTGCCCGGTCGCCCACAGCTCGCACTACGGCGGGCACTGGGTCACCACCAAGTACGACGACATCCAGGAGGTTCTCAAGAACCCGACGGTCTTTTCGAGCGAGTCGGTGAACGTGCCCGGCACGATCGGTCAGGACGGGCCGATGATCCCGATCGAGGTGGACCCGCCCGACCACGGCATCTACCGCAAGCTGATCAACCCCCTCTTCTCGCCGAAGCGGATGGCGGCGCTCGAGCCGCAGATCCGTGACATCGCCAACGAGCTCATCGACCAGATGCTGGAAAAGAAGCAGGTCGACTTCATCGAGGCGTTCGCGAAGGAGTTCCCCAGCCGGGTCTTCCTGGCAATGATGGGCTGGGACATCGCTGACAGCGCCAAGTTCAACCACTGGGCAGACACCATCGTGCTGGGCGAGCCGGGGGCCAGCGAAGAGCGCTCCACCGAAGTGCGTACGGCGGCCGCTATGGAGGTCTACGCCTACTTCGGCGAGATGATCGACGAGCGCGCCGAGTCCGGCGACGCCGACGACATCACCCAGATCCTCATCAACGGCACCTTCGAGGACCGCGAGCTGACCCAGTTCGAGGTGCTCAACATCCTCTTCCTCTTCCTCATCGGCGGGCTGCACACCGTGCAGGGCCAGCTGGCCCACTCGGTCATCTACCTCGCCGAGCACCCCGAGGTACGCAAGCAGCTCGTCGACGACGCTGGGATCGTGCCCACTGCGGTCGAGGAGATGCTGCGCTGGGAGTCCGCGGTATGCCCCGCCCGGGTCGTCAAGGAGGACTACGTCCTCGACGGCGTACAGCTGAGAGCCGGCGACAAGATCCTGATCCCGTTCGGCGCGGCCAACCACGACACCAGCGTCTATCCCGACGCCGACGAGGTCGACCTGACCCGCGATCCCAACCCGCACCTCGCCTTCGGCGCCGGCAACCACCGCTGCGTCGGCTCGCACCTGGCCCGGCTCGAGCTGCGCGTCGCCTTCGAGGAGCTTCACCGCCGGATCCCGGACTACCGCTTGGACTCCGACAACCCGCCGGAGCGCCACCTGAGCCAGGTCAAGGGCGTGGTCTCGCTCCCGCTCGTCCTCGGCGAGTCGATCTGACCTGCCACATCCCAAACTCACATCCCACAACAAAGGAGTACCCAAGATGACCGTCAAGTTCGGAACCGTGGAGTTCTACCAGGCGATGGGTGACGCTCTCAACAGCGACCCGGTCTGGGCCGACAAGGGCAAGAACATCGACTTCGACATGGCCTACAAGTACGAGGCGCCGGTCGAGGGCCAGTTCTTCGTCAGCTTTGAGAAGGGCCAGGTCACTGCGGTACGTGACGCCAGCCAGGAGGACCTCGACAAGGCCGACTTCTTGATCAGTGGCTCCAGCGACACCTGGAAGGGCTGCTTCGACGGCAGCATCAACCCCACGGTGGCGATGACCCGCGGCAAGCTGCGCGTGCGCGGCAAGATGGCGCAGATGCTCAAGAACATGCCTGCGTTCATGTACATCCAGGAAACCATGGCGAAGATCGACTTCGAGTGAGGAACTGAGAAATGAAGTCACGAGCAGCAGTTCTCCTCGACGGTCCCGGCAAGTGGGATGTCATCGAGGTCGAGGTCGACGAGCCCAAGGAGTTCGAGGTCCTGGTGCGGTTCAAGCACGCAGGTCTGTGTCACTCCGACGACCATTACGCCCAGGGCGACGTACCCGCGATGGCCTACCCGTTCGCGGGCGGCCACGAGGGCGCCGGCGTTGTGGAGAAGGTCGGTCCAGGCGTACGCGACCTCGAGGTCGGCGACCACGTGGTGGCCGCCTTCATCCCGGGGTGTGGCCGGTGCACCTGGTGTGCCCGCGGCATGCAGAACCTGTGCGACAACGGCGCCTATATGATGCTGGGCACGCAGCTCGACGGCACCTTCCGCCTGCACACCGACGACGGCCAGGACGTCGGCCAGTGCTCGCTGGTCTCGACGTTCTCGGAGTACTCGATCCTGCCCGAGTGGGGTGCGCTCAAGATCGACAAGGACATCCCGCTCGAGATCGCCGCCCTGGTCGGCTGTGGAGTGCCGACCGGATGGGGATCCTCGGTGAACGCCGCCCAGGTTCGTCCCGGCGACGTGGTCGTGATCATGGGCATCGGCGGCATCGGGATCAACGCGGTGCAGGGTGCCAAGTTCGCCGGCGCCTCGCACATCCTCGCCGTCGACCCGGTGGAGTTCCACCGCGAGAAGGCGCTCGAGCTCGGCGCGACCGAGGCGTTCGTCAACATCGCCCAGGCGACCGACCGCGCTCAACAGCTGACCAACGGCCAGGGCGCGGCCTCGGCGATCGTCACTGTCGGCGTCGCCAACGGCGAGCACGTCGCTGAGGCGTTCGGTGCCATCCGCAAGGCGGGCACCGTGGTGCTGACTAGCATGTGCAACGTCACCGAGTACGGCATCCCGGTCAGCCTGTTCGAGCTCGCGATGTATCAGAAGAGGATCCAGGGCTCGCTGTTCGGGATGATGCAGCCCACCCGGGCTGTGCCGGACATCCTGGAGCTGTGGCGCCAGGGTCACATCAAGCTCGAGGAGCTCATCACCCGCCGCTACCCCCTGGAGGAGATCAACCAGGGCTACGAGGACATGCACGCCGGGATCAACCTCCGCGGCGTCATCGACTTCTGAGCCGCTGACATGACCCACGTCGTCACCCGAGCCTGCTGCAACGACGCCAGCTGCGTACCTGTCTGTCCGGTCAACTGCATCCACCCGACACCGGACGAGCCGGACTACGGCACCGCCGAGATGCTCTACATCGACCCGGATGTGTGTATCGACTGCGGTGCCTGCGTAGAGGTGTGCCCTGTCGGAGCGATCAGCGCCGACTACGACCTCGCCACCGACCAGGAGCCGTACGAACAGATCAACGCCTCCTGGTTCGACGGTGACGGGCGCCGTGACTATGAGCAGGAGCCCGTCCCCGCCCGGTCCATGACCTGGACCGGGCGGACGGGAGAGCAGCTTCGGGTGGCGATCGTGGGGACCGGGCCCGCTGCCTCGTACGCAGCCGAGGAGCTGCTGTCGAAGCGCGGCCTCGACGTCGCCGTCGATATGTACGAACGGCTGCCGACCCCGGGCGGACTCGTCCGTTTCGGGGTCGCCCCTGATCACCAGGACACCAAGCAGACGGCGGTCGCCTTCGGGAGGACGCTGAAGCGGAAGGGGCTCCGGCTCTTCCTCAACACAGAAGTCGGACGAGACATCACTGTCGATGAGCTGCGCGCCAGCTATCACGCGGTAATCGTCGCTGTCGGCGCGCTCGACGACCGCCGCCTCGGCATCCCGGGGGAGGACCTGCCCGGCAGCCACTCAGCGACCGAGCTGGTCGGGTGGTACAACGGCCACCCCGACTTCGCCCACCGCACATTCGACCTGTCCAACGAGCGGGCCGTGGTCGTCGGCAACGGCAACGTCGCCCTGGACGTGGCCCGGATCCTCGCCTCAGACCCGGAACGGCTGGCGGGCACCGACATCGCCGACCACGCTCTCGCGCAGCTGCGCGAGAGCCGGATCCGTGAGGTCGTCGTGGTCGGGCGTCGCGGACCGCAGGAGGCGGCGTTCACCACCAAGGAGCTGCTGGGGCTGATCCAGACGCCCGGGATCGACGTCGTCGTACGCAGCGAGGAGCTCGTGCCGACCGATGCTGCCCCTGGGTCGGCCGCAGCCGAGAAGCAGCGGCTGTTGCAGGAGCTGCTCCCACGTCCGCTGACCGAGCCCAGGCGGGTGGTGCTGCGCTTCCTCGCCTCACCCGAGACCGTCCTGGGCGATGACTGGGTCGCGGGCATCCGGCTGCAGCACAACCGGCTCGAGGCGGACATGTCCAACACCCTCCGCCCGGTTCCTACCGGTGATCTCGAGGAGCTCGCCTGCGGGCTCATCTTCCGGTCGATCGGCTACCGCGGGTCCGCCGTCCCCGGCGTGCCGTTCGACGACGTACGCGCCGTAGTGCCCAACACCGAGGGACGCGTCCATGAGGCCGGCGAGCCGGTGCCGGGGCTGTTCGTGACCGGCTGGATCAAGCGAGGCCCGAGCGGCGTCATCGGCACGAACAAGCAATGCGCCCGGGAGACCGTCGGTCACCTACTGGACGACTTCGGAGCGGGCGCGCTGCCGGCACCTCAGCACGACGCGGACGACATCGAGTCGCGGCTGCCCGGCCACGTCGGGCTGGCGGGCTGGCGCCAGATCGACACCTACGAGACCGGCGCCGGCCGGGCGGCACGACGCCCGCGCGTGAAGCTGGTCGAGGTCGAGGAGATGCTCGCCGTGGCACGTGCAGGAGGCGGCGTATGAGCCTGGACCCACGTACCCCGGTTCTGATCGGTGGCGGTCAGCTCAATCATCGCCCGGAGACCGGCGTCGACGCCGAGGAGCCGGTCGACATGATCGTCAGCGCGGCGCGACTCGCGGCTTCGGATGCCGGTGTTCCTGAGCTGGTCGAGCGAATCGACTCCGTCCGCGTCGTCGGCATGCTGTCGTGGCGCTACCGCGATCCGGGCCTGCTCGTGGCCCAGCGGCTGGCGGCCTCGGTGCGGCACACGGTCTACACCGGCAACGGCGGAAGTCATCCGCAGGCCCTTGTCAACGACGCTGCCGAGGACATCGCCGCGGGACGCTGCGACATCGTCCTGGTCGGCGGTGCAGAGGCATGGCGGACCCGGATGCGCCTCAAGGCCCACGGCGAGCGGCCCGACTGGACCAGGCAGGACGACTACGTCCCGGTCCCCGAGACCCGTCCCGACGTCCCCATGAAAGATGCGACCGAGGTCGTTGCGGGCCTTGACCGCCCGTCGTACATCTATCCGCTCTTCGAGCAGGCGATCCGGGTCGCTGCGGGGCGCAGCATCAGCGCCCACCGCGACACCATCGCAGGGCTGTGGGCGCGCTTCAACCAGGTCGCCGTGGGCAACCCCGACGCCTGGGTGCAGCGCTCGTACACCGCTGAGGACATCGCCACCGTCTCGCCTGCCAACCGGATGGTCTCCTCGCCGTACACGAAGCTGATGAACTCCAACAACGGTGTCGAGCAGGCAGCAGCGGTCCTCGTCTGCTCGGTCGAGGCCGCCCGCCGATACGGGGTGCCCGAGGACCGTTGGGTCTTCCTACGATCGGGGAGCGAGGCCTCCGACACGGCGCAGGTCGCGGCGCGTCCGCGGCTCGACGCCTCGCCCGCGATCGCCGCTGCCGGTCGGACCGCGCTGGAGCTCGCGGGCATCACGCTCGAGGACCTCGGCCCGGTCGACATCTACTCGTGCTTCCCTTCGGCCGTGCAGATCGCCGCCGACGCACTTGGTCTGCCCATCGACGACCCCGATCGTCCGCTCACCGTCACCGGCGGACTCACCTTCGCCGGGGGGCCGTGGAACAACTACAGCACCCACGCGATCGTGACCATGGTGCGTGAGGTGCGCCGCACGCAGCGGCCAGGGCTGGTCACCGCCAACAGCGGCTACCTGACCAAGCATTCCATCGGCGTCTACGCGCCCACGCCCGGGGAAGCGTTCCGTAGGGCATCCGCACAGGCAGAGGCCGACTCGGTCACCACCACACCGGTGGCGAAGGCGTACGAAGGCCCTGCCGAGATGGAGGCCTGGACGGTCGCCCACGACCGTGAAGGCCAGCCGGAGACGGCGATGGCCGCTCTGCGTACGCCCGACGGCGCACGGACGCTGGCGCGGTCGGCGGTGCCGGAGCTCGCCGAGCGCCTTGCTTCCGAGGATCTTGCCGGGGCCAAGGTCGCCGTCTCGGCCGATGCCACTTTCGACCTGCCCTGACCCTTCCTGCCCTGACCTTTCCAGCCCTGTCCTGCCCTGATGTACGAGGAGAACCCGATGACCACATCCACCACCGACTTCGAGACGACCTACCGCCGACACGTCGACGGAGTCGTCGCCGGCGACCTCAAGGCTGTGCTCGCCGACATGGCCCCGGGGTCGGTCCCCGAAGTCTTCGTCGGTGTCCAGGTCCCGCGCGCCGACGTCGACAGCGCCGAGATCGTCTCCGTGCGCCTGGACGGAGAGCGCGGGGTGGGCGAGGCGGTGTACGTCACCCCTGACGGCGCCGTCGGCCTCCGCTCGGGCTGGGCACTCGTCGACGGAGTCTGGAAGGCCGACCTGCTGGAGAACTTCGACCCGTCTGGCCCGGCATGACGGCTGCCACGATCGAGATCCTGCCGACAGGCCCCGCGCCAGACGACAGCGACCGCCCCTTCTGGGAAGGCCTGCGGAGCAACCAGCTGATGCTGCCGAGGTGCGCTGCGTGTGAACAGCGTCGCCCGCTCGGCCGAGCGATGTGCGCTGCGTGCTGGTCCTTCGACACCGACTGGGCTCCCGTCGACCCCACAGGCACCGTCCACACCTGGGTTCGCAGCGCGCGCGCGTTCATGAGCGAACTCGACGTCCCCGCCCCGTACGTCACGGTGCTGGTGCAGCTCGACGACGCGCCGGTGCGGCTGCTGGGCCTTCTCCTCGGCGACGACCTGAGGCCGGCGATCGGCGACCCCGTCACCGGAGTCGTCCAGCAGCCCGCCAACGCCGAGTGGCCGGTGCTCCGCTGGCGCGCCGCCGGCGGTGAGGACCGATGAGTCTTAGAGGCACCACCGCTGTGGTGGGGATCGCAGACATCCACTATCCCCGCGGTAAGGCGCCGGTGGGCGAGCGCGGGCTCGTGCTCCAGGCGATCCTGGAGGCATGCGCTGACGCGGGGATCTCTCCGCGAGACGTCGACGGGTTCACCTCCTACGCCGGAGGCGACCACAGCGGACCCGTGCTCGCCGCCGACCTGGGCGTGCGCGAGCTGCGCTGGTCGAGCATGGTCTGGGGCGGAGGAGGAGGCGGCGCCGCCGCCGCCATCGGCGCTGCTGCCGCCGCGGTCTCCACCGGTCAGGCCGAGTGTGTCGTTGCCTTCCGCGGAATGTCCCAACGGGAGACCGGTCGTCTCGGCTACGCCAAGTACTACTTCGACAACAACTACCTGCCTCATGGCATCGCCACGCCGGCCCATGTCTGCGCCCTGCGTACGCAGCGGATGCTGGAGCACGACGGTGTGCCGCGGTCTGCGATGCGCAACCTCGTCCTGGCCGCCTACCAGCACGCCCAGCGCAACCCGCGCGCCGCCGGCTACGGCAAACCGCTGGACGAGGCCGGGTACAACGCCTCGCCCTACATCGTCGAGCCCTTCCACCTCTTCGACTGCTCGCGTGAGAACGACGGCGCGGTTGCGCTGATCGTGGTCTCTGCGGAGCGCGCCCTTGCGATGGGTCGACCGGCGGCGTACGTCCTGGGCGCTGCCCAAGGGGCGCCGGGCGGCTACTCGGCGCTGAACGAGAACGACGAGCCCTACACCTCGGCAGGATTCGTCGACTCCTCCTCCGGCTCGGGAGTCGCCTCACGGCTATGGGCGGAGGCCCGGATGAAGCCGGCCGAGGTCGACGTCGTCCAGGTCTATGAGAACTTCAGTGGCCCCGCGGTCGCCTCCCTGATCGACCACGGACTCTGCCCGCCCGGGCCGGCGGCCGCCGAGGTGATGACCGTCGAGAACCTCACCGCACCGAATGGCCTGCTGCCTGTGAACACATCGGGCGGCAACATCGCCGACGCCTTCGTCAACGGCATGGGCCTGGCCGCGGAGGCCGTACGCCAGATCCGTGGGACCTCGACCAACCAGGTCGACGGAGCGGACACATCGCTCTTCATCGGCGGACCGATGGCGCCCCTGGTCAGCTCGGTCCTCCTCGGCAGCGAACAGACACTCTGAGAAGGAGCTCATCATGGACGATCGCACACGACTCTTCGTCGACGGCGACTGGACGGAACCGGCCAAAGGGACGACCTATGAGGTTGTCGAGGCCGCCACCGGCGAACCCTTCGCGACCACCGCTCTCGCCACGGCCGAGGACATCGACGTCGCCGTCGCCGCGGCGCGTGCGGCGCTGGCCGGCCCCTGGAGCCGGATGACACAGGCCGAGCGTGCCCGGATTCTGGGGGCATACGCCGCCGCGCTCGGCACCCGGCGGAAGGAGACCGCCGCGCTGGTCAGCCGAGAGAACGGGATGCCGATCTCCCTCTCGCACGTCGTCAACGGCATCGCGCCCGGCTTTATCACCGGCTACTACGCCGAGCTGGCCGCGAAGCTGACGCTCGAGGAGAGCCGCCCCAGCCCGACCGGCGGCGACACCCTCGTCGTACGCGCGCCGGTCGGCGTCGTCGCCGCGGTGACTCCGTGGAACTACCCGCAACCGCTCGCGATCATGAAGATCGCCCCAGCGCTCGCGGCCGGCTGCACGGTGGTGCTCAAGCCGGCGCCCGAGACCGCCCTGGACGCCTTCGTCCTCGCCGACGTCGCCGAGGAGGTCGGCCTGCCGCCGGGTGTGCTCAACGTGCTGCCGGGTGACCGCGACGCCGGTGCACACTTGGTCGAGCATCCCGGCGTGGACAAGGTTGCCTTCACCGGCTCCACCGGAGCCGGCCGCGTGATCGGCGCAGCTGCCGGGCGACTGCTGCGCCCGGCCACGCTCGAGCTCGGCGGCAAGTCGGTCTCGCTGATCGCCGAGGACGCAGACCTCGGGCTGGTGACCTCCAAGCTCCTCGAGGTCTCCCTCCCCAACAACGGCCAGACCTGCCACGCCGCCACCCGGGTGCTTGCCCCGCGCAGCAGGTACGCCGAGGTGGTCGACGCGGTGACCGAGACGGTGCGCGCGCTGAAGGTCGGTGACCCGCTCGACCGCGAGACCCAGGTCGGCCCGCTCGTGTCCCGGGCCCAGCAGCAGCGGGTCGCCGACTACATCCGGCAGGGTCGTGACCTCGCGCGGCTCACTACCGGCGGCGGTGTTCCCGACCGTCCGGGCTGGTTCGTGGAGCCGACGGTCTTCGCCGATGTGGACAACGACTGTGTCATCGCCCAGGAGGAGATCTTCGGGCCGGTGCTGGTCATCACGCCGTACGCAGACGAGGACGAGGCCATAGCGCTGACCAACGCCTCCGACTACGGGCTCGGAGGAGTCGTGTGGAGTGCGGACGACGAGCACGGCCTGGCCCTGGCTCGGCAGATCAGCAGCGGCACCGTGGGCGTGAACCACTACGAGCTCCACGTCAACGCGCCGTTCGGTGGCATCCGCGCCAGCGGCCTGGGCCGCGAGCTCGGCCCCGAGGGGCTGGACTCGTACCTGGTGGCGAAGTCGATCTACCGCCGCTGACCCACCTCTGCTGGTCGAGCCCCGGATTCCGGCGGCTCGACCAGCAGCTGCGTCAGCGCAACAGGTCCTTGGCGACGATGTCGGTCATGATCTCGTTCGCGCCCCCGTAGATCCGCTGCACGCGCGCGTCGACGAACGCCCTCGCGACGGGGTACTCCAGCATGTAGCCGTAGCCGCCGTGCAGCTGAACACCAGTGTCGATGACCTCGTGCTGCAGGTCGGTCGCCCAGGCCTTGGCCTTCGCGGCATCGACCGGCGACAGCCTGCCGGCGTTCCATTCGCGTACGCATCGGTCGATGTACGCCCGGGAGACTTCGACCGCGGTGCGCAGGTGTGCCAACCGGTGCGCGGGCACCTGAAAGTCGGCGATCCGGCGACCGAAAGCGGTCCGCTCCTTGACGTAGTCCACCGTCCAGCCGAGCACCGCTTCGGCGGAGGCCTGTCCGGCTATGGCGATGCCGAGACGTTCCAGCGGAAGGCTCTGCTTCAGGTACGCCAGTCCTTGACCCACCTCACCGAGCAGGTTCTCCGTGGGCACGTGCACATGGTCGAAGGCCAGCTCAGCGGTGTCTTGTGCCTGCAGCCCCACCTTGTCGAGCTTGCGGCCGCGGGTGAAGCCAGGGGTCCCGTCCTCGACGACGAAGAGACTGAAGGAGTCGCCGGTCCGGGCGAAGACGATGACCAGATCGGCGAGGATCCCGGACGTGATGAACGTCTTCGAGCCGTTGAGCATCCAGCCGTCACCGTCGGGCTCCGCGGAGGTGCTGATCCCGCGAAGGTCGCTGCCCGCACCTGGCTCGGTCATGGCGATCGCGCCGATCGTCTCGCCGGTCACGAACCCCGGCAGCCAGCGCTTGCCCTGCTCCGGTGTCGCGTGCCGCAACAGGTAGTTGAGGACGATGTCGTCATTCGTCGAGAAGCCCGACTGCAGTGCGCTGGCGCCCACGCGAGCGATCTCGAGCTGAAGGATCGTCCGGAAGCGGTAGTCCGTCTCGCCAGGGCCGCCGTACTCCTCGGGTACTGCCAGGCCGAGTAGGCCCTGGCGGCCGGCGGCCAGCCACGTCTCCCGGTCGATCAGACGCTGCTCATCCCACCGCTCCAGGTTCGGCTCGACCTCGCGGGTGACGAACTCGCGCACGACCTCCCGGAACTCTTCGTGGTCCGACTCGAACAGATCGCTCTCCATGTTCATCCCTTTCCCAGTAAACCTATTGTCAGTAGGTTATTGGAAGACGGACGTCTCCGCCAGAGGGGGAGGGAGGTGGTGGGTTTCAGGCGGTCCTGGCGAGGTCGGCGTCCGACGCGGGGTCGCTGGCTCCGGCTTCGCTCTCGATGTTGCCGAAGTGGGCCACGCCGAGGAGGTAGCTGCGTACGGTGTGCTCGAAGATCTGCTTGGTGTTGAGCTGGTTCGCGGCTCCGGCAGCCGCCAGAGCAGGGAATCTCTCGGGCTCGGCGTGCTCGAAACGCACTCGAGCGCGCGATGGTGGCCGCATCGCCTCCGCGATCGCGGCGCCGAGCGAGACCTTTTCCAGGCCGTCGAGGATCTGTACGTGGAGCTCGACCGGCACGCCGCAATCGCTCAAATAGGCAGCGGCCTGCTCGTACATCTCGGTGAGCAGGTCCCGGGGCATGAAGCGGAGCAGGATCGGGGCAGCGTTGCGGTGGCGGAGCACGGAGGCCCGGAAGTTCAGGGCGAGCTGGGTGAACCACTCCGCCCAGTCGTTCTGGGATGGCTTGCGGGGGAGGGGGGTCTTGGCCACGATCGCCTGGGCCACGGCCGCGAGGATCTCGTCCTTGTCGCTGAAGTGGTGGTAGAGCGAAGGTGCCTTGACGTTGAGCTCGCGGGCCAGTCTGGGCAGGCTCAGTGAGTCGATGCCGTCTTCGTCGATGATCCCCAACGCTGCCTTGATGGTCGCGTCCTTGCTGATCAACGGTGTGCTCGGTCGTCCCACTGCCTGCTCCTCTGCGTCCGCGGCCTCCGATAACCGCATCGCTTTAGATTCTCTCATGTCTTTGCCCAATCGTCGGCGACCGAGACGTGTTTTGCTGGTTACGCTCTTGTAAACCTAACGATAGAAGGTTTAGTGTGGTCGCGACCCGCTGCCGTGATCTTCAGGAGCCTCTATGACCAACGCCGTGATCGTCGACATCGCCAGGACAGCGACAGGCAAGGGAAAGCCGGGAGGAGCGCTCTCCGGCGTCCACCCCGCCGAGCTGTTCGCCACCGTCATCCGATCTCTGGTCGAGGGCAACGACCTCGACCCCGCATCGGTAGATGACGTCATCGGCGGCTGCGTGATCCAGTACGGCGACCAGGCGCTGAACATCACCCGCACCGCCCTGCTCGCCGCCGGACTACCGGTCGAAGTCGCGGGAACGACGATCGACAGGCAGTGCGGCTCCTCCCAGCAGGCGGCGCACTTCGCCGCGCAGGGCGTGATCGCCGGGGCCTACGACATCGTCATCGCCGGCGGGGTGGAGTCGATGAGCCGGGTGCCGATGGGCACCTCGGTCGGCACAGGCGAGCCCTTCGGGCCCCTTGCTGTCCGGTTCCCGGACCTGCCGAACCAGGGCATCGGCGCTGAGCTGATCGCCTCGCGCTGGAAGCTCGACCGCGACCGGATCGACGCCTTCTCCGCGGAGTCCCATCGCCGCGCCGCCGCGACCGCCCTCTCCGGCGGGTTCGGGCCCGAGATCGTCCCGGTGGCCCTGCCCGGCGGCGGCAGTCACGTCGTCGACGAGACCGTCCGCCCCGCCACCACGGCCGAGGGGCTGGGCGGTCTCAAGCCGTCCTTCTTCACCGAGGAGATGGTCTCTCGCTATCCGGAGATCGGCTGGCACATCACGCCGGGCAACTCCTCGCCGCTGACCGACGGCGCCTCAGCGGCGCTCATCATGAGTGAGGAGAAGGCTGCTGAGCTCGGCCTGACCCCGCGGGCCCGCTTCCACACCTTCGCGGTCACCGGCTCCGATCCCGAGATCATGCTCACCGGCCCGATCCCAGCCACCCACAAGGCGCTGAAGAAGTCGGGTCTGACCATCGACGACATCGACGCCTACGAGGTCAACGAGGCCTTCGCTCCGGTGCCGATGGCGTGGGCCCAGGAGTTCAACGCCGACCCCGCGCGGCTCAACCCGCGCGGCGGCGCCATCGCGCTCGGTCACCCGCTGGGTGGGTCCGGCACCCGACTGCTGACCACGCTTCTCAACCATCTTGAGGAGACCGGCGGACGGTACGGCCTGCAGACGATGTGCGAAGGCGGCGGGATGGCCAACGCCACCATTATCGAGCGCATCTGACGACCAGTACCAAGAAAGAAGGACCAACATGGACATCACCGGCAAGTCTGCCCTCGTCACGGGCGGCGCCTCTGGCCTCGGCCTCGCCACTGCCCTCAACCTTCATGCGGCAGGGGCACACGTCGTGATCGTCGATCTGCCTGGCAGCGAGGGCAAGCGGGTCGCCGCTGACCTCGGTGAGCGGGCAACCTTCGTACCTGCCGACGTCACCGACGAGGAACAGGTGCAGGCCGCCGTCGACGCTGCCGTCGCGGAGGCACCGCTGGCGGTGACCGTGAACTGTGCGGGCATCGGCAACGCGGTCCGGGTCGTCGGCAAGGACGGCTCACCGTTCTCCTTGCCCGACTTCACCAAGGTCGTCACCGTCAACCTGATCGGCACCTTCAACGTCCTCCGACTCGCGGCCGCCGCAATGGTCGCCCACACCGAGGTCGACGGCGAGGAGCGCGGCGTGATCGTCAACACCTCCTCGGTCGCCGCCTTCGACGGCCAGATCGGGCAGGCCGCCTACTCGGCGTCCAAGGGCGGCATCGTCGGGCTCACCCTCCCGGTCGCACGCGACCTCGCCAACCATCGAATCCGGGTCAACACCATCGCGCCGGGACTGTTCCTCACGCCGCTGTTCAGCGCATTGCCAGACGAAGCGATCGACTCTCTCGGCGCCCAGGTGCCCCACCCCAGCCGGCTCGGCAAGCCCGAGGAGTACGCCGGCCTCGTCGCGCACATCGTCGAGAACCCGATGCTCAACGGTGAGGTGATCCGGCTGGACGGGGCGATCCGGATGGCGCCGCGCTGACGTGGACGTCGAACCTGACCACACTGCGTCCCGTCACGCCGAAGCGTGGGAGACCCGCATCGGGGTTCCGGAGTCCTTCACCGTGGCCGGCTCCGAGGCGGAGTCGGCCGAGCTCCCGGGTGGCGTCGCGTGGGGTCCCCTCATCGAGGTGCTACGTGGGTTCCTCGACGACCTCGCGGGCTCGGTGCCGGACGCAGTGCTCGCCACTGAACTCACTCGGCAGATCGAGCAGTCGGCGGAGGCCCTGAGACGAAACCAGGTGCCCGAGGCGCAGCAGGCGTTCGGGCACCGCGTCGACCTGCACGGCCGGGGTCAGGTGATGGCTCCTGCCTTCGTCCTCACCGCGCGAGGCGAGGACAGCGTCGAGGGCACCGTCACCTTCGGACGGTTCTTCCTCGGCGGGCACGGCGCCGTCCACGGAGGCGCGGTCGCGCTCCTCTTCGACGAGGTGCTGGGCCGTCTCTCCGACACCTCCTCGCGGCCGCCGGGACGTACGGCCAGCCTGACGGTGAACTACCGAGCGGTGACCCCGATAGGCAAGCTGCTCGCTGTACGCGCCCGGTTCGAGGAAGAGTCCGGCCGCAAGCGCTACCTGGTGGGCGAGATCTGGGACGGCGAGATCCTCTGCGCCGACGCCCGCGCCCTGTTTCTCGGCCTGCGGGCCGGCCAGGACTGAGGCACCGGACATCACCCTCCTCATGGATTCAGACAAGGAGCATAGCGAATGACCGATGTGGCCGCGATCGCGGAGACCACCCGGATGCTGGTCGAGACCCACGTCCTCCCGGTGGAGGATGAGTACGACGGCGATGTCGAGGCCGCAGGCGGCGAGAGCCTGCGTACCCGGTTGCAGGCCGAAGCCCGGGCTGAAGGGGTCTTCGCGCCGCACGCCCCGGTGGTGTACAACGGCCTCGGTTTGGGCATGGTCGAGCGCGTGCCCGTCTTCGAGGCTGCCGGGCGGGGGTTGTTCGGTCCGATGGCGCTCAACATCAACGCTCCCGATGAGGGCAACATCCACCTGCTCGCCCATGTTGCCGATGCGGCACAGCAGGAGCGATTCCTGGCCCCGCTGGCCCGCGGTGAGGTGCGCTCGGCGTTCGCGATGACCGAGCCGTCTCCTGGCGCAGGTGCTGATCCGTCGGCGCTGGCCAGCCGGGCGGAGCGTACGTCGGCAGGCTGGCGGCTCAACGGACACAAGTGGTTCATCACCGGCGCCGACGGCGCGGCCTTCCACATCGTGATGGCGCGTACGTCGGGCGAGCCCGGCGGTGCCGGTGGGGCGACCATGTTCCTGGTGCCCGCGGACACTCCGGGCGTAAACCTGGTGCGCCACGTCGGTACCCAGGACCGCTCGATGCTCGGCGGGCACTGCGAAATCACCTACACCGACGTCGAGGTGGGTGAGGAAGCCGTCCTGGGCGAGGTCGACGAGGGGTTCCGGTACGCGCAGGTGCGACTCGGTCCGGCCCGGATGACCCATGTGATGCGCTGGACCGGCGCCGCCGCCCGCGCCCATGAGACCGCGGTACGCCATGTCGCCGGACGTCGCGCGTTCGGGTCTCGTCTCGCCGAGCAGGGGATGGTGCAGCAGATGATCGCGGACAACGAGATCGACCTGGCCGCAACCAGGGCACTGCTCCTGGCGGCGTGCCGCGAGCTCGACGACGGCGGACGGGCGTCTGAGTCGACGTCGATCGCCAAGACGTTCGCTGCCGAGGCGCTCTGCCGGGTCGCGGACCGGGCTGTGCAGATGTGCGGAGGCCTCGGTGTCTCCCGCGACCTGCCGGTGGCCAGGATCGCCCGTGAGCTCCGCCCGTTCCGGATCTATGACGGACCCTCCGAGGTGCACCGCTGGTCGATCGCCCGCCGCGCGGTGCGCCGGATCGCGGGAGGCGCCTCGTGAGCGGGGTGCTCGCCGAGATCGAGCTGGCCGGAGTGCGCGAGCAGATGCTGGCCGCCGGCTCCGAGGTCGAGCCGGAGCTTCGCGGCAACCTGATCGCCGGCGGTCGGTCCAACTTGACCGTCCGCCTCGACGACGGCGTACGCAGCTGGGTGCTGCGCACGCCTCCCAGGCACGGACGCACCCCCTCGGCGCACGACGTGGGCCGCGAGTTCCGTGTCACCAGCGGCTTGGCGTCCACCGATGTGCCGGTCGCTGCCCCGGTGGTCTTCTGCGACGACGATGCGCTCTTGGGCGGCCCGTTCTCGGTATGGGAGTTCGTCGACGGGGTGACCGTCCAGTCCCGCGATCAGCTTGAGGCTCTCGACCAGAACATCATCGACGGCATCACCGATGCCCTGGTCGAGACGCTGGCCACACTGCACCGGGTCGACCACGTCGCAGTCGGGTTGGAGCGTTTCGGGCGCCCCGATGCGTACGTTCGACGCCAGATCACCCGGTGGTCCGGCCAATGGGAACTGGTCGCGCCGCGCGACGCCCAGGTGCGTGATGACGCGAACGCTGTGTGCAAGCTCCTCGAGGACCAGATTCCTGAGCAGCGGCACACCTCGATCGTTCACGGCGACTACCGCATCGACAACGCTCTGCTGGACCTCACCGGAATCACCCCGAGAGTCGCGGCGGTCGTCGACTGGGAGCTCTCCACGATCGGGGATCCGGTCGCCGATGTCGCCACCATGTGCGCCTACCGGCACCCCGCCTTCGACCGGGTCCTAGGCTTCCCCGCGGCCTGGACCAGTCCACGCCTCGACGACGCCGGCGCGCTCGCGCGCCGCTACGAGCGCGCCGGCGGTATCGAGCTCGATCATTGGCCGGTCCATCTCGGGTTGGCCTACTACAAGATCGCCGTCATCGCCGCGGGCATCGACTACCGCTGGCGTGCCGAGGGCGCACCGGAGGACGGCAACGACACCGCGGGCTCCGCGGTGGGCCCCTTCCTGAATGCGGCGCTGACCACCCTGACCGGCCTGCCCGCTGCCCGGCCAACCCAAGGAGCACGATGTCGTTCGACCACCTGCTGAGCCCGCTGCGGCTCGGCTCCCTGGACCTGCCCAACCGCGTCGTGATGGGCTCGATGCACATCGGCCTCGAGGACGCCGACGCCGATATCTCACGGCTGGCCGGCTACTTCGCCGAGCGCGCCCGTGGAGGCGCCGGTCTGATCATCACCGGCGCCTACGCCGTCAGCGCCGAGGGTCGCCTCACGGAGGGCGCCGGCGACATCGCAACCGACGACCGGGTGGACGCCCACCGCCGAGTCACCGACGCGGTGCACGCTGATGGAGGCCGGATCGCTCTGCAGCTCATCCACGCCGGCCGCTACGGCCGCCACGCCGCCAGCGTCGGACCGTCCTCGATCAAGAGCCCGATCAATCCGTTCCAGCCGCGCCCGCTGACCACAGGGCAGGTCTGGCAGGTCGTGGATGACTTCGCCGCGGCGGCCGCGCGGGCCCGCACCGCCGGCTACGACGGGGTCGAGATCATGGCGTCAGAGGGCTATCTGATCAACCAGTTCCTCGCGCCGCGGACCAACGACCGCACCGACGAGTGGGGCGGTTCGGCGTACGCTCGAAGGCGCCTGCCGGTCGAGATCGTGCGCCGCATGCGGGCGGAGCTGGGGCCGGGCTTCCCGATCCTCTACCGGATCTCCCTGCTCGACCTGGTCGACGGCGGCCAGACCTGGCAGGAGACCATCGAGCTCGCCCAGGCCCTGCAGGACGAGGGTGTCACTGCGTTCAACACCGGCATCGGCTGGCACGAGGCCCGCATCCCGACGATCATCACCCAGGTGCCGCGGGGCGCCTGGCTGCGCTACACGCGGCTTCTGAAGGCCGCGGTCGAGGTACCGGTGTGCGCCGCCAACCGGATCAACACCCCGCAGCTCGCCGAGGACATCGTCGCCGACGGCGACGCCGACCTCGTCGCGATGGCCCGGCCGTTGCTGGCCGATCCCGCCTTCGTGTCCAAGGCGGCTGCCGGGCGCGCCGACGAGATCAACACTTGTATCGCCTGCAACCAGGCGTGCCTCGACCACGGCTTCTCGGGTCTGGAGGCGACGTGCCTGGTGAACCCGCGCGCCGGCAAGGAGACGGTGTGGACCATCGAGCCGGCACCTCGGCCCCGCAGTGTCGCGGTCGTGGGTGCCGGGCCGGCTGGGCTCGCAGCCGCGGTCACCGCGGCGGAGCGGGGTCTCGCGGTCACGCTCCTCGAACGCGAGGAGGAGGTCGGCGGACAGTTCCGGTTGGCGATGGAGGTGCCCGGCAAGGAGGACTTCGCTGACACGCTGCGCTACTTCCGTCGTCGTCTGAAGGTGCTCGGCGTAGACGTACGCCTCGGGTCCGCCGCGTCCCTGACCGACCTGGACGGCTTCGACGAGGTCGTGATCGCCACTGGGGTCAAGCCCCGGATCCCGAAGATCCCCGGGATCGACCACACCAAGGTTGCGAGCTATGCCGACGTGCTCGCGGGGCGAGTGACGCCGGGTGAGCGCGTTGCGGTGGTCGGAGCCGGGGGGATAGGCGTCGACGTGTCCTGCTGGCTCACCCACGACCCGAAGGAGGACCTCGACGGGTGGCTGGCGCGGTGGGGCGTCGACTCCACCCTGACCCAGCCCGGTGGGCTCACCGAGCCGCGGCCGTACGAGCCGTCCCGGAAGGTCACGCTCCTGCAGCGCAAGGCGACCGCGATCGGCAAGGACCTCGGGAAGACCTCGGGGTGGGCGCATCGTGCGGTGCTCGGTCAGGCGGGGGTCAGGCTGGTTCCTGGTGCCTCCTACGTGCGCATCGACGACTGCGGCCTGCATGTCGTGGTCGACGGGGTCTCGCGCACCATCGAGGCGGACACCGTCGTGGTCTGTGCCGGCCAGGAGCCGGTGCGCGACCTCTACGACGCCCTGGTCGCCGCCGGTCGTACGCCGCACCTGATCGGAGGCGCGGACCTGGCTGCCGAGCTCGACGCGAAGCGCGCGATCGCCCAGGGCACATCCGTCGCCGCGGCGCTGTAGCCGGGCGTCGGCCCGTTTCAACGCGCTCAGTCGCCGGAACGATCGGTAAAAGTGTGGCGAACACCGTGCTCTTTAAATCTAACGATGGTAGATTTAGGTCAAGGTTGACCTGAGGAGGAAACCTGATGATGAGCTCCGCGACAGTCCGGCGCCCCGGCTCGGTGGCGGAAGGTGCGTGCTCGCCCGGCCGGGGGTGTGCGGTCCAAGCCTGGCTGGTCACCGCCCCACAGCAACAGCCGCGTCCCTTCTCGAAGGGGCGGGCTCCCTGGGGCACCTACCATCTCAAGGAGAATGGCGGGATCTTGACCGCCTGCGGTGAGTACGCGGTGACCTGGCACGTCTTCTGGGGTCATCCGGTCACTCCACTGGCGCCGCAAGCCTGTGCTACGTGTTTCAGCATCGTCCGCGAGTCAGGTGCGACATTCGTGGATCCCGGGGCGGCGACCGCCCTGGCCGCGGGCGCCGGTCCCGCGGGGGATCGGTTGCCCTGCAGAGGGGGAGAGAGTGACTCCACACGATGAGGTGAGACGCGCCAGGTTCTCCATACGGTTCGGAATCTCATTGCAGAGCCTAAGGAGGTGCCATGTTCACCACGAGTCGTACTGAAATGCCGAAGTCGAGCGCGAAGGCGTCGAGGCCTGTCGCACTCGTCCATTTGTTCGCCGTGTCGGTCATATGGGCCGTTCACCTGGTGAATCCGTCCGCGTTCGCCAGTGGAAACATGCCGGGCTCCGCGCCTCCTGGCGGCATCTCGGTGCCGACAGCGGCGGTGCAAGACCCGGCGAGCTATTCGCAACCAGCTGTCGTGGGAGCCGCTGCCCCGCAGAGACAGGTCATGCAGGTTGCGTCGGGTGCTTCGACAGAGGAGATCCCGAACGCTGCGCTTGCCGCTTACCAGCGCGCCGAGACGGTCATCAACGCTGCGGACAAGACGTGCAACACCGACTGGCAGCTGCTCGCGGCTGTCGGCCGCGTGGAGTCGGACCACGGCCGCTTTGGCGGCAGCAGTCTGGGGGCCGATGGTGTCTCTCGTCCAGGCATCTTCGGCATCCCCCTCGACGGTACGAACAAGACCCAGGCGATCGCGGACACGGACTCTGGGCAGTACGACCGAGACAAGGTCTGGGACCGTGCTGTCGGTCCGATGCAATTCGTCCCCACCACATGGTCAGCCGTCGGCGTGGACGCTGACGGCAACGGACAGAGGGACCCCCAGGACATCAACGACGCCGCGCTGGCGGCAGCGGTGTATCTGTGCTCGGGTCCTCAGGGCCTCGGCAACGAGGCCGGGCGCCGCGCAGCGGTCCTCCGTTACAACCACTCGCGGTCCTACGCCGACCAGGTGCTGCAGACCCGCATTGCGTACCTGAAGGGCGACTACACCGCCGTGCCCAACCAAACCCAGCCGGCGTCCTACAGTCCCGGCTCCGGCTGGCGGGCCTCCGCTGGGTCCAGCGAGAAGGAGGCGCCGAAACCAAGGCGGATCCCGCGGGGTGGCGACGGTGCCACAGATCATCCGACCTCCGCTCCGGAGCCTGAAACTGGTGGTCAGAACAGTAGGGAGGACGCCGCGGGGTCCAAACCCACATCACCTGCTTCGGAGAAGGCTCCGGCTTCGCCCAAGCGTGAACAGGACGAGGTTGGCGGGACTCTCGAGAAGGTCGCAGAGCCCCTTCCGGCCCCTGTCCGCGAACCTGTCGATCGTGTCTTGACCCTGACTCAGGCGGCCACCCGATGCACGGCGAACGGTGTGGGTCGACTCGACCTTGTCGCTTGGAACAGGTGCATCAACGACTTGGTCCGATGAGCCTCAGGCTCGCTGTGAACCTGAATCCCCACGGGCCTCGAAACGGTAGTTGGAGACCGCTGCCGCCGAACGAGGCGGGCGTGGGTAGAAGCTGGTCCTCGCGCCATCTCCCTATGCCGGCCCTGCACGCGTCCAGCCGAGCGTCAGGTCGAAAGGTAGGAACGCAGATGGGCCATCGTGGCGTCGAGAAGGTGGGGAAGGGAAGCGTCCTCGTCGGCGAGCCATGCCTGATAGGAGGTCAGGGCGAGTGCGAGAGAGACCTGGCCGGTGGTCTGGGGGAGGAGGTCGTCGGGACCGAGGCCGGTGCGCTCGGCGACGTACTCGGCGATGACCTCGCGCCAACTGGCGTAGCGGAGGACCGAGTGGGCCTGGAGTGCCGGGGTGGTCAGGATCAGGCGCATCCGGTCGCGGTGGCTGGGGCGCGCGTCGTTGGGGAAGTCGTTGAAGGCGAGTACGCCGCGGTGGATCGCCTCATGCAGGGGGAGGTCTCTGGGCATCTCGCGCAGGATCTCGCGGAAGGCGTCGAGGGTGCGGTCGAACTGTCCCCAGGGGATGTCGTTCTTGGAGGGGTAGTAGCGGGTGATGGTGCGCCTGCCGACCCCGATCGCCTCACCGATGTCGTCGAGGGTGGTGGCCTCGAAACCCCTGGTCACGAAGAGCTGGAAGGCAGCCTGCTCGATCTCCGCGTGTGTGGTTGCGGCGGGGCGACCGCGGAGCGAGCGGCGCCGTGTCGCGGGGGCGGGCACGGTCGGCATCTGTCGAATCTATCAGCAGCGGCTTCGGCAAAAGAATGGTTCTCTCCGGCATCCCCCTATCTTTTTGACCCCGAGTGTCATTAATGTGTTGTGCATCACCGCAATCGCGTCTTCGGACGCACCGAGGATGAAGGAGAGCTGTCATGAACCCTGAAGAGACCACCCAGGTCGTGGACGAGGCCCTGACCGAGGAGTCGTTGATCGAGGAGGTCTCGATTGACGGCATGTGCGGCGTCTACTGAGCCGGGTCCGACGATGCTGAGTGATCCGATGATGGCCGTGAGCCTGGACAGCGCGTGGGCGCTGTCGCCGTCGGTGGAGCTGCGCCGGGAGCCTTTCGGGGCGTTGGCCTACCACTTCGGGAACCGGAAGCTGACCTTCCTCAAGCGTCCCGAGCTGGTGGCGGTCGTGCGTGCGCTTGGTTCCCACCGGGATGTGCGCGGTGCGCTCGTGGCATCTGGGGTGCCGGAGGGCCAGCATGCTGCGTACGTTGCTGCGCTCTCCGGCCTCGCTAAGACCGACATGATCCGCCCCGTGGCGTGAGGAGACTTTGATGAAGCTGGTGGAGCACTTCGAGCTCGGCCTGGATGCGCCGATCTGCCTGACCTGGGAGCTGACCTATGCGTGCAACCTGGAGTGTGCGCACTGTCTGTCGAGTAGTGGCCGGCGTGACCCGCGTGAGCTGAGTACGGAGCAGTGTGAGGCGGTGATCGACGAGCTGCAGCGGATGCAGGTGTTCTATGTGAACATCGGCGGCGGTGAGCCGACCGTGCGCCCGGACTTCTGGCATCTGGTCGAATATGCCGTCGCGCACGATGTGGGGGTGAAGTTCTCCACCAACGGTGTTCGGCTCACTCCGGAGCGGGCGCGGTGGCTGGCGGCGAGTGACTATGTGGACGTACAGATCTCGCTCGATGGCGCCACCGCCGAGGTCAATGACCGGGTGCGGGGGACGGGGTCGTACGACACTGCGATCACTGCGCTGCGCAACCTGTACGAGGCGGGGTTCGGTGATGCCAAGGTGAGCGTGGTCTGCACCCGGGAGAACATCGGGCAGCTGGACGAGTTCAAGGCGATCGCTGACCGGTTCGGAGCGACGCTGCGGCTGACCCGGTTGCGTCCCTCGGGCCGTGGCGCCGATGTGTGGGACGAGCTGCACCCGTTGCCCGAGCAGCAGCGGGAGCTGTACGAGTGGCTTGTCGCCAACGGTGACAATGTGCTGACCGGCGACTCCTTCTTCCACCTGGCCGCCTTCGGGCCGGAGGACGGGAGCGGTGCTCTGCCGGGGCTGAATCTGTGCGGTGCCGGCCGGGTGGTGTGCCTGATCGACCCGGTCGGAGATGTCTATGCCTGCCCGTTCGCGATCCACGACGAGTTCCTTGCCGGCAACCTGCTCACCGACGGTGGGTTCGACAAGGTGTGGAAGACCTCGACCCTCTTCCAGGAGCTGCGTGAGCCGCAGACCGGTGGCGCCTGCTCCGGGTGCGCCCACTACGACTCCTGTCGTGGCGGTTGCATGGCCGCGAAGTTCTTCACCGGGCTGCCGTTGGATGGGCCCGACCCCGAGTGCGTCCAGGGATACGGCGAGACCGCGCTGGCAGGGGCCCGCAGCGTGCCCGCGGCGAGCCAGGACCACTCCCGCGGCGCCCCCAGCCGCAACGCGCCGGTGCTGCTCACTCTCTCCCGGCGCCGTCCGGACGCTGAGCTGGCCCCGCCGGTGAGCGCGTGCGCGGAATCGCCACTGGCCGGCTTCGCCCCGAACTGAACCCCTGAAGACAGAAGCGAGAACAGACATGGCCTGGAAGAACCCCTGGAAGCAGAACCCGTGGTTCGAGACCGTCGCGGTAGCGCAAGAGCGTGCCCGCAAGCGGCTGCCGAAGCCGGTGTACGCGGCTCTGCTGGCCGGGTCCGAACGTGGCCAGACGATCGCGGACAACCAGCAGGCGTTCGCCGACCTCGGGCTCGCGCCGCACGTGGCTGGCCATCATGACAAGCGTGAGCTGTCGACCACGGTGCTGGGCCAGGAGATCGGGTTCCCGGTGATCATCTCGCCCACCGGCGTACAGGCCGTCCACCCCGACGGCGAGGTCGCGGTCGCCCGCGCCGCGGCGGCCAGGGGCACGGTCATGGGACTGTCCAACTTCGCCTCCAAGGCGGTCGAGGAGGTCGTCGAGGCCAACCCGGCGACCTTCTTCCAGATGTACTGGACCGGCGACCGTGAGGTGATGATCCGCCGAATGCACCGCGCCCACACGGCAGGTGCGAAGGCGCTGATCGCGACCCTGGACTGGTCCTTCTCCATGGGCCGTGACTGGGGCAGCCCGGAGATCCCGGAGAAGGTCGACATCAACGCGATGCTCAGGTTCGCGCCCCAGGTGATGAGCCGGGGCAGATGGCTCGCGGCCTACGCCCGCAGCGGCGGCATCCCGGACCTGACCGCCCCCAACCTGGCACCGATCGCCGCCGACGGCAGCCTGGGGGAGCCGCCCACGTTCTTCGGTGCCTACTACGAGTGGATGACCACACCGCCGCCGTCGTGGGATGACGTGGCCTGGATGGTGGCCACCTGGAAGGACCTGAGTGGAGGCAAGCCGTTCATGCTCAAGGGCGTGTGCCGGGTCGACGACGCGCTGCGTGCGGTCGATGCGGGTGTGGATGCGATCTCGGTCTCCAACCACGGCGGCAACAACCTCGACGGCACCCCGGCCACGATCCGGGTGCTGCCTGCGATCGCCACCGCGGTGGGCGACCAGATCGAGGTGCTCCTCGACGGTGGGGTACGCCGCGGCTCCGACGTCGCCAAGGCACTCGCCTTGGGCGCGCGTGCGGTGATGGTCGGTCGTGCCTACCTGTGGGGCCTGGGCGCCAACGGCCAGGCCGGTGTCGAGAACGTCCTCGACATCCTCCGCAACGGCCTCGACTCCGCGGTCCTCGGCATGGGCAAGGCCTCGATCCACGACCTCACCCCGGCCGACCTGGTGATCCCCGCCGGTTTCGAGCTCGCCCTGGGCATGCCGCCCGACGCTGAAGGCCGACAGTGAGCCTCGCTGACCGCCCCTGGCCACAGATCGTGCCCGGCGGCACCGTCCTGGTGCCCCTGGGCTCCACCGAGCAGCACGGCCCACACCTGCCCCTGGACGTGGACACCGTGATCGCTACGGCGGTCGCCGACGAGCTCGCCCCGCTCACCGGCGCCTCGGTCGCTCCGGCCGTACCGGTCGGTGCCAGCGGGGAGCACCAGTCCTTCCCCGGGACCATCTCGATCGGCACCGACGCACTGACCGCTCTGGTCGTCGAGCTCGGACGTTCACTGACGACCTGGGCCTCCCGGGTGGTCTTCGTCAACGGGCACGGCGGCAACGTCGAAGGGGTCGAGGCCGCGGTCAGGACGCTTCGCGCCGAGGGCCGCGACGTCGCATGGGTGCCCTGTCAGGTGCCCTACGCCGACCCGCATGCCGGGCTCACCGAGACGTCTTTGATGCTGCACCTGGACCCCGAACGGGTACGCCTGAAGCAGGCCGTCGCGGGCAACACCCGTCCGCTGCGTGAGCTGTTGGCTGCCATGCGAGCCGGTGGAGTGGAGGCGGCCTCGGCCAACGGCGTGCTCGGTGACCCGACCGGTGCGACCGCCGAGATCGGGAAGCGGATTCTCACCGAGATGGTCTTCGCCGCCTACGACCGCATCCAGATCGGCGCCATGGCGCGATGAGCACAGACGAGGAAGCACGCGTGGCGCTGGTGACCGGCGCGGCCCGCGGGATCGGCGCTGCCACAGTACGCGGCCTGGTGGCCGCCGGCGTCCACGTCGTCGCACTCGACTGGTGCGCCGGCGAGGACTCACCGGCCGGCTACCCGCAAGCCACGAAGGCTGACCTGGACACCCTCGTCACCTCGCTCCCGAGCGGCTGGGTCGAATCGGTCGTCGGTGACGTACGCGATCCCGCGGTTCTGAGCGCCGCGGTCGATGCTGCGAAGAAGAGGTGGGGGCGGCTCGACATCGCCGTCGCCGCCGCGGCCGTGATCGCCGGCGGACGTCCCCTGTGGGAGGACGCCTCGCTCGACCTGTTGTGGCAGATCGATGTCGATGGGGTCTGGAACACCGCAGCCGCAGCCGTCCCGGTGATGCTCGCCGGACCGGACCCCAGCGGCTGCCGGTTCGTCGCGCTCGCCTCCGCCGCGGGCTCGCGCGGACTGTTCCACCTCGCCGCCTACACCGCCGCGAAGCACGCCGTCGTCGGCCTGGTGAAGGGCCTCGCTGCCGACCTGACCGGGACAGGAGTGACCGCCTGTGCGGTCTCGCCCGGTTCGACCGACACCGCGATGCTCGCCGCGACCGCCGACCTCTACTCGGTCAGCACCGACGACCTCGCCGCCCACCAACTCCTGCGCCGCCCGCTCACGCCAGACGAGGTGGCCGCCACCGTCGTCCACGCATGCTCGCCCGCCGGCTCCGTGCTCAACGGCTCGGTCATCGCCGCCGACGGAGGCTTCGGCGGATGACGCTGCCACACGGGTTCACGGTGAGAGTGCGCGATGACGTACGCGTATTGCCTACGCCGAACGGTGGGTTGTCGCTGGTCGGCGGCTCTCCGTTGCGGTCCATGCGCCTGGCGCCCACGGCTGCCGACCGCGTGGTCGGCCGGCAGGTGCGGGCCCACGATGCCACCACCGACCTCATCGCACGCCGCCTGCTCGACGGCAACCTCGCCGACCCCGCGGGTCTGGTGCCCGTCGACCCGGCCGAGCTCACCGTCATCGTCCCGGCCCACGACCGACCCGAGCTCCTCGGCCGCTGCCTGGCCGCACTGAGCGGGCTTGCCGTCATCGTCGTCGACGACGCCTCCCGCGACCCGGACGCCGTCGCGGAGGTCGTACGCCGCCACGGCGCCACCCTCCTCGCACTGACCGACAACCTGGGACCCGCCGGCGCCCGCAACGCCGGAATCGCCCAGGTCGCCACGCCCTACGTCGCCTTCGTCGACTCCGACGTCACCGCCACCCCGGAAATGCTCGCGCAATTGGCCGGTCATCTCGCGGACCCTCGGGTCGCACTGGTAGGGCCGCTGGTGCGGGGGCACAGCGACAAGTCTCGACCGGCATGGTTCGAACGCCACGACATGGCAGCCTCCTCGCTCTCCCTAGGCACCAGAGCGTGCTCGGTCCGCCCCGGCGCGGCCGTCGGATGGCTGCCGTCGGCCTGCCTGGTGGCCCGCACCACGACACTGAAGGAGATCGGCGGGTTCGCCGGTGACCTGCGCGTGGGCGAGGACGTCGACCTGGTCTGGCGACTGGTCGAGGCCGGGCACGTGGTCCGCTACGCCCCCGACCTCGAGGCCCTGCACGAGGTCCGCGGCACCGTACGCGGCTGGCTCGGCCGCAAGCTCGTCTACGGCACCGGTGGCGCCGAGCTCGGACGCCGCCACGGTTCAGCGATCGCCCCGGCCGTGCTCTCCCCGGCCATGGCCGCTGCGGGCGCGGCGATCCTGGTCGGCCGCTGGTGGTCGGCACCCGCGGCGCTCGCCTCGCTGGCCTGGGGCAGCCACGTGGTCGCGGACGCTCTCCCAGACGTCCCCGACTGTCGTGGCCTCGCCTCCCGTCTGGCCGTGCGAGGATTCGGCTGGTCGCTGCGCCAGGAGTCAGCGCTCCTGCTGCGCCACTGGTGGCCACTCACGCTGGTCGTCTGCCTATTCAGCCGAACGGCCCGTCGGATGGTCCTCGCCGCGCTCATCGTCGACACCGCTGTCGCATTCCACGAGACCGACATCCGACCCACGACCCTCCTCGGCCGCCGCCTCGACGACCTCGCATACGGAGCCGGACTCTGGATCGGGGCCCTGAGAAGCGGCTCCGTACGTTGCCTCACCCCACGCCTCGTTCATCGGGCCAGGGCATCGGCGCGGACTCCGGGAAGCATCTAGTCGTCGAGCCGATAGTGCTATGGCATCGGGCGTAGCATGTCGACAAAGTCGCTTCCGGACGGGCGTACTCCTCGGCAAGGCAATCGACGGAAGGTGGGATATCGGGAGTCACGGCAAAGCGCCTTCCATTGTTCGATGTCGGAGTCACGGAATTGGTCACGGTTTGGGGGCATCAGCCCACATAAGAGGGCGTACCCTAGCAAGGTCGCGAGGCGCATTTGGCTCCCGTGATCGACGGCGACTCGGCCGTAAGGCCAGCGGTTTGCGCAGGTCAGGGAACTAGTCAGCAGAAGAGAACATCATGCCGCACCCGTGAGGGGCGACGGCGCACAGGTCAGGCCAAACAGCCCGAGCAGATAGCGGAGGGTTGTTGGTTCGAGTCCAACTCGGGGAGCCAAATACTCCGCCTGACCTGGTCAAACAGGACAGGCGGAGTTCTTTGTTTACCCGGTTGAAAGCTGCACGACCGAGAAGACATATACCCACCACTGAAACTCCTGCGCTGAGCTGGATCACGAAGTGTGGAAGCCGGAGGCGAGCAGCCCGGGGGACTCGGCCCGGCCGTCGAGCACGCGGTTGGTCCGCACGGTCACCTGCCACGAGTCGCCGGTGCGACGGAGCTGCCAGTGGTTGGCGGTAGCACGACGTACGACGAACTGCCCGTCCTGGTTGACGATCATCAGCGAGTGGCAGACTGCCAAGGCTTCGTCACCAGTCACGGTCACGACCGGCGGACCGACGAAGTGGGCGCAGCCGTCGGCGATCCAGCCCCGGTGGTTGGGCGACTGGACCATGGCCACGATCTCGTCGCGGCCGTGCATCACGAGCTCGTCGACGTCGTAGACACCGTCGGGTTCCCACAGTGCGGCGACGGCCTCTGCGGAGCCCGCGTCGACGAGTGGACCGTAGGACGCGATGAGCCGGGCGATCGCCGCCTCGTCCTCGAGTCGCTGCAGGCGGGCCTCGAGGGCTGCAAGGTCGGTCATCAGCCGACCTTCTCGCCAAGCACCGCCAGCGCGGCGAGCTGCTCGCAGTAGTGGCTCGCGGACGATGCTGCGACCGCGACGCCGGCGATGGTCGCCCCGGCCGCGGCCAGTCCGGTCAGCACGCCTTCGGTCCGCGACGGGTCGCCGATCGGGTCGAGCTGGCGACCGGCGCTGAGCACGACGTTGAAGTCGTCGGGCAGCTCCACCTTGCCAAGCAGGGCGTGCAGCTCGTCGGGCTTGAGGCCGAAGGGCACCCAGCCATCGCCGTACAACGCGGCACGCCGCAGCGAACGGAGCGTGCGGCCGCCGATCCACAGCGGGATCCGCTCCTGCTGCGCGCGCGGCTCGACGACGAAGCCGTCGTAGTCATAGAAGTCGCCATGGAACGACGGCACCCGTTGTGAGAGTGAGCCGCGCAGCGCGTCGATCGCCTCATCGGCTCGCGCGCCGCGATCGGCGAATGGAGCGTCGAGCAGCGCGAACTCCTCCTCGAGGCCGCCGACGCCGAGGCCGAGGACGAGTCGTCCGCCGCTGACCTGGTCGAGGGTGCCGTATCGCTTCACGATCTCGAGGGGGTGGTGATAACCGAGCACCAGCACCTGGGTCGCGAACCTGATCTGCGTCGTGCGGGCGGCGAGAAAGCCGAAGGTCGCGAGCGGGTCCCAGTAGGTCGCGCCGCGCTGCTCGGCAATCTCCTCGGGTACGGCGACGTGCTCGCTGCACGTCAGGTGATGGAAACCGAGCCGGTCGGCCTCCTCGGCGATCCGGGCAAGCTCCTGGATCCCGGCGCTGGTCTCCCAGGGGGAATGGGCGCCGGGCACGGCGGTGACGACGGGACTGGCGATTCCGATGCGCATGGGCGTGTGTCTACCGGTCGGCGGTCGGCTGGGGCCAGCGCCCTCCCGCTTACCGGGAGCAAATTCTGAAATTCCTTCTAGTTTTGACTGGTGTCGAAGTGTGACCGTTGTTACAGTCAAAACAAGAATTCATTTCAGTTTTGCACCCGTGGAGGTTCTCATGTCCGTGGCAACCGTGGAGCTCGAATCGCCTCCCGCACTTCCGCCGAGCATGGTGGAGCGGATGACCCTGATCCTCGACGAGTTCGGTGCTCGCTCCACCCGCCTCACGCTCGAGGAGGTGGCCCGGCGTACGCACCTGCCGCGCTCCACGGCGCACCGGATCCTCGACCAGCTCGTCAAGCTGCGGTGGCTCGACCACACCTCCTTCGGCTATTGCCTCGGCAAGCGGTCGCTCAGCCTCGGTGGAGGCGGCGACGACCATGCCGAGGTACGCCAGGCCGCGGCGCCGTTGCTCCACCAGCTCAGCGTGCAGACCGGCCTCGTCGTCCACCTGGCGGTCCTGGACGAGGCGGAGGTCCTCTACCTCGACAAGGTCGGCGGCCGCTTCGCCGCCGCGGTTCCGTCGCGAGTCGGTGGCCGGGCCCCGGCGCACTGCACGGCCCTGGGCAAGGCGGTGCTCGCCTGGCTCCAACCGGAGGAGGTCGAGGAGCGCTTCGCATCACAGCTGGATCGGCAGACACACGTCACGATCGGCGACCTCGGGCTCCTCCACCACGAGCTCAACCGGATCCGCTCACGCCGCGGGGTGGCCTTCGAGCGGGGGGAGTGCTTCGCGCAGATCTCCTGTGTGGCGTCCGCGATCCGTGGGCTGGAGAGCCCGATCGCGGCCATCTCCCTGGTCGGCGACTCCCGCGCCCCGCTGGAGAAGGTGGCCCCGTTGGTCGCCGACGCTGCGCACCGGGTCTCGCTCGAGCTCTTCCCGCAGGCCCGCGAGCCCCGCACGGCGCGCCGGATGTCGACGGCGCAGGAGAGGAACTACTCCCCGGCGACGATGGAGCGCCTGGTCGTCGCCGGCCAGACCGGCAGCTGGTTCTGACGGACCCGCTCAGGGCTCAGCCCCAGTGGTCGCCCCAGCCCCACAGGCTCGGTTCTTCGAGGGTCGTCGTCGACGTCGTCTGCACGCCGAAGCCGCCGCGGTGGAAGATCATCGGCGGCTCGTCCTCGAGCAGCTCCACCTCGAGCACCCGCCCGAGCGCCACGTCGTGATCGCCCGCGACATGGACGTCGTACACCTCGGCATGGACCCGCAGGAGGACGTCGCGCAACGAGGGCGTGCGCCAGCGGGACACGTCCCAGTCGAGGCCGTCGAACTTCACGCCTCGGCTCGACCCGAACCGCGCACACAGGTCCTCCTGCTCCTCGGCCAGCACGTTGACGGTGAACCGGCCGGCGGTGCGGATGCGGGGCCAAGCGCGGCCGCGGTGGTCCGCACAGAAGAGGATCAGCGGCGGGTCGAGCGACACCGACGCGAAGGACTGACAGGCGAAGCCGATCGGCTCGTCCGACTCGAGTCCGGTCACCACCGTCACCCCGGACGCGAAGGCGCCCATCGCGCGACGCAGCTCGTCAGGGGTCGGTGCGGTCGGGTGATCGACCAGGTCAGGGGTGCTCATGCTCACGACGTTAGGTCCGTACGGCGAACGCCCCTGTCGAGGTCTCGGTGACCGGGAGCCTCGGGGCCGGCGAGACGCGTGCCCGCCTACGGTCCGTGGACCGACCAGGAAGAGGACGCTGATGCTGAAGGAGCTGGACACCGAGAACGGTGTGCTGAGGTACTACGACGTGGGAGATGGCCCGCCGCTCCTGCTGCTCCACGGCTCCGGCCCGGGAGTGACGGGCTGGCGCAACTACGAGGGAAACCTGCCCTCGCTGTCGCAGCACTTCCGCTGCCTTGTGCTCGAGTTCCCCGGCTTCGGGGTGAGCGACCCGACAGACCAGCACCCGATGATGGCGGCACCGGAGTCGGTGATCAGCTTCCTCGACGGACTCGGCCTGGACCAGGTCGACGTCATCGGC
Organism: Nocardioides sp.; assembly: GCF_050699375.1. GTDB lineage: Bacteria > Actinomycetota > Actinomycetes > Propionibacteriales > Nocardioidaceae > Nocardioides. The sequence continues at coordinate 10,976 of NZ_JBOHDN010000063.1, read as the reverse complement.
AACTCCATGGGCGGCATCATCGCGACCCAGCTCGCGATCAACCACCCCGACCGGGTACGCAGCCTGGTCACCATTGGCGGCATGGGCAAGAACATCTTCAGCCCGTTCCCCGGCGAAGGCATCAACCTGCTGATGGAGTTCACCGACGACCCGACGCGCGAGCGCCTCGTCCAGTGGCTGCGCTCGATGGTCTTCGACCAGTCGCTGGTCACCGACGAGCTGATCGAGACCAGGTGGGAGCAGGCCACCCAGCCAGAGACGCTCAACTTCTCGCGCCGGATGTACGGCAGTGCAGCGATGGCGGCGCGCGCCGCGGCCGGTGCGGATAGCGACGTGCCTCCGTACTGGGCGATGTTGCACAAGATCAAGGCGCGGACCCTTATCACGTGGGGCCGGGACGACCGGGTCAGTCCCATGGACATGGCGTTGCTGCCGATGCGGACGATCCCTGACGTGGAGGTTCATGTGTTCCCCAACTGTGGCCACTGGGTGATGATCGAGCAGAAGGAAGCCTGGGAAGCGACCGTGCTGGCCTTCCTGATGCGGGGCGACCGATGAGCCGGGGATGGGACGACGAGTTCGACGTCGTCATCGTCGGCAGCGGCGGCGGCGGGATGGCCGCTGCACTTGCCGCGCACGACCTCGGCATCAGCTGCGTCGTGCTCGAGAAGGCGAAGCTGTACGGCGGCTCCACCGGCATCTCCGGTGGCGGCATCTGGGTCCCCAACAACCCGACTCTGCGCCGGGCCGGCCACGACGACACCCGCGATTCGATCCGGACCTACCTCGACGAGCTGATCGGTGATCGCGCCGAGCCGAAGCGCCTCGATGCGTACATCGACCACGGACCCGACGCGATGGCACTGCTCGAGAAGAGCAAGTGGCTGAAGTTCCTCTGGACCAAGGGGTACGCCGATTACCACCCCGAGCTCGAGGGCGGTCGCCCGCTTGGCCGGTCGATCGAGGCCGTGCCGTTCGACACGCGCAAGCTCGGGGAGGACGAGAAGTTCCAGCGCCCCAACAGCATGAAGGGCCCCCTCGGCCTCTGGATCACGGCGAAGGACTACAAGAACCTCGCCATGGTCAAGCGCACGTGGGGCGGGCGTCGCTCAAGCCTCGTTGCCGCGTGGCGGGTCGCGTCCAATCTCATCCTTCGCCGGCACATGTCCACCGGAGGACGTGCCCTGGTGGCGCGGCTGCGGATGGCACTCAAGGACGCCGACATCCCGCTGTGGCTCGAGACACCGATGACCTCCCTGGTCGTCGCGGACGGCCGTGTGGCCGGCGTCGAGGTCACCCGCGACGGCAGCACCCGGCGGATCCGCGGACGCAGGGGCGTGCTCATCGCGAGCGGTGGCTTCGACCACAACCAGGAGATGCGCAACCAATGGCTGCCCGAGGGCGGCCGCGAGGATCTGAGCCTCGGCGCCCGCGAGAACATCGGCGACGGGATCAACGCCGGGATCGGCCTCGGCGCCGCGGTCGACCTGATGGACGACGCGTGGTGGATGCCGTCGGTGACGCACCCGAGCGGCGCCAGTATTCCGCTCGTGTCCGAACGCTGTATCCCCGGCTCGGTCATCGTCTCCTCGGACGGCACTCGCTTCACCAACGAGTCGTCGCCGTACACGAACTTCGTCCACGACCAGCTCGCCGGCAAGCACGTGCCGGCTTGGTTCGTGATGGACGCCAAGGCGCGTCGCCGCTACCCGTTCGCGCAGATCCTGCCCGGGCAGCCGTTCCCCAAGTCGTTCTATGACGCCGGCCTGGTCGTTCGGGCCGAGACGTTGGACGAGCTGGCGGGCCAGGTCGGCCTGCCGACCGAGGCGTTGACGGCCACCGTGAGGCGATTCAACGAGTTCGCCCGCACCGGAGCGGACCTCGAGTACGGTCGCGGCAACAGCGCCTACGACCGCTACTACGGCGACCCGACGCTGAAGAACCCCAACCTCGACACCATCGACACCGGCCCTTACTACGCGGTCAGACTCGATGTCGGCGACCTCGGCACCAAGGGCGGCCTGGTCAGCGACGCGCACGCCCGTGTGCTGCGCGAGGACGGCTCGATCATCGACGGCCTCTATGTCACCGGCAACGCGTCGTCGTCCATCATGGGGAACGAGTACGCCGGCCCGGGCGCCACCATCGGCCCGTCCATCGTCTTCGGGTACGTCGCGGTCCGCCACGCGGCCGGTGTGCTGACATGACGCTCCAGATGCGCGTGGTCGAGGTGGTCCGCGAGACCGCCGATGCCCACTCGCTGGTGCTCGAGCCGGTGGACGGCAGCACGCTGTCCTACCGGCCCGGCCAGTTCCTCACCCTGAGCATCCCGACCGATCGCGAGGAGGGGGCGGCGCGCTGCTACTCGCTGTGCAGCTCGCCGGCGCTCGACGAGAAGGCCAAGGTCACCGTCAAGCGGACGGTCGACGGCTACGCCTCCAACTGGGTCTGCGACCACGTCGTCGCCGGCACGATCCTCGACGTGATCAAGCCCTCGGGCACCTTCACGCCGAAACACCTGGACGATGACTTCCTGCTGTTCGCCGGGGGCTCTGGGATCACGCCGGTCCTGTCCATCCTCAAGACCGCGCTGCACTCCGGCTCGGGATCGGTGACGCTCGTCTACGCGAACCGAGACGAGGACTCGGTGATCTTCCGCGAGGAGCTCGCGACCCTCTCCGGTGTGTACGACGAGCGGCTGTCGGTCATCCATTGGTTGCAGTCGGTCGACGGGCTGCCGTCGGCCGCGCGCGTCGCAGAGGTCGTCGCCGCGCACCCGGGCCGCCAGTCCTTCATCTGCGGACCCGAACCGTTCATGGACCTCGTCGCCTCGACACTTCAGGAAGCCGGCGTGCCGGCGGAGCACGTGCACGTCGAGCGCTTCACCTCCCTGCACAACGACCCGTTCCATGAACCCGACGTCGTGCTTGACGAAGGGGCTGTGACGGCCACGGTCGAGGTGACCCTCGACGGCGACACCCACAGCGTGCCGTGGCCCGAGGGCAACCGGCTGCTCGACGTGCTGCTCGCGGCCGGGATCGAGGCACCGTTCTCCTGTCGTGAGGGCGCCTGCAGCGCCTGCGCCTGCGTGCTGCTCGAGGGCGAGGTCGACCTCGAGCACAACGAGGTCCTGGACTCCACCGACCTCGCGGACGGCCTGATCCTGGCCTGCCAGGCCACCGCCCGCACCGATCGGCTGAAGGTCACCTACGACGCCTGAATGTGGGTCCCGCTCAACGGGAGGTCAGCCCGCGTGGACGTCCGATGGCTGCGAACGTCGGGGTCATGAACATCGCCCTGAACGCTGTCGAGGAACGAGCCGACGAGCTCGCTGCGCTCGGTGAGTCCAACGAGAAGCTGGGTCGGCTCGACGACTCGACAGCCAAGATCCTGCGCGACACCGGCGTCATCAAGATGCTGCAGCCCGCTGAGTACGGAGGCGCCGAGGCACACCCGCGCGACTTCGCGGAGACCGTCATGAGGGTCGCCTCCCTCGACGGCGCGACCGGCTGGGTGGCCGGCATCGTCGGCGTACACCCGTGGGAGATGGCGATGTGCGACGCCGGCGTCCAGGAGCAGATCTGGGGCGCCGATGACGAGACCTGGATCGCCTCGCCGTACGCACCGATGGGCATCCTGAAGCCGGTCGATGGCGGGTACATCTTCAACGGGCGTTGGCAGTTCTCGTCCGGGACCGACCACTGCCAGTGGATCTTCCTCGGCGCCTTCCTCGGCGACGAGAACGGCGAACGGCTGATGCCGCCGCAGAGCTATCACGTGATCCTGCCGCGGTCGGACTACACGATCGTGGAGGACTCCTGGGACGTCGTCGGCCTGCGCGGCACAGGCTCCAAGGACGTCATCGTCAAGGACGCGTTCATCCCGTCCGAGCGCGCCGTCCCCTTCAGCACGATGATGGACGGCTCGGCGCTGGCGGCCTCGGGTCGCACCAACCCGACCTACGCGGTGCCGTTCACGACGATCTTCCCGCTCGGCATCACCAGCGCCGTGATCGGCATCGCCGAGGGCGCGCTCGCCCACCACATGGCCTACCAGCGCTCCCGTGTGCAGGTGACCGGCACCAAGGTGACCGACGACCCGTACGTGCTGTTCGCGATCTCCGCCGCTGCCGAGGAGATCAAGGCCTCGCGCACCGCCCTGCTCGACAACGTGACGAGGATCTTCGACAAGGTCGCCGCGGGGGAGTCGATCACGTTCAACGAGCGGGCCGCCTCTCGCCGTACGCAGGTCGCGGCCGCCTGGCGAGCCGTGCGCGCGATGGACGAGGTCGTCGCGCGCTCCGGCGGCAACGGCATGCGGATGGACAACCCGATCCAGCGGTTCTGGCGCGACGGACACATGGGCCTGGCGCACGCGATCCACGTACCCGGCTCGGTTTTCCATGCGACCGCGCTGACCGACCTCGACGTCGTGCCACCGCCCGGCCCGATGCTCTCGATGATCTAAGGAGATTCTCGCAATGACGCAGATCCGTGGCCTCGGCTACCTCAAGGTGCAGTCCCAGGACGTCGCGCGCTGGCGCGAGCTGACCGTGGACTGCCTCGGCATGCAGGAAACGAGCGGTCCGGTGGAGGGAGGCCTCTACCTACGCGTCGACGAGCGGGAGTCACGGCTCATCGTGCTCCCCGGCCAGTCCGACATCGTGCTCGCCGTCGGCTGGGAGGTGCGCGACCAGTTCGGGCTGGCCGCGGTCGGGCGTGCCGTCGAGGCAGCTGGCGTCGTGGTCAAGGCGCTCGGCCAGACCGAGTGCGACGAACGCGGGGTCGAGGCGGCGATTGCCTTCGACGACCCCGCCGGCACGCCCGTCGAGGTCTTCTTCGGCCCCCGGCTCGACCACAGCCCACTGCTCACCGGCCTGGCGCAGAAGTTCATCACCGGCGACCAGGGCCTGGGCCACGTCGTCCTGCCGACCACCGCCATGAACGAGACGGTCGAGTTCTACACCGAGGTGCTCGGCTTCCTTCCCCGCGGCGCGATCCGGCTGGGCTCCAAGTCTCCGGCTGAGGCGGAGACCCCGCGCCGAGTCCGCTTCATGGGCGTGAACCAGCGCCACCACAGCCTCGCCGTCGTGCCCGCCCCGCACGGCGACCCGCCCGGGCTCGTGCACCTGATGGTCGAGGTCGACTCGCTCGACGCCGTTGGTCGCGCGCTCGACAACGTGAACCGAGCCGGCTTCTCGGTCTCCTCCACCCTTGGCCGCCACACCAACGACCACATGGTCTCGTTCTATGTCCGCGCCCCCGGCGGCTGGGACTTGGAGTACGGCGTCGAGGGCTTGATCGTCGACGAGACCTACTACACCGCCGAGGAGATCACCGCCGACTCCTACTGGGGCCACGACTGGTCTGGGTCGGAGCCGCTGGCGGCGTTCTCGTGAAGGAGATCGACGTCCTGGTCGTCGGCTTCGGCGCCGCCGGCGCGGCGGCGTCCATCGCGGCTACCTCAGCCGGGGCCTCGGTCCTGGTGCTCGAGCGCGCCGGCGCCCCGGGTGGCTCGGCCGCGCTGTCCGGGGGCGAGATCTACCTCGGTGGGGGCACGTCGGTGCAGCAGGCTTGCGGGTTCAGCGACACCGCTGACGACATGTACGCCTTCCTGTCCGCTGCCCTCGGCCCGCACGCGGATCCCGCCAAGCTGCGGCACTACTGCGACGGGTCAGTCGACCACTTCGACTGGCTGGTCTCCTGCGGCATCGACTTCCAGCCGAGCTTCTTCGAAGGCCCGACCTGGATGCCGCCGACCACCGACGGCCTGATGTGGCTGGGCGAGAACGCCTGGCCCTTCAACGAGATCGCCAAGCCCGCACCCCGCGGACACCGCGGCCGCGCGCCACACCTCGCCGGCCAGGTCGTGATGAACGCGCTGATCGCGCACGCCCTGTCCGTCGGCGTCGAGGTCGAGGTCGACACCCGCGCCACCTCCCTGATCGTCGAGGACGGCCGAGTGGTGGGCGTGAACGCGCGTCACTACGGTGACGACCTCTCGTTCCGGGCGCGCTCGGTCGTGCTCACCACGGGCGGCTTCGTCGACAACGAGCAGATGCTGGCCGACCACGCGCCCTCCCTGCTCGGCCATGCCAAGGTCAGCGACGGACTCGACGACGGCAGCGGCATCACGATGGCCGCCTCGATCGGCGCGGCGACTCGCCGGATGTCGGTGGTCGAGGCGGCCTTCACCGCCATCCCGGAGATGGTCTGCCGCGGCATGCTGGTCAACGGCCTCGGACAGCGGTTCATCAACGAGGACGTTTATCCGGGCCTCTACAGCCACGCGGCCCTGCACCAGCCCGGTCCCTGCTGGGTGATGATCGACGAGGCCGGCTTCGACGCGGTCGCGGACGCGTGGGGCGTGCGGCCGTCGTTCGCGGCCGAGACGGTCGAGGAGCTCGCCGTCGACCTGGACCTGCCGCGCGGAGCCCTCGAGGCTACGGTTGCGGCATACAACGAAGGAGCGGCGAACGGCCAGGATCCCTTGTTCCACAAGGACTCCCGCTGGCTGCGACCGCTGACCGGCGGCCTAGCTGCTGTCGACCCGCGGCGCGGCTTCCACCCCACCGAGAGCACGCCGTCCGGCACGGGCTTCGCGGGCTTCACCCTGGGCGGGCTGCACACGACCGTAGATGGAGTGGTTCTCTCGCTGGCCGGCGATCCGATCCCCGGGCTCTTCGCAGCCGGGCGGGCCTCGTCGGGCATGCACGGCGAGGGCTACATCAGCGGTACGTCGCTCGGTGACGGCACCTTCTTCGGCCGCCGGGCCGGACGGTCTGCGGCAGTATGAGCCCCCGCGACGAGATCGTCGATGCGCTGGCCCGGTTCGCGGCCGCCACCGACGCGCGCGACTGGTCGGCGATCCGCGACCTGCTCACCCCCGACGCCGTGGCCTATCACCGGACCGGCCCCGACGCGATCGTAGCCGTGATGTCCGAGCACCTCGGCGGCTGCGGTCCGACCCAGCACCTGCTCGGCAACCACCGGGTCTCGATCGACGGCGACCGGGCCCAATCCCTCAGCTACGCCCGGGTGTATCACGTCGGCGCCGGCCCGATGGTGGGCTCGTTCTTCGAATGCATGGGGGAGTACGACGACGCGTGGGTCCGCGCAGGATGTCAATGGCGGCTCGCCGGCCGCACCTTCGAGACGAGGATCCGGCTGGGGGACTTCGCGGTGCTCCGGCCGGCGGATCCTGATTGAAGAGCGAGGGTTGGGACCGGTGAGCCCAGAATATGCACGGCGGACGAGTCTCCTCAGATCGACGTCACCGGGGTGGCAGGAGGCGAGTCATCGCCTCGTGCGCGCCGAGCACCAGCCGCGTACGGTCCATCCCGTTTCGCTTGGACGCAGCGTCGGCGTTGCCCCCGGCGATCCAGACCGGACCGTCGGAAAGGTGCGCCAAGCCCTCACGGGCGATGTCGTCCGGCTCACCGACGTCGAGGCCGGGAATGTCGAAGTTGAGGCCGGCACGCTCCATGGCCGGAGTGCGGGTCACACCGAGGACGAGCTCGAGCACGTCGACGCCGTGGTCGCGGAGCTCGAGCCAGAGGCCCTCTGCAAAGACGCGGCTGAAGGCCTTCACGGCGCCGTACACGCTCTGCCGTGCGGAGCCCAGGTAGCCGGCAAGCGAGCCGACGAGGATGATCCCGCCGCGGCCGCGTGACTTCATGAGTCCGCCGAAGTGGTGGGTGAGCGCGAGCTGCGCGGTGATGTTGAGGGCGATGACGCCGGCATGGCCGTCGAGCGAGCCGTCGATGAAGTCGTGGCCGTAGCTGTTCGCGCCGGCGTTGAAGATCAGGAGTCCGACTTCGACGTCCGAGGTGGCCGACACGATCGCGGGCACGGACGCGGGATCGAGCAGGTCGAGCGCGAGGGTTCGGACCTCGACGCCAAGCCGGCGTACGTCCGAAGCGGTTGCCTCGAGGGGACCCGCCTTACGGGCGATGAGGACGAGGTTGAGACCGGCGTCCGCCAGCTGGTGCGCGAACGAGGCGCCCACGCCCTCGGAGCCACCGGCGATGACCGCCCAGGGGCCGTACTTCTCGCGCATCAGTGAGGTGCTCCTTCGGGGTTGACCGGCAGCGGCTCGCCCGACTGGACGGGCAGCTCGCCGCGAACGGCTGACTCGCGAATCGAGAGGTGGAGGGCGGAGCAGCCGGCGAACACGCCGCCGTTGGGGCCGCTGCCCGGCTCGGTGGCGCGTCGCTCGAGGCAGGCGCTCAGCGCCTCGGTGCGCCACTGGATGCTGGTCTGGTCCCAGCTGCTCTTGCGGACCTCGACACGGGCCGAGCAGGTGCTGCAGGTGACCGGCTCCATCGCCCCGTCGTCCAGTCGGACGTCGGGGCGCGGAGCGGGACGGTGGGTGGTCATGACGACGCGCGCGCCGCTAGGTTGGCCTCGACCTCGGCCCGCCAGGCCTCGTTGGGCCGGGAGGTGTCGATCTCGAACTCGAAGCGCTCGGTCATCTCGTCGGTGACGTCCTCGACGTCGACGTAGAACTGCTCGTACCAACGACGGAGCTGGTAGACGGGGCCGTCCTCCTCGCACAGCAAGGGGTTGTCGATCCGGGCCTTGGTCTTCCAGATCGCGACGTCCTGCTCGAAGCCGATCTTGATGAAGTCGCCCATCTTGCGGGCCATCGCGTCGGGGTCGGGGAGGTGATCGGCCTTCTGCACGATGATCCCGTACTGCAGCACGAAGGAGTTCTCGGAGATCGGGTAGTGGCAGTTGATCAGGACGCTGTCGACGTCGCCGTCCTCGTAGTGATAGGTCAGGTCGTCGATCATGAACGACGGACCGTGGTACGCCGCGACGGAGGTGTTGCCGAGCATCTTGGGGACGCCGCTCTTCGTGGCCTGCGGGCGGGCGTCCTCGCGACCGACGCCCTTCTGGAGCTGGAGCGCGGTCTGGCCCTCGAAGACGTTCTTGAAGTAGGTCGGGAACGAGTAGTGCACGTAGAAGAAGTGCGCCATGTCCACTACGTTGTCGACGATCTCGCGGCACTGCGCGCCCTCGATGACCGTGGTGTACCAGACCCAGTCGGTCCAGTCGTCGCGCGTCGCTCCCTCGATCACGGGGATGGTGACGTCCTCCGGGGGAGGGTTGCCCTGCGGGTCGTTCCAGACGAAGAGCAGGTGGTCCTGCTCGAGTGTCGGCCACGACGCAGTCCGTGCACGGAGCGGCACGCGCCGGCCGTACGGAATGGCCTTGCACCTGCCGTCGCCTCCCCAGCGCCAGTCGTGGAACGGGCAGGCGATCTCGTCGCCCTTGATCGTGCCCTGCGAGAGGTTTCCGCCCATGTGCCGGCAGAACGCGTCGAGCACGTTGAGCTTGCCGTTCTCGCCGGAGAAGACGACCAGCTCCTGGCCGAACGCCTTGACCTGGTGCGGCTTCCCGTCCCGGAAGTCCTTGGCCAGTCCCAGGCAGTGCCAGCCTCGCGCGAAGCGCGTCGGGGCACCGTCCGTCTCGATCCGACGGACCTCGTCGACTCCGGTCATGTTCTTCTCCGATTCCTGGACAGCGGGATGGACTTGTCGCAGTTTCCGTCGCTCGACGGGTACGGATGGGTCGAAGTCCCACTCACCGGTAGTGGCCGCGGGACAGCGGCTCGGCCGCGCGCATCCTGGGGCCATGAGCAACGACGTCCTCGCGGCAGTCCGACCGCTTCTGCACGGCATCGCCAAGCGTGCCCGCACCACCGACGACGACCGGCGCGTGCCGGCCGAGACGATCAAGGAACTCACGGCCGCGGGCGTCTTCCGGATGCTCCAGCCGACGAGGTACGGCGGCCTCGAGGCCGACCCGGTCGACTTCTTCGAGGTCATCCGGGCGATCTCCGGGGCGTGCGCCTCGACCGGCTGGGTGACGTCGGTGATCGGTGTGCACCCGTGGCAGCTGGGGCTGTTCCCCGACGAGGCGCAGCGCGACGTCTGGGGCCAGAACCATGACACGCTGGTCTGTTCGTCGTACGCACCGGTCGGCCGCCTCATCGAGGTCGACGGAGGGTTCGAGCTCACCGGCCGCTGGAGCTTCTCGAGCGGCTGCGACCACGCCGAGTGGGCGCTCCTCGGTGCCCTGGTGATGGGGGAGAAGGGCAAGGCGGTCGACTTCTTGACCGTGCTGGTGCCGCGTGCCGACTACGAGATCGACGACGTCTGGGACGTCATCGGCCTGCGGGGCACCGGCTCCAACGACCTGGTCGTCGAGAAGGCGTTCGTGCCGGCCCATCGCATCCTGCGCAACTACGAGCACTCACAGCTGCGCGGCCCTGGCCAGAAGGTGAACCCGGGTCCGCTCTACAAGCTGCCCTTCGGCGCGATCTTCACCACCGCGATCACGGCCCCGATCGTCGGCGTCGTCGATGGCTGCCTGACGGCGTACGTCGCCACGATGGGGGACCGGCTCCGGCTCAGCCTCGGTGGCGGCCGGTTCGCCGAGGACCCGTTCGCCCAGGTCGCCGTTGCGCGCGCTGCCTCCGAGACGGACGCCGCGATCCTGCAGCTCGACCGCAACATCCGCGCACTGCTCGACTGCGCCGTCGCCGGCGAGGAGATCCCGATGGAGCTACGGCTGCGCACCCGCCGCGACCAGGTGCGCGCCACCGAGCGCGCCCTCCAGGCGGTCGACATCCTCTTCAAGACTGCCGGCGGCAACTCGCTCAAGCGCGGCAACCCGATCGAGCGCGCGTGGCGCGACGCCCACGCCGGCAGTGTGCACGTCGCCAACGACGTCGAGCGCGCGCTGGCGATGTACGGTCGCGGCGCCTTCGGCATCCCGGTGGAGGACAACCTCGTCTGACTCCCACTCATCGGTACCGCAGGTCCCCGGTTGTCGGTGAGTTCGCCAGTATCTTCAGCAGCACACGTCGTCAGAGGGGGAGAGAATGCCCAGGATCGCCGAAGCGAGACCGTCCGCGGAGCCGAGCTCTCCGGGGCAGAAGGCGCGCCACGAGCGGATCCTGCGCGCGGC
>NZ_JBOHDN010000062.1:0-20081 GCF_050699375.1 Nocardioides sp. | reverse complement strand
TGTCGAGACCACATGAAGAATCCCCCTTGGTCGTCTCGACAGGCTCGACCACCAAGGAATCGGCCACCGAAACTGTCGGTGCTCACGCTCATGATGAGCACATGGCCTACACCTACATGCTCCTCTGCGCAGACCGAACCCTGTACGTCGGCAGCACGACCGACCTCGAGCGCCGGATGACCGAGCACCGCGTCGGACTCGGCTCTGAGTACACGCGACATCGCCTCCCCGTGCAGCTGATCTGGTACGAGCAGTACGACAACGTCGCCCACGCGTTCGCGCGAGAGAAGCAGATCCAGAACTGGGGACGGGCCAAACGGATCGCGCTCGTCCAGGGGCGACTCGGAAAGCTGCCGGCCCTCGCCAACACCTCGGCCACCCCACACGAGTGACCCCGGTGATCGAGCCTGTCGAGATCACCCCCACCCGGTGATCGAGCCTGTCGAGATCACCGTGTCGGGTCTCGGATGGTCTCGACAAGCTCGACCACCGGGTCTCGGATGGTCTCGACAGGCTCGACCACCGGGCGGCACGTGGTCTCGACAGGCTTGACCACCGAATCTCGGGTGGTCTCGACAGGCTCGACCACCGTCTGGTTTCACGTGAAACCGGACGGACGGGAGAACGGGCGGGGACATGCATCTAAAGGGTGACGTGTCTTCGGTCCGGTGCGTTAAAGTCCGCGAGCGGCCTCACGCTCTGATGCAACCGTGGAGGCTGCTCGAACGTCTTAGTCGTAGAACGCCGCACCCAGCGTGCGGCCCCAGCGGCCCGAGCGACCGGGCCACCATCCTCTTGACCCCACGGAGCTTGAAGTGAACGTCCGTAGAACCCCGGTGGCGATCATGATCACCACCATCCTCGCCCTGGGCCTCTCCCTCGGCACCGCAGTAGCGCCGAGCAGCGCACGAGCAACCACAGCATCGACATCCGTCGGTCAGACCGGGCTCCACATGGCGTACAAGGTCCTCTATCAGAAGGGTTCCAAGGGCATGGGCGTCCGCCGGATCCAGGCCCGCCTCAAGGAGCGCCGGATCTACAGCGGCCGCGTCACCGGCTACTACGGCTCGAAGACCGCCGGCGCTGTGAAGATCTTCCAGCGCAATCAGCGCCTGGCGACCACCGGGAAGGTCAACCAGCGCACCCTTGACCGGCTCCGCTCGATGACGAAGTCCCCGACGGACGCGAAGCTCTACAACCTCCACCGCAACTGTCTCTCCGGGCGCGTGCTCTGCGTCGACAAGACCGACCGCAAGATGCGCTACGTACGCAGTGGCCACATCGTTCGGTCGATGGATGCCCGCTTCGGCTGCTCGAACAACAAGTCCCGCCAGGGCACGTTCAAGGTCTACCGGAAGAGCCGCAACCACGTCTCCTCGATCTACCACACGCCGATGCCGTACGCGATGTTCTTCTCCGGCGGCCAGGCCGTGCACTACTCCTCGGACTTCGCGGCCCGCGGCTACAACGGCTGCTCCCACGGTTGCGTCAACGTACGCAACAGGTCCTCCATCAGGTGGGTCTTCGACCAGATCCGCATCAACGACCGGGTAGTCGTCTACCGCTCGTAGCCACCGGAGACCGAGCCACCCGGTGATCGAGCCACTCACCCGGTGATCGAGCCACTCACCCGGTGATCGAGCTTGTCGAGATCACCAACGTTCCACGTGAAACCCCGCACATGACAAACGCCCCTCGTGCCACAAGGCACGAGGGGCGTTTTTCGCTGTCAGCCAGCGTCACTCAGGCAGCACGACCACGTAGCGTCGCGGCTCGACGCCGGAGGACTCAGAGGTGAGACCCGCCTCGGCGACGGCGTCGTGGACGACCTTCCGCTCGAACGGCGACATCGGCTTCAGCGAGACCGGAGCACCGGACTCCTTGACCTTCGCGACGGTCTCATCGGCGAGGGCCATCAGGGTGGAGCGACGGTCGGCACGGTAGCCGCCTACGTCGAGCATCATCCGGGACCGCTCACCGGTCTCGCGGTAGATCGCCAGCCGGGTCAGCTCCTGGATCGCGTCCAGGACCTCTCCGTGACGGCCGACCAGCTGCTGCAGGTCTCCGCCCACGATCGAGACCGCGGCGCGGTCGCCCTCGACGTCCATGTCGAGATCGCCATCGATGTCGGCGATGTCGAGGAGCTCCTCGAGGTAGTCCGCCGCGATGTCACCCTCCTGCTCGAGCTGCTTGAGGCGTGCCTCTTCGCTTACCCCCGCCACCGTCTCGGTCTCGGTCTCGCTCACATCCTGGGTCGTCACTTGGTTCCCCCGTCCTTCTGGGTCGTGGAACGACCGGCTCCCGTGCCGGCCTTCTTCCGCTGGCTCTTGGTCTGGTTCTTGGGCTGCGTACGCTGCGCCGGCCGCTTCTCCACGGAGACCGCCGCGGTCTCCGTAGCCTCATCGTCCTCGTCCTCGGGCAGGCCCTTCCTCTTGCGCTTGGCCTTCTCACGATCCTGCTTGGCATCGAACGCAGGCGTACCCGGTGCCGGGTTGTTGCGAATCACGTAGAACTGCTGGCCCATGGTCCACAGGTTCGACGAGGTCCAGTAGAGGATCGTTCCGACCGGGAAGGCGATACCACCGACGGCGAACACGACGGGGAGCACGTAGAGAAGCAGCTTCTGCTGCTGTGCGTACTGACCGGTCATCGCGTCGGCCGGCATGTTCTTCGACATCAGCTGACGCTGCGTGAGGAACGTGGTGGCGATCATCGCCACGACGAGGAACCCGGTGAGGATGCGGGTCGACATGTGATCCGCGGTGGTGAACTGGTCGGACAGCAGCGAGCCCAGCCACGTCGAGGTGGCGAACTCGTGCGCCGCCGCGTCGGTCAGGAAGCCCTTGCCGTTCCCGTCCGAGGCGTGCTCCAGCAGCCGGAACAGCACGAAGAAGATCGGCATCTGCAGCAGCAGCGGCAGGCAGGACGCGAACGGGTTGGTGCCGGTGTCCTTGTAGAGCTTCATCGTCTCGTTGGCGAGCTTCTCGCGGTCGTGCCCGTACTTCTTCTGCAGCTCCTTGACCTTCGGCTGCAGCAGCTGCATGTTGCGGCTGGAGTTGATCTGCTTCACGAACAGCGGGATCAGCAACGCACGGATGGTCACGGTCAGGCCGACGATGGCCAGAGCCCACTGCCAGCCTTCAGACGGAATGACGTACGAGAACGCCTTCTGCCACACGAGCAAGATGCCCGAGATGGCGTAATACAGCGGTGTTGCGATCCATCCGAACAGATCGCCTATGGCTCCCACGGATCAGGCTCCTCGTTTTGGGGGGTCCGCACTTACGCGGACAAGGTCTTCAGGGGATTCAGATCGGGTCTCGACAGACTCGACCATCGCGTGACATCGATCATGCTCCACAGGTGGTACTGGATCGAAGCCTCGAGTCTTGGCCCAAGGGACGCAGCGGGCCAGTCGTCGCGCGGTCAGCCAGCTTCCACGCCAGGGGCCGTGCGACCTGACTGCCTCGAGCGCGTACTCCGAGCACGAGGGGTAGTAGCGGCACACGTCGCCATACAGTGGACTGATGAGGGTCCGCCATACATGGAGAAGTCCGACCAGGACGTACGCGACCAGGCGGTCGAGCTTGTCGAGACCTCCGCGTACGCCGCGGACCGCCGTCCTCATCGGAGCACTCGCTCCAGGCAGTGCCGCAGATCGGCACCCAGCTCGGCATAGCCCGCCTCGGCGGAGGCGGGAAGAGCACGGACCACAAGCACAGCAGAGCCCGGGAGTCCGCTCAGGGACTCCCGGGCCTGATGACGCAGTCTGCGCTTCACACGATTCCGGACGACGGCCGGACCGACGGCCTTGTTCACCACGAAGCCCACCTGCGGCTCGTTCACCTGGTCGGCACCAGTCTCGGTGCCGGGGACGAGCAGGTGGACCACCAGGCTCTTCGAGCCCGCGCGCTTGCCCCGTCGTACCGCTTCTTTGAAGCCCGACGGATCGACCAGTCGGTGGCGACGAGACAGCACGCGCGTGGTGGCTGAGGCCGCGGCCTCAGACGGTCAGGCTCTTGCGACCCTTGCCACGGCGCGCAGAGAGGATCGCGCGGCCGGCACGGGTGCGCATGCGCAGGCGGAAACCGTGCGTCTTGTGACGACGGCGGTTGTTCGGCTGGTAAGTACGCTTGCTCACGGGGTGCTTCCTTAGTTGTGTGGTGGCCGGTTGCTCTGCCGGCTGGTCTGGACGGGTCGCCCACAGTGACTTCAGGGCTGACGGTCTCAACAAGCACCGCCCATCCGCGCCTCGACCAACCCAGGCGTGGACATGCGGCACCCGTGGATCGGGCGACCTAGCAACGGTACGTGGACGGCGAAACCACGGTCAAACTCGCGCTCTATCACACGCCTGTGATTCGCCCCCGACCTGTGGAGGACGGGTTGCCCAGCACCCTCCCCAGCCGGTAACTTCGTGGTCTACCGAGGTTTCCCTGCACATCGTCAGGAGCATCGGTCGCATTCGGGGGAATGCCACGCTGGGATCTACTTTTCCCGCCTGACCTGCCGAAACGGCCGGATTCTCGAGGGTGGCGACGTGTCTCGGTTCATCTCCGTTGCCCAGTTTCGGGGATGCTCCACAGCTTGTGGAAAAGCCTGTGGAGGATGTAGACCAGACCGCCGCTTCATTCCAGGCTGTATCAACACAAGACCACCCACCGAGCCATCAGGGAAGGCAGGAACCCGTGGAGAACTCCGGTCTCGCGCCAGAACCGCAGCCAGATCTCCAGTCCGCGTGGACGAGTGTGGTCGCCGAGCTCCCGCCGAACCACCGGGCTTGGCTACGCGACAGCGAGCCGCTCACACTTCACGGATCGACGGCGATCGTCGAGGTCCCCAACGACTTCACTCGCAACCAGATCGAGGGCCGGCTGCGCGGCACCCTGGAGAAGTCGCTCGGCGACATCTTCCACCGCGACATCCGCATCGCGGTGACCGTCAACCCTGACCTCGACGTCACACCTGATCCCGACACCCAGGCGATCATGATCTCCGAGCGGGAGATCGCGGCCGCTGACGCCGCGGCAGCCGCGGCGGCGGCGAACCTCGAGCACCGGTCCGTCTTCCCGCATCAGTCGGTCTACCCCACCGGCGCTCCGGGTCTGATCCCCGGAGTCCCGCCGGCGAACGGGCCGCACGACGAGCCGGAAGCGCCCCCTGCGTACGCAGCACCGCAGCCTCCTGTCACGCCCCCGCCTCCTCTGCAGCCCGCTCCTCCCGTCCCGGGACACGACGTCGGGCCCGGATATGGCGATATGTCGACAAATCCCCAACCCCCGGTGGCCCCCGTCGACGAGCCGGCGCCGCCCCGGCCGCTCGTCCCCGGTCCGCCGACCAGGCCCAGCGAGCCGAGCCCGAACGTCCTCGAGACGCGGCTGAACCCGAAGTACACCTTCGAGACGTTCGTCATCGGGTCCTCCAACCGGTTCCCGCACGCGGCCGCGGTCGCGGTCAGCGAGGCACCGGGCAAGGCCTACAACCCCCTGCTCGTCTACGGTGAGTCCGGTCTGGGCAAGACCCACCTGCTGCACGCGATCGGTCACTACGTCCGGAGCCTCTACTCCGGGGCGAAGGTGCGCTACGTCAGCTCGGAGGAGTTCACCAACGAGTTCATCAACGCGATCCGCGACGACCGGCAGGACCGGTTCAAGCGGCGCTACCGCGATGTCGACGTGCTGCTGATCGACGACATCCAGTTCTTGGAGGGGAAGACCCAGACGCAGGAGGAGTTCTTCCACACCTTCAACACGCTCCACAACGCCAACAAGCAGATCGTGCTCACCTCCGACCGCCCGCCCAAGCGGCTCGAGGCGCTCGAGGACCGGCTCCGCAACCGGTTCGAGTGGGGGCTGATCACCGACGTACAGCCGCCGGACATCGAGACCCGGATCGCGATCCTTCGGAAGAAGGCCGCGATGGAGCGGCTCACCGCACCGCCGGACGTGCTCGAGTTCATCGCCTCGAAGATCCAGACGAACATCCGTGAGCTCGAGGGCGCGCTGATCCGGGTGACGGCGTTCGCCAACCTCAACCGGCAAGACGTCGACCTGACCCTGGCCGAGATCGTCCTCAAGGACCTGATCCCCGAGGGCGGCGAGCCCGAGATCACCGCAGGCCTGATCATCGCCCAGACGGCTGCCTACTTCGGGCTCTCGATCGACGAGCTCACCGGACCCTCGCGCGGACGTCACCTCGTCATGGCCCGCCAGATCGCCATGTATCTGTGCCGCGAGCTCACCGAGGACTCCCTGCCCAAGATCGGCAAGCACTTCGGCGGCCGCGACCACACGACCGTCATGTACGCCGAGCGCAAGATCAACCAGCTGCTCGCCGAGCGCCGGGCCGTCTTCAACCAGGTCTCCGAGCTCACCAACCGCGTCAAGATGCAGGCGCGCCAGGGCTAGGTCCCTCCAGGACGTACGCGGCAGCTCCATCCACCACCGGGGTCTGAACGGAGTGGCCCCGAGCTTGTCGAGGCCACCCGACCGTGACTCACGGTGTGGTCTCGACAGGCTCGACCACCGGTCTCTTGCGTGGTCTCGACAGGCTCGACCACCGGTGTGCCTGGTGCGCCTCGACGGGGTCGGCGAGCGACCCCTCGTCCGCTTTTTGGGATTTCGAAAACCCACTTGCCGAGATTTCCACCAGCTATCCACAGCCCACAGCCTGGGTGGAACCTGTGGAGAACTACCGATTCAAATGGGATGGAAAAGGGGATGGCCTGTGCACAAAACACTCGAACGGGCCGACAACTCTCCACAGCCCACAGTGACGTACGTCATTTCAGCAACCCGTCCACATCCCCTGTGGAATCACATTTCCGGCCACGACCTGCGAAGACGCTGCTCATCCACATTTCCCACAGATGCTCTTACGACGTACTGAACTATCAATGTCATGGATCCTCGGTGAAATTCCACGAACGCTCTTCCCTGGGGACAACCCGCTCTCGAGCCGGCGCTCCACAGCGGCCTGTGCAGAGCCAACTCAGCTGAGCGCTTACCGGTTGTCGGCGGTCCGTGGCAGGATGCGTACTCCAGGTCATGTCAACGCGGGGGCGTTCCGGAACCGGTGGCGTCTTCCCCAAGGTTCACGCACAGCCCGGACCACATGTCCTCAACCGCCCCGATGTCGAGCTACAAGAAGGACAGGTCATCGTGAAGTTCCGCGTCGACCGCGACGTGTTCGCGGATGCCGTCGCCTGGGCTGCCCGCAGCCTTCCGGTCCGCCCCAGCACCCCGGTGCTCTCCGGTCTCCTCATCGAGGCGGGTCACGAGGGTCTCGTGCTCTCGACCTTCGACTACGAGACGTCCGCCCGAGCGACGCTCTCGGCCGAGGTCGCCGACGAGGGCAAGGCACTGGTCTCGGGCAAGCTGCTCGCAGACATCTGCCGCAGCCTCCCGGCCAAGCCTGTCGAGATGGTCACCGACGGTGCCCGCGTCTCGCTCACCTGCGGGAGCGCTCGGTTCAGCCTCCAGACGATGCCGGTCGAGGACTACCCGACCCTGCCGGAGATGCCGACCGCGGCCGGCACGGTGAAGTCGGAGCTCTTCGCGCACGCCGTCGCCCAGGCCGTGACCGCCGCCGGCCGCGACGACATGCTCCCGGTCCTGACCGGCGTGCGGCTCGAGATCGAGGGCGCCACGATCTCGCTGCTCGCCACCGACCGGTTCCGGCTCTCCCACCGCGAGCTCGAGTGGAACCCGGCGACCCCCGACGAGAGCCTGGCCGCGCTGGTGCCCGCCAAGGTCCTCGGCGACACGGCCAAGTCGCTGACCAGCGGCAGCGAGGTCACCCTCGCGCTGTCCACCACCGGCACCGGTGAGGGCATCATCGGCTTCGAGGGCGCGGCCGCGGGTGGCGTACGCCGCACCACGACGCGCCTGCTGGACGGCGAGTTCCCGAAGGTGCGCAGCCTGTTCCCGGCCGAGCACCTCACCACGGCGCTCGTGGACAAGGCCTCGCTGGTCGAGTCCGTCAAGCGCGTCGCCCTGGTCGCCGAGCGCAACACCGCTGTCCAGATGGTCTTCGAGGACGGTGTCCTCACCCTCGACGCCGGCTCCGGCGACGAGGCCCAGGCGTCCGAGTCGATCGAGGCGACCATGGAGGGCGAGGGACTGACCACCGGGTTCAACCCGCAGTTCCTCCTCGACGGGTTGCAGGCCATCGACGAGCAGGTCGTCGAGCTCGCCTTCACGCAGGCTCCGAAGCCGGTGGTGATCAGCGGCAAGCCGGCCGAGGGCGGCGAGGACCCGGGGTTCCGCTACCTCCTCATGCCGCGGCGCCTGCTCTCCTGACACCGCCTCACTAGGGTGGTCATCTCGACAGGCTCGATACACCGCTCGACAAGCTCGATCACCGATTTCGCTGGATAGGAAACTTGCATGCACATCGGACTCGTCGGTCTCGGCAAGATGGGTGGCAACATGCGCACCCGGCTGCAGGAGGCCGATCACACCGTCGTCGGTTACGACCGCAACGCTGACCTCGCCGACGTGGCGAGCCTGGCCGAGATGGTCGAGGCGCTGCCCAGCCCGAAGGTGGTCTGGGTGATGGTGCCGGCCGGCGAGCCGACCCGCTCCACCGTCGCCGAGCTCAAGGAGCTCCTCAGTGAGGGCGACCTCGTCGTCGACGGCGGCAACTCGAAATACACCGACGACGCGAAGAACGCCGCGAGCCTGGCCGAGAACGGCATCGGCTTCGTCGACTGCGGTGTCTCCGGTGGCGTCTGGGGCCTCCAGAACGGCTACGCGCTGATGTACGGCGGCTCGGACGAGGACGCCGCCAAGGTGATGCCCGCCTTCGAGGCGCTCAAGCCCTCCGGCACCGAGGACGGCCTGGTCCACTGCGGCACCACCCCCGGCGCCGGCCACTTCTCCAAGATGGTCCACAACGGCATCGAGTACGCCATGATGCAGGCCTACGCCGAGGGCTGGGAGCTCCTCGACAAGGTCGACCTCGTCGACAACGTCCCGGAGATCTTCGCCTCGTGGCGCACGGGCACCGTCGTACGTTCCTGGCTTCTCGATCTGCTCGTCGACCAGCTCCGCGACGACGAGCACCTGGACAAGATCAAGGGCTACGCCGACGACTCGGGCGAGGGCCGCTGGACCGTCGAGGCAGCGATCGAGAACGCCGTCCCGATGCCGGCGATCTCGGCGAGCCTGTTCGCGCGGTTCGTCTCCCGCCAGGAGGACGACCACGCGATGAAGGCGATCGCCGCGATGCGCAACGGCTTCGGTGGGCATGCGGTGATCTCGGAGTCCGAGGCCTGAGGGTCGGGACTTGGTGATCTCGACAGGCTCGATCATCGGGGCGGGTGTGGTGGTCTCGACAGGCTCGACCACCGGGGCGGGTGGTGATCTCGACAAGCTCGACCACCTCGCTCGATCACCTCAGATGGTGGGGATCACTCCGGCTGCGGTGAGGGCCAGACGTACGACGCCGTAGGCGACGAAGAGCGCGAAGAAACCGAGAACCATCGGCGCACGGACGAGCTTGTCCAGGTCGACGGGGCGTTTACCGGCCAGCCGCGCGCGCACCGAGACCACGACGAGGGCGATCACCGCGATGACGAGCAGCGGGCCGAACCAGTTGCTCGCCAGCGACGAGCCGATGTCGCCGTGCATCAGGTAGACCCACGACCGGGTCAGCCCGCACCCGGGGCAGGGCAGCCCGGTGAGCGCGCGGAACGGGCACAGAACCGGGCCGTCCTCGATGCCGCCGGCGGGCAGCAGCGCGGCGATCGCCACGCCGCCGAGGCCGATCGCGGCGACGACCTCGGTGGAGGTCACCGCCGAGAGTCGCCCGAGCGGTCCGGTTCGGTGCGACTCAGGAGAGCGGGCGGCCGTCTGCATCTGGGAACTTTCGCACGGCGACGAGGATGATGTCGATGATCGTCCAGATCCCGAAGCCACCGCAGGTGATCAGCTTGAGGACGCCGAGACCGATCTGACCGACGTAGAAGCGGTCCACGCCGAGCGAGCCGAGGAAGATCGAGAGCAACAGCGTGAGCAGCCACTCCCGGCTCGAGAAGATGCCCGGAATCTGTTTCACGGGAAACCACTGCTGGTCGGTGCCGAGGCTGGCCGGCGTGTCCGACTTGATCTGTCCGGCACCTGCCATCTGGGCGAGCTGCTGGACCGGGTACGGCCCGTGGACCTGGCCCATGACGGACAGGTAGAACGGCCCGCCCGGCGCTCCGTTGGCGGGTTGCCCTGGAGGTGGACCGTATGGGTTGGGAGACTGGGTCATGCACGCACCTTAAAGACTCCGACCGGACTACGCAGCAACGAGAGAGGAAACAAGATGTACGTCTCCCACCTCTCTCTTCACGACTTCCGCTCCTACGCGAGCGTCGAGGTCCCGCTCGAAGCGGGCGTGACGGCGTTCGTCGGACGAAACGGCCAGGGCAAGACCAACCTGGTCGAGGCGATCGACTACCTCTCTCGTCTCCAGTCCCACCGGGTGGCCACCGACGCCCCGCTCGTCCGGGCCGGTGCCGACCAGGCGGTCGTGCGGGCTGCTGTCGTACGTGACGGCCGCACCGCCACCCTCGAGGTCGAGATCAACGCCGGTCGCGCGAACAAGGCCCGGATCAACAAGAGCCCGCTCCCCCGCACCCGCGACCTGGTCGGGCTGGTCCGCACCGTCGTCTTCTCCCCCGAGGATCTGACCCTGGTCAAGGGCGACCCGTCCGACCGCCGGCGTTTCCTCGACGACCTGCTGATGCTGCGTGCCCCCCGTCTGGCCGGCGTACGCAGCGACTACGACCGTGTCCTCAGGCAGCGCAACTCGCTGCTCAAGACCGCCGGCTTCGCGCGCGGCTCGGCTCGCGAGGGTGCGCTCGCCACCCTGGCCGTATGGGACGACCACCTCGCCCGCACCGGCGCCGAGATCCTCGCCGAGCGGCTCTCCCTCGTCGACGCGCTGCGGCCCTACGTGGGCAAGGCCTACGAGACGGTGGCCCGCGGTGCCTCGCGTGACGATGCCGAGATCGAGTACAAGCCCTCCTTCGACCTGGCCGGCGCGACCTCGGCGGCTGATCTGCAGGAGGCGATCCTCGCCGAGGTCGGTCGCCGGCAGAAGGACGAGCTCGACCGCGGCATCAGCCTGGTCGGTCCGCACCGTGACGATCTGGTGCTGTTCCTCGGCCACGGTGCCGGCGCCGAGCGCCTCCCCGTCAAGGGCTACGCCAGCCACGGCGAGTCCTGGTCCTTCGCGCTCGCGCTCCGGTTGGCGGCGTACGACCTGCTGCGGGCCGACGGCGACGACCCGATCCTGATCCTGGACGATGTCTTCGCCGAGCTCGACAGCCAGCGGCGCGTCCAGCTGGCCGAGCTGGTGGCCGGTGCCGAGCAGGTCCTCGTCACCGCAGCGGTTCCCGAGGACGTCCCCGCCGCACTCGCGGGCGCCCGCTACCACGTCTCCGCCGGCGAGGTGGTCCGCCGTGACTGAGGACGAGCCGGTGGTCGAGCCGGTGGTCGAGCTTGTCGAGACCGCCATAGGCGGTGAGGAAGACACCGAGAAGCCCGCCGACGGCCTAGACCTGGCCCGCTCCCTGACCCGCGCGACGGCGAGGATGCCGGCGCCGAAGGCAGGCAGCATGAAGAAGCGACGTACGCCGCCGGACTCGGGCACAGGACGCGGCCGGGTCTCGGGCGCCCGACCTGACGACCGCGATCCGCAGCTCATCGACTCCGTCGTGAGCCGGATGGTCGACGACCACGGCTGGGACACCTCCCTGCGGGTCCATGGCGTGATGGCCCGCTGGCCCGACATCGTGGGCGAGGAGATCGCCGACCACACCACCCCGGAGTCGTACGCCGACGGCAAGCTCGCGGTGCGCACCGACTCCACCGCCTGGGCGACTCAGCTCAAGCTCCTCGCTCCCAACCTGGTCAAGCGCCTCAACCAGGAGCTGGGCCACGGCACCGTGGTCCTCATCGAGGTCCTCGGCCCGCATCTGCCTTCCTGGAAGAAGGGTCCCAGAGGCCTGCGCGACGGCCGCGGGCCACGCGACACCTACGGCTGATTCGGCCCTCGTCACGGGAAGTCTGCACAGGTGTTCGAGGTGACGGACGTGAGCCGCGATCTGCCGCTCTGGGCGCCCCCGGGACGTATAGGGACTCACCGAGCCCCCTGCTGGACGCGCAGAGACGCCGTCACGAGACGTACAGACGCTCATTTCGATCACAGTTGCCCCTCAGGAGAGGGCGCATACGTGGAATCCGGGGTTCTACGGGGTATTATAGGGACTGGGTCGATCGCGGTAGGTTCCACTTCCTCGGCGCTGGTCGGCCCGTTGCATGCCCAACCGACGCCACGTCCGATTCCGGACCGAGATGACAGGTGGATCGCACCGGTGACCGCTGCCGACCAGACGACTCCAGCCACGGAAGACACGACCGCAGACGGAGTCGAGTACGACGCCTCTGCCATCCAGGTTCTCGAAGGGCTCGAAGCGGTCCGTAAACGGCCGGGTATGTACATCGGCTCGACGGGCACCCGCGGTCTCCACCACCTGGTGTGGGAGATCACCGACAACGCGGTCGACGAGTCCCTCGCCGGCTACTGCGACACCATCAGGGTGACGCTGCGTGAGGACGGCGGGGTCAGCGTCGTCGACAACGGCCGTGGCATCCCGACCGACACCGCTCCCGGCCAGGACATTCCGGCGGCAACGCTGGCGCTGACCGTGCTGCACGCCGGCGGGAAGTTCGGTGGCGGCGGCTACAAGGTCTCCGGTGGTCTGCACGGTGTGGGATCGAGCGTCGTCAACGCGCTCTCCACGCGCCTGCACATGGAGGTCAAGAACCGCGGCAAGCTCTGGGAGCAGGAGTTCACCAAGGGCATTCCCGACTACGACCTCCGCGAGGTCCGCGACCTCGAGAAGGACGAGGAGACCGGGACCAAGATCACCTGGTACGCCTCGGACGAGGTCTTCGAGACCACCGACTACAGCCTCGAGACGATCTCGGCCCGCTTCCGCGAGATGGCCTTCCTCAACAAGGGCCTCACGATCGTGCTGCGCGACGAGCGCCCCCACGTCGACGAGATCGCCGACGCCGTCGAGGACGCGACGATCGAGCACGACACCGAAGCCCACGACGCGCTGCACGCCAGCAACAACGGCACCAAGGCGCTCGAGCAGACGTTCATGTACGAGCGCGGCCTGGCCGACTATGTCGACCACCTCAACAAGCGCAAGGCTCCGGTCTCCTCGGTGATCTCGTTCGAGGCGGAGACCGATGCCAAGGTCGAGAACGCGATGAGCCTCGAGGTCGCCATGCAGTGGCAGGCCTCGTCGTACAACGAAGCCGTTCACACCTTCGCGAACAACATCAACACCCCCGAGGGCGGTACGCACGAGGAGGGCTTCCGGGCAGCGCTGACCACCTTGATGAACCGCTGGGGCGAGACGTGGGGCCTGATCAAGAAGAAGGAGGACCGGCTCACGGGTGACGACATCCGTGAGGGTCTGACCGCGATCGTCAGCCTCAAGATCATGGACCCGCAGTTCGAGGGCCAGACCAAGGCCAAGCTCGGCAACACCGAGGTCAAGGGCTTCACCCAGTCGGTGATCAACGACGAGCTCGGCGCCTGGCTGGAGCAGAACCCGGCCGAGGGCAAGGAGGTCATCCGCAAGGCGATGGCCGCCGCGACCGCCCGTGTCGCTGCCCGCAAGGCCCGCGACCTGGCCCGCAACCGCAAGGGCATCGGCGGCGGTGGCGGCCTGCCCGGCAAGCTCGCCGACTGCCAGTCGACCAACCCCGAAGAGTGCGAGATCTTCGTCGTCGAGGGTGACTCCGCGGGCGGCTCGGCCAAGTCCGGCCGTGACCCGCGCATCCAGGCGATCCTCCCGATCCGAGGCAAGATCCTCAACGTCGAGAAGGCCCGGATCGACAAGGTGCTCGCCAACACGGAGGTCCAGGCGATCATCTCCGCGCTGGGCACCGGCGTGCACGACGACTTCGACATCAACCGGCTTCGCTACCACAAGATCGTGATGATGGCCGACGCCGATGTCGACGGCCACCACATCAACACGCTGCTGCTGACGCTGCTGTTCCGGTTCATGAAGCCGCTGATCGAGCAGGGCTACGTCTACCTCGCCCAGCCGCCGCTCTACCGCCTGCGGTGGAACAAGCCGGCCGAGCACGAGTTCGTCTACTCCGACGCCGAGCGCAACGCGCTGCAGCGTCACGGCCTGGAGCAGGGCAAGAAGCTCCCCAAGGAGAACCCCGTCCAGCGCTACAAGGGTCTGGGCGAGATGAACGCTGACGAGCTGTGGGAGACCACGATGGACCCGTCGCAGCGCCTGCTGCTCCAGGTGACCCTCGAGGACGCCGCCCACGCCGACGAGATCTTCTCCATCCTCATGGGCGAGGACGTCGCCGAGCGGCGCTCCTTCATCCAGCGCAACGCCAAGGACGTACGTTTCCTCGACATCTGACGCCGCGATCGGTTGTTTCGACAGGCTCGACCGCCGGCGTTCACAGATAGACCCACGCAGAAAGAGAAATCGTGACCGATACTCCTCCGGAAGGCTCCGCCATCGTCCCGAGCGGCGGCCGGATCGAGACCGTCGAGCTGCAGACCTCGATGCAGTCCAGCTACATCGACTACGCGATGGCAGTCATCGTGGGTCGTGCGCTGCCCGAGGTGCGTGACGGACTCAAGCCCGTCCACCGCCGCGTGCTCTATGCGATGTACGACGGCGGCTACCGCCCCGACCGTGGCTTCTCCAAGTGCGCCCGCGTCGTCGGCGAGGTGATGGGTAACTACCACCCGCACGGCGACTCGGCCATCTACGACACCCTGGTCCGGCTCGCCCAGCCGTGGGTGCTGCGCTACCCGCTGATCAACGGTCAGGGAAACTTCGGCTCTCCCGGCAACGACCCGGCCGCGGCCATGCGTTACACCGAGTGCCGGATGGCACCGCTGGCGCTGGAGATGGTCCGTGACATCACCGAGGACACCGTCGACTTCGGTCCCAACTACGACGGCCGCTCCCAGGAGCCGGCCATCCTGCCGGCGCGGTTCCCGAACCTGCTGGTCAACGGCTCCGCGGGCATCGCGGTCGGCATGGCGACCAACATCCCGCCGCACAACCTGCGTGAGGTCGCCTCCGGCGCCAAGTGGGCGCTCGAGCACCCCGACGCGACTCGCGAGGAGCTCCTGGAGGCGCTCCTCGAGCGGGTCAAGGGTCCCGACTTCCCCAACGGCGCCCTGATCGTCGGACGGGAAGGCATCGAGCAGGCCTACCGCACCGGCCGCGGCTCCGTCACCCAGCGCGCGGTGATCGAGGTCGACGAGGACAAGTCGGGGCGCACCAACCTGGTCATCACCGAGCTCCCCTACATGGTGAACCCGGACAACCTCGCCCAGAAGATCGCCGACCTGGCCGACACCGGCAGGGTGCAGGGCATCGCGGACGTCAAGGACAACACCTCCTCCCGCACCGGGCAGCAGCTCGTGGTCGTGCTCAAGCGCGATGCGGTCGCCCGGGTCGTGCTCAACAACCTGCTCAAGCACACCGAGCTGCAGACCAACTTCTCCGCCAACATGCTGGCGCTGGTCGACGGCGTGCCCCGCACGCTGAGCATCGACCAGTTCATCTCCAACTGGGTCGACCACCAGGTCGACGTCATCCGGCGGCGTACGGAGTTCCGGCTCCGCAAGGCCGAGGAGGACGCCCACATCTGGCGCGGCCTGGTCAAGGCGCTCGACCAGCTCGACGCGGTGATCGCGCTGATCCGCTCCTCCCCCGAGGTCGACGACGCGCGCCAGGGGCTGATCCGGCTGCTGGAGATCGACGAGATCCAGGCCAACGCGATCCTCGACATGCAGCTTCGTCGCCTCGCGGCGCTCGAGCGGCAGAAGATCGTCGACCGGCTCGCCGAGCTCGAGATCATCATCGCCGACCTCGAGGACATCCTCGCCAACGTCTCGCGGCAGCGCCGGATCGTCGACGAGGAGCTCGACGAGATCGTCGCGAAGTACGGCGACGAGCGGCGTACGCAGATCATCGCCGCCGACGGAGACCTCTCCATGGAGGACCTCATCCCCGATGAGGACCTGGTCGTCTCGATCACCCGCGGTGGCTACGCCAAGCGGACGCTCGCGGGTGAGTACCGCACCCAGAAGCGCGGTGGAAAGGGCGTACGCGGCGCCACCCTGCGCGGCGACGACGTGGTCGAGCACTTCATCGCGACCTCGAACCACCACTGGCTGCTCTTCTTCACCACCGCCGGGCGGGTCTACCGGATCAAGGCCTACAACCTGCCCGAGGCGGCACGCGACGCCAAGGGCGGTCACGTCGCCGGGCTGCTGAGCTTCCAGCCGGACGAGTCGATCGCCCAGGTGCTCGCGATCCGCGACTACGACCAGGCGCCCTATCTGGTGCTGGCGACCCGCTCCGGGCTGGTCAAGAAGACGCGCCTCGCCGACTACAACTCGCCTCGCCAGGCCGGCGTCATCGCGATCAACTTCCGTGAGGACGACGACGCGCTGATCGGCGCGCAGCTGGTCAACTCCGAGGACGACATCCTGCTGGTCTCCCGCAAGGGCCAGGCCATCCGGTTCCGCGCCGACGACAACCAGCTGCGGCCGATGGGACGGGCGACCTCAGGCGTCACGGGCATGAAGTTCCGCGAGAGCGACTCGCTGCTGTCGATGTCGGTGATCCGGGCCGAGCACGTCGCCGCCGAGATCGCGGCCGGGCTCTCCGAGGCCAACGAGGACACCGCGGACGTCGCGGCTCCTGTCTCCGGTGCCGAGTCGCCGGACGAGGTCAAGGAGCAGTTCGTCTTCACCATCACCGATGGCGGTTTCGCGAAGCGTACGAAGATCACCGACTACCGGTTGCAGTCCCGCGGCGGTCTGGGCATCAAGACGATGGCTCTGGCCAACACCGACCGCGGCGGTCTGGTCGGTGCGTTCATCGTGGTCGACGGCGACGAGATCCTCTCGATCACCGCCACCGGTCAGGTCGTACGCAGCCCGATCAACACCGACTTCCGGGCCACCGGGCGCTCCACCCAGGGCGTCAAGTTCGTCTCGCCCAAGAAGGGTGACTCTGTCGCCGTCGTGGCCCGCTCCGTCGAGGCCCGCGAGGTCGACGACGAGGTCGGCGCCGGGACAGAGGTTGCAGATGATGTAACAATCGGTGGGGACGACGAGAGTGGAGCGTCGCCCGAGACCACTACGGAAGATGAATCCTGATGACGGACCGCACCTCAGAGCGCACGAGCGGGGGAGTCGCGATGAACGAGCGGAACGAGACCGAGGAACAGCCGGTCTCCCAGCGGTTCACGGGCACGGTTGCCAACGCGGCCAGTGAGTTCAAGCGTACGACCTCGGCCGCCGCGTCCGCGGTGGCGTCGACCGCTCGCACCTCCGGCCCGGCCGGCGCTGTGCGGGCCACGGGCGGCGACGCACATCGCCGTGCGCGGCTGAGCCTGAGCCGGATCGACCCGTGGTCGGTCATGAAGATGGCCTTCCTGCTCTCGATCGCGCTCAGTGTCGTGATGATCGTGGCGGTCTTCGTCATCTGGTCGGTGCTGGGTGCCGCCGGCGTGTGGGACTCGATCAACCAGGCCGTCCAGGACGTCGTCGGTGACTCCAGCGCGGGCTGGAACGTGCAGGACTACCTCGGCCTCGCCCGGATCATGGGCTTCACGATGGTCGTCTCGGTGGTCAACATCGTGCTGATGACCGCCGTCGCCACCCTCGCCGCGTTCCTCTACAACATGGCTGCCGCCCTCCTGGGTGGCGTAGAAGTCGAGCTGACCGAGAACTGAGCCCGGCTGGATCGTCCGCAACCTGGGGAGGGTTGTCCGAACACAGTTCGGATGACCCTCCCCAGGTTCATTCGTTCACGCGGCAGCTCTGCCCACAACGCTTCGGCGTCCCGCTCCACCCGTTCCTGGCGAGGATCCGTCCGACGCGGACCGCTGTCTGACACGGGGTGTCGAACACCTGGTGAAACCTGAGTCGCGCGGTGACCGCCCCCAGATCCGCCAGGTCGTTCAACGAGCGGTCGGCGTCATGAGCCTGGTCGCGCCAGGAATCATGCCCGAGCGCACCATCGAGCTCGACCACCAGTGCGTACCCCTCGTACTCGATGTCACGGAACTGGTTGCCCGCAGCGCCGATCCGAGGCGACTGGCGCCGTCCCGAAGGCAGACCGTGCGCCCGCTCGACCTTGGTGAGATAGCCGTGCTCGAGCACCGAGTGAGTGCCGGTCGCGAGGTCGTCGACCAAGCCTTGGACGAGCCTTCGGCGACGCAAGGAGTGCGCGCGGTTCAGCGCTTCCTGAAGCGTGGCCGCGGTGACGTAGGACCGGCTTGCCACCTCGGCAACTCGTGCGATCGCGTCGATCTCGGACCTGGCTTCGTTGGCCATCGCCAGGGCGTTGTCCTCGACCTTCAGGCGTGGTGGGGTGCCTCCGTAGGCCTTACGTTCGAGGTCGCGCATCCGGTGGATGACGATCCCGGGCTGGGGCATCACCTTGCGCGAATGGTCGATCGCTATGTGGATGGGTCGGCCGTCGTCGCGCCCCCGCGGCGCCTCGAGGCTCTCTCGGCACAGCAGTGCGGGAGCCGCGTAGAGCACCGCGGCCCACGCCCGCTGCTCCCAGGTGAGTGGTCCGGTGTGATTGACGTAGACGCGCGGGTGCACCCGGCGGAGCTCATTGCGGCGTACGGCCCTCTCGATGTCGATCCGGCTGAGCCCGCCCGCCGTGAGCTGGGCGTGGCTGGCCACCCCGTCCTGCATCCGCCGCTGAGCGTCGAGCATCCGCGCCGCGTCCTCGCGCGCGAAGGCTGCCTGCATGTCCTCGGCATCGGGCATGCTCGAACCCTAACCCTGGGGAGGTCTGTCCGATCCTGGTTCGGACAGACCTCCCCAGGTTCACCGGACGCGTATCGTTTTGGTTCCCCGGGCAGCGTCCGGGTAATGTTTCCTCTCGCCTGCTGGTAGGGGCTTCCACCCTCCAGTTGGCGCCTGCGCTTATAGCTCAGACGGTTAGAGCACCACACTGATAATGTGGGGGTCGGAGGTTCAAGTCCTCCTAAGCGCACAGGCTAAAGGCCGTCTCGCCAGCAGAAACTCTGGTGAGACGGCCTTCTTGATTTGGTCCACCGTGTCCCTCAGTACGCGCCAAAGTACGCGCCTCCACTCGAACTCCGGCGGGTCGGGCGCGACGCGGCACTCTGGGACAGATTTCCGGCACGCCTCGTCCGTTCTCGTAGGTTGTGCGACGCCATGATCCGCTGCGACCGCGCGCCATCCCATGTGCGTGGCAACGGGTGGGCCACGGAGCTTGACCAGGTCGCTCCTCGGGTGGCTGCGGCGGGTCCGCAAGACCTGGAGCTGCCGAAACGTTGAGGATCGGGGCACGAACACGTACAGTTTGTCTCGGAGTATGCATATGGGCCTGACCTTGGGAACAGAGACCACCAAGGACAGGCCTGGAACCTCCGGCTTAGTTCACTGACCTGCGGCGTTGACGCACCTTAGATGCCGCTCCAAGCCAGTGGACCCCTGCGTGGGAAGCTAGAGCCGAGGCTGTGAGTGCTGGCATTGCTACCGAAGACGATGCTTTAGGGGCCGGGCTTTCCCGGCCCCTAAGCGCTGACCACCGGAGCAGTGATGGAACAAGAAGCAGCACAGACCAGCGAAGCACCAAGTGATACCTCGACGATGACCAGCGATGCGTTCGTGGTCCTGGAACGCGCGGTTTCGCACGAGAGGTCCGTCCACGGGCGTTGGCCAACTGCGAGCAGGGTGCGGATCGTCATGAAGGAACTGACATATGACGGCTTTGCGCCCGCGAGACTGGGCTTCAAGCGTTTTCGCGACTTCCTGCAAGCCGCTGAAGCCGCGGGTGCGATCGCCCTGGACTCAAGCAACGCTGGCGACATCCTGGTAGCGCTGCCAGGAGAGACGGAGCCTGCGGCCCGGGCGACGCGTCATGCCCGCATCCGGAAAGACTTGTGGAGCGCGCTCCTCGACTGGACTCGCGGCGTCGACTACTACTTCGATCTAGACATCGACCGCCCGGTTGTGCTTCC
>NZ_JBOHDN010000061.1:0-40191 GCF_050699375.1 Nocardioides sp. | reverse complement strand
AGGACCGACCGCCGAGAGGTCAGTTGTGCAGCCCGCGTGGGCACCCACCTGCCCTCTCGGCCTGCAATACTGACCTCTCGGCCTGCAGAGGTGACCTCTCGGCCTGCAGAGGTGACTTCTCGGCGAGAGGGGGTCAGACCTTGAGGGTGAGGCCGCGGCCAGTGGCGTCGTCGCGGTCGACGAGGACCTCGCCGCCGTCGGTGACCTCGCCACCGATGAGCATCCGGGCGAGCGGGTCGCCGATGGCCGACTGGATGAGTCGGCGCAGCGGGCGGGCGCCGTAGGCGGGGTCGTAGCCGGTCTCGGCGAGCCACTCCCGCGCAGCGGGGGTGACGGAGATCGAGATGCGGCGTACGGCCAGGCGCTTCTCCAGCAGCCCGAGCTGGATGTCGACGATCCTGGTGAGGTCGGCCAGCGACAGGGCGTCGAACATGACGACCTCGTCGAGGCGGTTGAGGAACTCCGGCTTGAACGAGGCCCGTACCACCGCCATCACCGACTCGTGCTTCTCGTGGTCCTCCATCACCGGGTCGACCAGGAAGTTGGAGCCGAGGTTGGAGGTGAGGATCAGGAGCGTGTTGCGGAAGTCGGCGGTGCGGCCCTGGCCGTCGGTCAGGCGACCGTCGTCGAGTACCTGCAGCAGGATGTCGAAGACCTCGGGATGAGCCTTCTCGACCTCGTCGAGCAGCACCACCGAGTAGGGGCGACGCCGCACCGCCTCGGTCAGCTGACCACCCTCGTCGTAGCCGACGTAGCCCGGAGGCGCTCCGACCAGCCGAGCGACGGAGTGCTTCTCGGCGTACTCGGACATGTCGATGCGTACGATCGCGCGTTCGTCGTCGAAGAGGAAGTCGGCCAGCGACTTGGCGAGCTCGGTCTTACCGGTGCCCGTCGGCCCCAGGAACAGGAACGAGCCGGTCGGGCGGTTGGGGTCGGCGATCCCGGCGCGAGAGCGACGGACCGCGTCGGCCACAGCAGAAACCGCGGACTTCTGCCCGATCAGCCGGCGACCGATCTCCGCCTCCATCTCGAGCAGCTTGGCCTGCTCGCCCTGGAGCATCTTGCCGGTCGGGAT
Organism: Nocardioides sp.; assembly: GCF_050699375.1. Lineage (GTDB taxonomy): Bacteria > Actinomycetota > Actinomycetes > Propionibacteriales > Nocardioidaceae > Nocardioides. The sequence continues at coordinate 39,116 of NZ_JBOHDN010000061.1, read as the reverse complement.
GCCGGTCCAGGCCTCGACGACCTCGGCGATCTGCTGAGCGGCGACCTCCTCGCCGACGAGCCGGTCGGTGACCTCGTCCTCGACGGCCGCGGCCTCGGCGATCTGCTCCTCCAGCACCGGGATCTTGCCGTAGAGGATCTCCGAAGCCTCCCCCAGCGATCCCTCGCGCTGGAGCCTCTCGGCCTCGCTGCGCAGCGCGTCGAGCTGCTTGCGCAAGGCCCCTTCCCCTTCGAGCGAGGCCTTCTCCCGCTCCCAGCGGGCCTCGAGCCCACGCAGCTCCTCCTCCTTGTCGGCGAGCTCCCTGCGCAGCACCGAGTGGCGCTCCAGAGAAGCGTCGTCGGACTCCTTCGAGAGCGCGAACTCCTCCATCTTCAGCCGGTCGACGGCGCGCCGGAGCTGGTCGATCTCCTCGGGAGACGACTCGATCTCCATCCGCAGCCGGGACGCGGCCTCGTCGATGAGGTCGATCGCCTTGTCGGGCAGCTGCCGACCGGTGATGTAGCGGTCGGAGAGGGACGCGGCGGCCACCAGAGCGGCGTCGGTGATCCGGACACCGTGGTGGGCTTCGTACTTCTCCTGGATCCCGCGCAGGATCTGCACGGTGTCCTCCACCGACGGCTCGCCGACGAAGACCTGCTGGAAGCGGCGCTCCAGGGCGGGGTCCTTCTCGATGCGCTCGCGGTATTCGTCGAGCGTGGTCGCACCGATCATGTGCAGCTCGCCGCGCGCGAGCATCGGCTTGAGCATGTTGCCGGCGTCCATCGCGGAGTCGCCACCGGCGCCCGCGCCGACGACGGTGTGCAGCTCGTCGATGAAGGTGATCACCTGGCCCTCGGCGGCCTTGATCTCCTCGAGGACGGCCTTGAGCCGCTCCTCGAACTGGCCGCGGTACTGCGCCCCGGCGACCATCGCAGCCAGGTCCAGGGACAGCACCCGGCGACCCTTCAAGGAGTCGGGTACGTCGCCGGCGATGATCCGCTGCGCGAGCCCTTCGACGACCGCCGTCTTGCCGACGCCGGGCTCCCCGATGAGGACCGGGTTGTTCTTCGTACGCCGCGACAGCACCTGGATCACCCGGCGGATCTCGGAGTCCCGGCCGATGACGGGATCCAGCTTTCCGCGCTCGGCGGCCTCGGTGAGGTCCTGGGAGTACTTCTCCAGCGCCTCGTAGGAGTCCTCGGCGTCCTGGCTGGTCACCCGGCGGTTGCCGCGGACGGCCTTCAGCGACTCCCGCAGGCCCTTCTCGGTGAGCCCGGCCCCCTTGAGCACCTCCTGGGCCGACGACTCGACGGTGGCCAGCGAGATCAGCAGATGCTCGGTGGCGGCGTAGTCGTCCTTCAACGACGTGGCCAGCGTGATCGCCCCCGCCAGGACACGGGTCAGCCCGCCGGAGGCGGCAGGCTGCTGCACGGTCGAGCCGCTGGCGCGCGGGAGACCGTTGAGATCGGCGGTGGCGAGCCGGAGCACCTCGTCGGCGTCGACACCCGACTTGTTGACCATCGACTTCGCGGTGCCCTCGTCCTGCTGCAGCAGCGCGACGAGCAGATGGATCGGCTCCGTGGTGGTGTTGCCCGCCGTCGTGGCGGCGAGCTGGGCGGCCTCGATCGCCTCACGTGCCTTGGTGGTGAACTTGTCGGCCGAAAACTGGCTCATCTGTGTCTGCACTCCTCCTGGGACGCCTGGGTATGACGCGAGTGCGTGTCACCCGCATCTATCTCAACACACCCAGAGTTGAGTCTGTTCCACTCAACTTTGAGCTCCCGGCACGCCGACCCGGCTCATCCTGACCAGTTCCCACGTCGAGTCGGCGCGTCAGAACGAGCCGACTCGGCGTGATCTGCGGTCACAGAGGATCCAGACCGGTCACCTTCCACTGGCCGTCGACCTTGGCGGCCTCGACGGTGAGCTGAGCCGCGGAGATGGAGGACTCCTTGTCCGTGGAACGCTGCGAGGCCTGGTCGAGGAAGACCAGGAGCTCGGCGGAGTCGGCATCGAGCGTCTTGACCGCGGCGACCTGGACCTGGGCGCTGAGGACGAGCTTCTGACCGGGAGCCTTCTTCTCGAGCTGCTTGAACAGCAGGTCGTACTCCTTGCGGGCATCGCCGGCCAGGACCTCGTCGGCCGCGGCCTCGGTCGGCGCCGGGTCGGAGAAGTCGTAGGAGAAGACCTGCATGAGGCCCGCGGAGACGGCCGACTGCACCTCGGTGGTGGCCTGTGTGTCGACGACGGCCCGGTTGCCGACGTGGTCGGTGTTGCGCTCGCGGTGGGCCTGCCAGAAGGCGCCCAGCCCCAGGATCAGGGTGAACGCGACCAGGTAGGGCGCCCAGCGGCGTACGAAAGCGGTCATGAGATGTCCACCTCTACCTGCTCGAGGCTCTCCATGAGCCACTCGTCGCCGACCTTGACCAGGTCGGCCGCGAACCGGTTGCGCTTGACGGTCGGCTCGGCGTCGGTGTCGGCGCCGTCCTGCACCGTGATCTCGACGGCCGCGATCACGGTCGCGGTGTTGTCGTCGAGGTCGGTCAACGCTGCCTCCATCACCGACCCGGTGGAGATCTTCTGCTGGTCGGCGAGGAGCTTTCGCTCGTCGTCGGGTACGTCCGCGAGCTGGTCGTGCAGCGTCCCGGTGGTGATCTCGGCCCAGCTCTTCAGCCCCTCGTCCACCTTCCGGTAGTCGAGAGTGTTGAGGGTCTCGACATGGCTGGTCGCCACGATCAGCACCCGGTCGCGACGAGCGGCATCGTCGACCATCTCCTGGTCGTGGCCGGTCGCCCGCCACCAGCTCACCAGGCCTGCCACCAGCACGCACAGCACCACCGCAGGGAGCACCCAGAGGAGCAACCGGTCGCGGGGCGACCTCGGCTCCGGGGTGGTCTCGACGACCTTGACCGACGGCGCCTGCTGCTCGACCACCGAGGGCTCCCTCTCCTGTTCGGTGGTCTCCTCAGGCTCGACCACCGGGTCCCGTGTTGCTCTCATCGCTCCCCCATCAGTCCGGCGAGCGTGTTCGGGACGTTAACCGTCCGCGGCTCGGCTGTCTTGGTTTTCGTGGTCTTCGGTCGCGGCACGGCGTCGCAGCCGGCCGCGGTGTTGAACGGCTTGCCCTTGCTCACATCGGTGCCGGCCCGCAGGTCGGTGCCCTGATAGCCGGAGACACACGGGAGCGGGTTGAAGAACGACGGCATCAGGCTCAGCCGCAGCCCCTTGGAGCTGTTGACGGCCCATCCGATGCTGACCGCCTCGGGCACGGTCACGAAGGTCGACTCCAGCGCCGCGGAGTTCGTACCGAAGATCTGGGCAGGGGTGACCAGGTTGCTCATCAGGATCCCGAGCGGCCCGCCGACCTCCTTGATCAGCAGCGAGATCTCCTGGGTGGCACCCGGCGTCGCCCCGATCAGGTCGCGCAGATCACGGTCGGAGTCGGCCAGGGTCTCGGAGAAGAGCGAGAGGTCGTTGCTCCACGCCTTGATGCTGGTCGCCGACTCCTCCTGGGTCTCCAGCACCTGCCCGGAGTTGCGGATCAGGCTGGCCGAGACCAGGAAGCTCTGGTCGGCCTCCTTCTGGAACTGCATGGACGTGTCGACCAGCTTCCGTACGTCCGACCCGGCGCCGCGCGAGAGCAGATAGGACTCGTCGATCGTCGTCGTCAGCGCCTCCTCGGGCACCGAGGCGACGAAGTCGCGACCGGACTCGATGACTCGGCCGGCGGTGTAGGGCAGCGCGTCCTCGCCACCGGACAACCGGTCCCCGTCCGAGAGCCGGGAGGAAGCCGAGGACCCCACCGCGCCACCGCGCAGATCCAGATACTGCTCGCCGATGGCCGACCGGTTGGCGACCTTCACGGTCACATCGGCCGGGATCGCGGGCGCGTCGCCCTCGATCTCGAGAAGGGCCTGTACGCCGTCGGCCTCCGCCTCCAGGGAGGTCACCTCACCCACGGGCACCCCGCGGTAGGTCACCTCGGAGTTGACGAAGAGCCCGCCTCCCTCGGGCAGCGACACCTCGACGCTGTAAGGGTCGTCGAGCAGGTCCAGGCCGACGTACCTGGCCCCGACATAGCTGGTCCCCACGAGCGCCAGGGCCACGAACATCCCGAGCTTGACGCGTACGCCACCGGTGAGTCGCTGCATCACGGGCTCCCTTCCGCGGAGCCGGTGCCGGCGCCTTCGGGTGTGTTCTGGGTCGAGGGCGCCTCCGGCTCGGTCGTCGGCTCGGCCGTCGGGTCGGTCGGCGACTCCGTCGGCGACTCGGACGCCGATCCCGAGGGATCTGTCGGCGAGGACGACCCGGGATCGGGATCGCCGGAGGACGGGTCCGAGGTCGACGGCGACGACGAGCCCGGTGTCGAGGGGATGATCGAGGATCCGGGCATCGACGGCGAGGACGAGCCCGGCACCGGCGAGGAGGTCGACGGCAGCAGTCCGGGCGCGCTCGGCGACTCGGCCTGGGAGGAGGCCGAGCCACCGAAGGCGCCTTCGACCACCGGCTGCAACCAGTCGCACCCCTTGGACTCGCAGTCGGCGGGAGTCCGGAAGTTCGTGATCATGAACAGGTTCATGTAGTCGCCCCGGATCGCGTTGAGAACCTCGTCGGGGAACGGGTAGGTGAAGAGGATCTCGAGCGCGTAGGGCAGGTCGGAGCCGGCCTTCGCCAGCTGGTCGAGGATCGGGTCGAGCAGCTCGAGGTCGGCGACGATGTCCTCCTGCGCGGAGTCCAGGGTGCGGATGGTGACCTTGGCGAGCTTGTCGAGCGCCTCGAGCATCGCGACCAGCTGCGGACGCTGGTCGACGAGGACCTGCATGCCCGGCGAGAGCCCTTCGAGGGCGTTCGAGATCTTGGCCTTGTCCTTGTCCAACGTGACCGCCAGCTCGTTGAGCGAGTCGATCGCGGAGGTGATGGACTCCGAGCGCGAGTCGAGCACTGAGACGAACCGGTCGATCTCGTGCAGGAACGCCTTGATCTCCTCGGGCCGTCCGTCGGAGACCTTCTGCAGCTCGCGGGAGATCTCCTGGAACTGCGCGATCCCGCCGCTGTTGAGGACCATCGACAGGGCTCCGAGCACCTCCTCGACCTGGGCAGCCGCGTCGGTGTCGCCGCGGCCCAGGACCGAGCCGTCGCCGAGGGGCTCGCCCGCGACCGGCGTCTCGGGACGGATCAGGGCGATGTACTTCTCCCCCAGCAGCGAGGTCTGCTGCAGCCGAGCCGTGGTGCCGGCGGGCAGCGAGACGTCGTCGCGGACCACCAGGGACACCCGGGCGCTGCGGCCGTTCTCGGTCAGGCGGATCTTGGAGACCCGCCCTATCGCGACGTTGTCGACCTTGACGCTGGACTGGGGAACCAGGTCGAGCACGTCGGCGAACTCGGCGCTCAGGGTGACCGGGTCGTCGCCCACATCGGCGCCACCGGGCAGCGGCGCCTCGTAGACACCTCCTCCGATCGAGCCGAGCCCACAGCCCGACAGGACCAGCCCGGACACCGCGAGGGCGGCCGCTGTGCGGACCGCGGGAGCACGGAACGTACGCATCACTGCTCCCCTCCCACACCGGGAAGGAGCACCGGCGGCGCATCCTCGGAGGTCTGTCCGGTCAGTCCGTCGCGCGACCAGACCGGGCTGATCTCGTTGAGGTTCGTCCGTCCGACGAGGGTGTTGGTGCTCGGGTCGTAGGCGTTGACGTACTTCTGCAGCACCTGCGGGATCGTGGCCACCGCCTCCTCGAGCGCCTCGTTCTGGTCGGCGAGCACCTTGGTCGGGCCCTGCAGGTTCTCGACGCTGGACCGCATCTGACCCCGGTTGTCCTCGATGAAGCCCTCGAGCATGCCGAGCGCCTCGCCGAGGTTGGTCACCGCCGAGGCGAGGTCGTCGCGGTCCTCGGCCAGATACTTGGTGACCTGCGCGAACTGGCGGTTTGCGTCCCGGACGCCGTCGTCGTGCTCGAGGAGGGTGTTGTTGAAGGTGTTGAGGTGCTCGACGGTGGCGAAGAAGTCCTGGTCGACGTTCGCCAGGGTCGCCGACGCGTCGGCCCCCTCGCGGATGACCTGGTTGATGTCGGATCCCTGTCCGTCGAGGTTGGCCGCCAGCACCTCCAGCAGGCGCGACAGCGCTCCGTTCTGGTTGGCCCCCTCGGGGCCAAGCTTCTCCCCGGCGTCGGTCAGCGAGGCGTAGAGGTCGTCGATCTCCACCGGCACCGCGGTCTCCTCGATGACGGTGCCGTCGCGGAGCTCGGGTCCGTCGACGTACGGCTCGGTGAGCTGGATGAAGCGGTCCGAGACCAGCGTCGGCGCGACGAGCACGGCCTCGGTGTCGGCCGCCGCGGTCTGTCCCGGGTCGAGCTCCATCGAGATCCGCACATGCTCCCCGGCCGGGACCACCTCGGTCACCTTGCCCACCGGAACACCGAGGATCTGCACGTCGGAGCCGGGATAGAGCCCCACGGAGGCCTCGAAGAGCGCGGAGAACGCGGTGCCCTTGCGCCCCTCCCTGATTCCGTACGCAGCACCCCACCCGATCGCACCGACGGCTGCGATCACCAGGACCCCTGCGAGCACGCGTCGTAGGTTCATCTCTTCTCTCCCGGCTGGCAGTCGCGGTTGACGTCGTTGTCGAGCACCGGGGCGTTGTCCTTGTCGAAGAGGCCGCAGCCGTAGACGTCGATCCACGGTCCGTTGCTCATCGAGGCTCCGATGACCCGGTAGTAGGCGCCGATCTGGGAGAGCGCCTTGTCGAGGTGGTCCTGGTTGCGCTGCAGGACCTCGGCGACCTGGTCGAGCTTCTTCAGCGCCGGCTGGAGCCGCTTCTGGTTGTCGGCGACCAGACCCTTGATCTGCTTGGCGAGGTCGTCGGTGTAGGTGAGCATCTGGTGGATCGCCTCCCGGCGTGCGGCCAGCTCCTCAAGGAGCTTGTCGCCGTCCTCGATCAGCAGCCCGATCTCGTCGTTGCGCTCGGCGAGGGTGCCGGTGACCTTGGACGTGGTCCGCATCAGCTCGGCCAGCTCCTGGTCGCGCGAGGAGACCGTGCGGGAGAGCCGGGTGAGACCGGAGACCATGCCGCGTACGTCCTCCGGGGTGTCCTTGAAGACCGTGGACAGCGCGTCCATCGACTCCTCGACCTGGTCCATGTCGATCTCGTCGACGGTGGTGGAGAGGTCGGAGAACGCGGCGTTGACGTCATAGGGCGTGGTGGTCCGCGAGACCGGGATCGGGTCGCTGAGCCGACCGGAGCCGGCCGGGTCCAGGGCGAGGAACTTGCGCCCGAGCAGCGTCTTCACCTTGATCGAGGCCGCCGTCTGACCGCCGAGCGAGACGTCCTTGGCGCGGAAGCTGATCAGCACCTTGTCCTCGGCGAGCTCGAGCTCGGTCACCTCGCCGACCTTCACCCCGGCCACCCGCGCCTCGTCGCCCGGGCGCAGCCCGCCGGCCTCGGCGAAGTAGGCCTGGTAGGTGCGCCCGCCACCGATGATGGGCAGGTCCTGCGCGTAGAACGTCGCGAAGAAGGTCAGGGTCATCGCCACGATCCCGACGATCGCCAGGATGACCTTGTTGCGTTCGGCGAACGACTTCGGATAGCGAGCCATCAGCGGCACCTTCCAGCAGGTGATTCGACACCGAGGTCGCCGTAGTAGCCCTCGGGTCTGGGGATCCGCCCGTCGATCGAGCAGATGTAGAAGTTGAGCCAGCCTCCGTACGAGGCCATCCGGCCGAGCTCGTCGGTCTTCCGCGGCATCGTGGTCAGGAAGTCCTCGAGCACCTTGTCGTTCTCGGCGAGGTTCTCCGAGACGTCACCGAGCGAGTCGATCGACTTGCGGAGCGGCGCCCGGCCCTCGGTCAGCAGTCCGGCGACGCTCTGGGACAGCTCCCCCACCCCTTCGATCGTGGAGCCGATCGTCTTGCGGTCCTCGGCCAGCCCCGAGACCAGGCGCTGCAGCGTCACCAGGGTGGTGTCGAGCTGCCCGGTGCGTTGGCTGACGACCTCGAGGACCGAGTTGAGGTTGGTGATCAGCTCGCCGATCACCTGGTCGCGGTCGGCGAGCGTCGAGGTGAGCGACGCGGTCGAGGAGAGCAGCGACTCGACCGTCGTCCCCTCGCCCTGGAAGACCGCGATGATCTGGGCGCTCAGGTTGTTGACGTCCTCGGGGTCGAGGAACTTGAACAGCGGCTGGAACCCGTTGAACAGCATCGTCAGGTCCAGCGCCGGCTGGGTCTCGTCCAGGGAGAAGGTGTAGCCGCTCTTCAACGACGTCCCGCCGGGCGATCCGGGCTTCAGCGCGATGTAGCGCTGACCGATCAGGTTGCGGAAGCGCAGCTCGGCCCGGGTGCCCTCGACCATCGGCGCCGACTCGGCCGCGGTGAAGGTCACCTCGGCGGTGTCGTTCTCCCGCAGCCCGATCGACTGGACGGTGCCGATCTTGACTCCGGCCATGCGTACGTCGTCGCCCTTGTTCAGGCTGGTCACATCGGTGAACAGCGCCGTGAAGGTGCGGCCGGAGGACGTCGTCCCGTTGGAGATCGTCGTCGCCAGCGCCATCGTCGCCAGGATGGTCACGACCGCGAAGACGATCGACTTGGTCAGCGTCACCGCGACCGTGCCACCACCGTTGGTCCTCATCGGGCCACCTCTGCGCTTCGCGCAGTAACTCCCTCGCTCGGCGCGAGCGGACGAGCAAGCTCGCCACTCGACCTCACTCCGGTCGTAGCCGTAGCGCGAGCGCCAAGATACGGACGCGGCCCGAAGAATGGTCGCCAGGTCGCTCGCTGACGCTCGCTCATCGCACGATCACCTCGGTGCCTCTCAGGGCCGGGCCGAGCAGCAGGCTCGACCATGTCGGATATTCCTCGGGCGCGATGTCCTCGGCCGGCGCCATCACCTCGGCGATCAGCTGGTTCTCGCCCTTCGAGTTCTGCTCGCCCAGGCCGGTGGTGGCGCCGAAGCTGCGCACCCGGTCGGACGGTGGGGCGCCGATCCGCTCGGCGGCCCCGGTCACGGCGGGCCGGCTGCCGGTCTGCCCGGTGACGTACGGACATCTCGCCTTACCCGTGCGCGGCTTCGGCACGTAGCCCCGCGGATAGGGCTGCCGGATCTCGGAGACGCTGACCACCGCATGGATTCCGTGCTTGTCGGTTCCCTTGCCGAGATTGCGGTCCATCTCCGGTGCGAAGTCGCGCAGGGCGCTGAACAGGCACGGGAAGGAGGAGGCGTACGGGCTCACCGCGCGCAGCGCGTCGCGGCCGGAGTCGGAGAGCACGATGATCGTCTCCCGGTTGCGCTCCAGCCACCTGTCGGAGTCCTGTGCGGTCGTGGTCACGGACCGGAACGTCTCGGCGACCTGCTCGCGCTGGTCGACGAGGGTCTCCGCGGTCACGGTCATGGTGTCCAGCGCGTCCAGCAGGTCCGGCGCGGCCTCCTCGAAGTGACCGGCCACCCGTCCCAGCGAGGCCAGGTCGTCGGTCAGCTCCGGTACCAGCGGGTTGAGCCTGTGCAGGTAGTCGGCCCAGGCGGCGAAGACCTCGCCGATGTCCCCGCCGTTGCCGCGCAGCATCGTGGCCAGCTCGCTCAGCGTCGCGTTGAGCTTGTGCGGCTGGAGCGCCTTGAGCACCGGCAGCAGCTCGTCGAGCACCTGCTCGAGCTCGATGGCCTCGTCGGAGCGGTCCTGCTCGATGGTGCCGCCGGGCTCGAGCTCGGGTCCCTTCGCCGGCTGCAGGGCCACGTACCGCTCCCCGAAGAGGGTCTTCGGCAACAGCCGCGCGGTGGTGTCCTGCGAAAGATCGGGAAGTACGTCGGGCTCCAGCGCCAGGGTCAGCTCGGCGCCGCCCTCGCGGGCCGCGACGGTGCGGACGGTGCCGACCGGCACGCCGAGCAGCTTGACGTCGGAGCCCTCCTGGAGTGCGTTGCCGAGGGTGCCGGTGGTCAGCTGGACCTCGGAGCGGTCCACGAAGGTCTGGTCGTAGGCCAGCCAGGAGACGGTCGCCACCGCGGCGACGACGGCCAGATAGCACAGGCCGAGGAAGGCATCTCGTAGCCGAGCCAGGCTCGTTCCGGACGGTCTCATCCCGCGATCCTCACCGTCGTCGTCGCGCCCCACATCGCCATGGAGAGCGCCAGGTCGAGCAGCGCGACGACCACGATGGTCCGCCGCACCGAGCGCCCGACCGCGATCCCGACGCCCGAGGGCCCACCGCTGGCGTAGAACCCCAGCCGGCAGTGGATCAAGATGATCAGGATCGAGAAGATCAGCACCTTCCCGAAGCTCAGCAGGATGTCGATCGGTGGCAGGAAGAGCTGGAAGTAGTGGTCGTACGTCCCCGCCGACTGCCCGTGGAAGTAGACCGTCACCAGTCGCGAGCCCGCATAGGAGGTCAGCAGACCGACGACATAGAGCGGGATGATCGCCACGAAGCCGGCCACCACTCGCGTGGAGACCAGGTAGGGGATCGTGCCCAGGCCCATCACCTTGACCGCGTCGATCTCCTCGTTGATCCGCATCGCGCCGAGCTGGGCGGTGAAGCCCGCCCCGACGGTCGCCGACATCGCCAGGGCCGCCACCAGCGGCGCGATCTCACGGGTGTTGAAGTAGGCGGAGATGAATCCGTTGAGGGCCGACGTGCCGATCTGGTCGAGCGCTGCGTACCCCTGCATGCCGACGACCGTGCCGACGAAGATGCTCATCCCCGTCATCACGCCGATGGTGCCGCCGATGACCGCCAGCGCACCGGTGCCGAAGGAGACCTCGGAGAGGATCCGCAGGATCTCGCGCGGGTAGTGCCGGATGGCCGATGGGATCCCGGCCAGCACCTTTCCGTAGAACCGGATGTCCTTCCCCGTCCGCACCAGCCCGTCCAGCACGCGCCAGCCCCGGGGCGTCGAGCCGGTGGTCGAGCTTGTCGAGACCCCCTTCTTCTCGGAGGTCGAGCTTGTCGATACCCCAGCCATGTCAGGCCCCCTTCCCTGGAACGAGCTCGAGATAGAGCGTCGTGATCACGAAGTTGACGAAGAAGAGCAGCAGGAAGGTGACGACGACCGACTGGTTGACCGCCTCCCCCACGCCCTTGGGACCGGGCTTGGTGTTGAGCCCGCGGAAGGCCGCGACGAGGCCGGCGATGAGCCCGAAGAGCACCGCCTTGAGCTCGCCCACCCACAGGTCGGAGAGCTGAGCCAGGGCGGTGAAGGAGGAGAGGTACGCCCCCGGCGTACCGCCCTGGATGATGACGTTGAAGAAGTAGCCGCCGAGGACACCGACGACGCTGACCAGACCGTTGAGCAGCACCGCCGCGAGCACACAGGCGAGCACCCGTGGCACGACGAGCGCTTGGATCGGATCGACCGCGATCACCTTCATCGCGTCGATCTCGTCCCGGATCGTACGAGACCCCAGATCGGCGCAGATCGCGGCGCCGCCCGCTCCCGCGATGACCAGGGAGGTCACGATCGGTGCCGCCTGCTGGACCACGGCGAGCACCGAGGCGGCGCCGGTGAACGACTGCGCCCCGATCTGCACCGTCAAGGTGCCCAGCTGCAGCGCGATCACCGCCCCGAACGGGATCGCGACGAGCATCGCCGGGATCCAGGACACGGAGGTGACGAACCAGAACTGGTCGAGCAGCTCCCGGGCCGCGAACGGGCGCCGGAAGGCCGCCCGGAACGTGTCCAGGCCCAGCGCGAAGAGTGCGCCGACCTGGTCCAGGGCCCGGCTGACCGGGTCCTTGACCCTTACCGCCGGCGGGACTCGGTCAACCTCGTCGTCGTCCGCGGTGTAGAGCGTCGCGGCTCCGCTCGCCACCCGGTCACCGTGCCGCGCCGCACCCTCTCGCGGTGCACCGCTGGCCGGGGTGAGCTGGCGGGGCAGCACCTCGATGGCGCGGGCCCCGGCGCGGATGGTCGCCACGCCTGACGACGGGTAGTAGGCCTCGCCCTCGACGTAGTCGTCGTTGACGCCGTGGTCGGTCTCCTCGCTCATCCCGATCGGCCCGATCGGGTCACCGCTCATGAACTGCGAGACGACCGGGTGGTCGGTGAGCAGGAACTCCTCCCGCGGGCCGTACATCACCAGGCGGCGCCGGTAGAGCATGCCGAGGTTGTCGGGGAGCGTACGCGCCAGCTCGATGTTGTGGGTGACCACCAGCATCGTGGCCTCGGTGGCCGCGTTGACGTCGACCAGGAGCTGGGCGAGGTTGGCCGTACGCACCGGGTCGAGCCCCGAGTCGGGCTCGTCGCAGAGGATGATCGACGGCTCGGTGACCAATGAGCGGGCCAGGCCGGCCCGCTTGCGCATCCCGCCGGAGATCTCGCCGGGCAGCTTGTGCTCCTGCCCCAGCAGCCCGACCAGGTCGAGCTTGTCGCAGGCGATCTGCTTGATCTCCGACTCGCGCTTCTTGGTGTGCGCCCGCAGCGGGAACGCGACGTTGTCGAAGACGCTCATCGAGCCGAACAGCGCGCCGTCCTGGAAGAGCACACCGAACCGCTTGCGCAGCTCCTGGCGCTGGGACTCGCGCGCCTTGACCATGTCGACGCCGTCGACCAGGCAGCTCCCCGCCTCTGGCCGCAGCAGCCCCATCAAGGACTTCAGGAACACCGACTTGCCGGTGCCCGAGGGGCCCAGCAGCGCGGTGATCTCGCCCTGAGGCAGCGTGAGGGTCACGTCGCTCCAGATGTTCTGGGACCCAAAGCTCTTGGTGAGCCCTGTGACCTCCACGGTGCCGCCCATCGCGGACCTCCCTGATCTGCCGTTGTGGGGTGTGCCTTCGACCGGGACAGTACGTGTGGCTCACGTCACAGGGGAGGGATAATCGAGCGACTCGGCAAATGAAGCCCCTGATTTGTCATGCGCATGACAAAACACGCCCACAGGAGGTTGTGCCGGTCGAGACCTCTGCAGTGCGGACGTGCCGAATTTTGGGGGCGGGTCCGGCCGAGTCGTGCCATGGTGGTCGATACCTTCTCGGGTTTGTTGGTCGAAGGAGAATGGCGTGCGACGGAGCACGAGATGACGCAGACCCAGCAGCCCCCTGGGCTGCCCGGGTCGGCTGTGTGGATGCTGAAGAGCCTGGAGAACGAGGTGCGGCCGATCGCGCTCAAGGTCACCCGCCACCTGCGCGAGGGGCTGCCTGCGGAGACCGAGGGCTTCGAGGACCTCATCTTCACCGCCGTGCACGGCGCGATGGCGCACTTCATCGACCTCGGTCTCGGCCGGGAGGCGCCCTACCTCGCCATCGACGACCACTTCCGCAAGGTCGGCTTCAGGGTCGCCGCACTGGGTGAGGACCGGGCCATCGTCGATGCGGGCATCGACATGGCCACCACCGAGCTCTGGGACGAGCTGCGCCGCCGGGCGGTCGAGAACGAGCTCTCCGCGGCGGCGCTGAACGCGCTCAACGAGATGATGACGACGTACGTCGAGCATCTGGCCGCACAGGTCAGCACCGGGTTCGAGGCCGGTACCGAGGCGCGCGACCAGGACAACGACGTCGCCCGGGCACGGCTGATCGACCGGATGCTGTCGGGTGCCTCCGTCGACGAGATCGAGGTGCAGGCAGCGCTGGGCGAGTGGGACCTGCCCGAGAGGGTGACCGTGATGGCGGTCGAGCTGCGTGACGGCGGCCGGATCGCTCCCGATGCCCTCTCCGACACCGCCCTCACCCGCCGCCGCGAGCCCACCCAGGTGGTGATCTGCCCTCCTCGCGACACCGCGGCCATCACCAAGGAGCTCCGGGCCGCGGCTCCGAAGGCGCGGGTCTCGGTCTGCTGGCCGGTGCCGCCCGAGGACATCCCGGCCGCCTGGCGTTGGGCCAACCGCGCCCTGGCACTCGTCAACGCGAAGGTGCTCCCGGCCGAGCCGGTCATCAACTGCCTCGCCTACCGCACCGAGATCTGGCTGCACGCCGAGCCGGTGATGCGTCGCCAGCTCGCCCAGGAGCTGCTCGAGCCGCTGCTGGCCGAGTCAGCCAACTCCCGCGAGATCCTCACCGAGACCCTGCTGGTCTGGCTGGAGACGCGGGAGAGCGCGCCGGCGATCGCGGCGGTGCTCGGCGTACACCCGCAGACGATCCGCTACCGGTGGAAGCGGATCAACGAGCTCTTCGGGGAGTCGCTGCGCGACCCCGCGTTCGTCACCCAGCTGCTCCTGCTGCTCAAGGCGAGCGTCCCGCTGTGGGTCGCCGGTGACCAGAGCGACTTCGACCGCTACCAACAGCAGACCGGATGACCTCGAGGTGACCTTCATGGTGCTGGAGCTGGTGGTTCTCGGCGTCGGGGCTCTGGCCGCGTACGTCCTGGGGTCGTGGTTTCCGCGCGTCGTCGCAGGTTGGCGCGGGCGTGGGCTCGGGATCGAGTCGGTGCCGGGGCCCGCGTGGGCGGCGGCCGCGAAGGTGGACACCGTGGTGCTCGACCGGTGGGGCACGGTGACCACCGGCAAGCTGAAGGTGACCACGGTCGACCCGCTGGAGCCCGACCATGTGCGCAACCTGCGCTGGTTCGCGGGAGCGCTGGAGCACGAGGCCGAGGGGCGGCTGGCGCGGGCGATCGCCCGGATCGCGCCCCGGGGCAAGGTGACCGGGTTCGAGCAGGTGCCGGGTCGTGGCGTGCGGGGCTCGGTCGACCGGCATCCGGTACGTGTCGGACGACCGGACTGGGTCGGCATGGCCGAACGCAACGACCTCGGCGTGGTCGTCGGCGTCGAGCTGGACGGGCGCCCGCTGGGCTACCTCGTGGTCGGCGACGAGCTCCGTAAGGACGCGCGGGCATCGATCGACCGGCTCGCCGCGCTCGGGGTCACTCCGGTGCTGGTCTCCGACGACACCGCGCGCAACACCGAGCACCTCGCCGAGTCGTGCGGGATCGAACGCTGCCACCCCGAGACCGCGCCCGAGAAGCGCGCACGGCTGGTGGCCGAGCTGCGGGAGCAGGGGCACAGGGTCGCCTTCGCGAGCTCTCGCCCGGAGGACAGCGAGGCTCAGGCCGGAGCCGATCTCGCGGTGGGCGGGGACGGCAGCGTACGCCTGCGGGATCTCGACGCCGGCCGGATCGCCGCCCTGCTCTCGACGGCACGCGGGGTGGTCGCGGGGTCTCGGCTCTCCGGGCCGCTCGCGATGGTGCCGGCAGTCGTCGGGTTCGGGCTGGCGGTGCTCGGCCTCGGGTCGGTCGTGATCGCGGCGATCTGTGCGCTGGCGTGCCTGGTGATGGCCGCCGCGGTGGGGACGGTCAGTGTGGTGCGAGCCGAAAACTTGTCACGTACGTGAGCAATTTCGGCCGAAGTCGTCCCGGACCTTGCCGAAGTCGTTGTGGTGCGGCTCACATCATGGCTGGATCTATGCCGACGACCTGTGACCCACCCGAGGATGTGACCGAGGATGACCCCACGAGCCGGTCTCTTGATCAAGGCAGCTGCATTGCCGGTCGCAGCCGCGACGGCCGCCTGGACGATCCACTCCATCCAGGAACCTCGGCCCGTCGACGCCTCGGCCAGCGTCGCTCGGGTGCCTCTCGAGGTGCCGCAGCAGGAGCTGCTGCCTCCGGTGAGCGTCTCGGCGGTCAAGCCCGTCCCGAAGGTGACCCCGACGCTGGCGGCCAAGCCCGCGGGGTTCGCCGCGAACGCGGCGGCGGGGCTCATCCCGGAGACCGCGCTGGCCGCCTATCAGCGGGCGGCGTCCGTGCTCGCCGACGCCGACCCGGGCTGCGGGCTCGACTGGTCGCTCGTGGCCGCCATCGGCCGGGTCGAGTCCGACCACGGGCGCGCCGGGGGCAACAAGCTCTCTGCTGAGGGGGTGGCCACCCCCGGCATCTACGGTGTCCCGCTCACCGGCGCCGCCGGGACGGCACGGATCATGGACACCGACGGCGGGACGTACGACCGGGATCTCACCTACGACCGAGCCGTCGGGCCGATGCAGTTCATCCCCTCGACCTGGTCGGAGGTCGGCGTCGACGCAGACTCGGACGGCAAGCGCGACCCGCAGGACGTCGACGACGCCGCGCTCGCCGCGGGCGTCTACCTCTGCTCCGGCTCCGCCGACCTCTCCACCGTGGCCGGGCGGCGCTCCGCCGTGCTGCGTTACAACCACAGCGATGCGTACGTCTCCACCGTCCTGCAGATCGCCGACGGCTATCGGCTCGGGCAGTTCGAGGTGCCGACCGGCGTCGTCCTGCCCGCCGAGCAGATTCCCGTCGCCCACGACGACCTGGAGCCGCTCGGCGCGGCCTCGCCCAGCGCCCAGCCGCCGCGGCGGTCCACCGCCGACGGAGGATCCGGTGGATCCGGCTCGGGTTCCGGCGGCTCGTCGGGTGGGAGCGACACCACTACGCCCGGGGGCGGGTCGAGCACTCCCTCCTCCCCCGATCCGTCCCCGGGTGACGACGGATCAGCCGACCCATCGCCCTCTCCCACCGAGGATCCCTCGCCGACGGAGGACCCGAGTCCCACCGAGGATCCCTCTCCGACGGAGGACCCGAGCCCCACCGAGACGCCTACGGACGTGCCCACGGAAGAGCCCAGCCCGACCGACCCCGTGTCGCCGACGGCGACTGCCTCGACCGGAGAGTCTGGCGGCGCGGAGGAGTCGTCGGGCGCACTCTGACCCTGGTGGTTGTGCCCGGCCGCGTCAACGGCCGCGACACACCAATCCGAAACGTCGGCCGGGCCGAAGAACGTTGCGACGCAGCAAGTTCATTGATGGGTTAAGTTAAATCGGGTTACAACCCGCTCGGCTGCGGGCACACTTGACCTGCTGCTGACACCCCACCAGGAGCTGCCACGATGCTCACCGACTCTGACCGCCTCGCCGCTCATGTTGCGCGCCTCGGTGAGGAGCATCCACCGATCCCGATGGACTCGGTCGATTTCACGGTCAACGACCCTGCCGCCTTCGGCTCTCGCTTCGGGCATGTGCTCGACTACATGGCTCGTGTCGAGCTCGAGGTCGACCGCAACGTGCTCGAGATCTCCACGATGCTGCCCAACCCACCCGAGGTCGACAAGCACTTCTACGCCGAGGTGTGGCAGCCGCAGGAGATCCAGCACGGCCTGATCCTCGACCGGCTCCAGCAGATCGTCGGTCGCCCGCCGGCCACCACCGAGCTCGAACACGTCGGGGTGAAGCTGAAGGTGCTCGGTCTGCTCGCTCATCTGGAGCCGTTCCAGGACGTGTGCCGGATGCTCTACTACCTGACCGGGATGGCCACGGAGCGCTCCGCGGTCATCGCCTACAACCTGATGCACGACGGGGTGCTCGAGTCCGGCGAGAAGGCGGTCGCCGAGACCGTGATCGCGCCGATCAAGCGTCAGGAGCCGGGCCACTATGCCTTCTACCAGCTCTCCGCCCGATCACACTGGGCGACGCTCTCCGGCTGGCAGAAGTGGCTGGTCAGGCGCATGCGCCGGATCTCCTTCGCCCCCGTCGGGGTCAACAACGTGAATCAGCTGGCCGACTTCGGGGACGTCATGGAGACCCTCGGCGTCGACCACCAGGGCCGCGACCTCGCCGCCGACGTCGCCCGCGTCGAGCGCGAGCTTCTCTGGGCCCGTGACAGCGGTCTCCCGGTGCCCGACTACGTCACCCGCGCCTTCCGCGACGCCGTCGAGGCGGCCGAGGCACGGGGACTTCGTCAAGGTATGTAGCCGAAGGCTCACATCCCCAGCGGAGCTCCGCACGGGATGTGAGCCCTTCCCTGCATACCTTGATGGAGGAACCGACCCTCAGCCGCGCCACTTCGAGACGAGCAGCGTGACGGTGGCGCCCTTGAGCGCCCGGCCACCGGGCGTGGTGCCGACGACCGTGCCGGCCTTCCAGTGGGAGCGGACCCGCTTGCCGACCACCGGCTTGAACCCGGCCTTCTTCAGGCGGGCCGACGCCTTCCCCACCGAGAGTCCCTCGACCTTGGGGATCTTGACGCCCTTGCCGTTGACGACGCTGGCCCCGGGGCGTACGAAGTTCTTCCAGCCCAGCTTGTTGTCGACGGCGCGCATCGCATCGGCCCACATCGGGCCCGCGACGGTCGAGCCGGACGCCGAGGCGACGTAACCGCCGCGCAGGCGCTGCCCGTTGAGGGTGACCCAGTTGCCCTGGTAGTCGGCACCGGCGATCATCGACGCGGTCGCGAGCCGAGGCGTGTAGCCGTTGAACCACACGGCGCGGTTGCTGTTGGTCGTCCCGGTCTTGCCGGCGGACGGCACGGCCAGCGCAAGCTTCTGGCCGAACCCACCCGGCTGCACCACCCCGCGCAGGATGTCGTTCATGGCGTCGGCGGTGCCCGTACGCATCACCTGCTCGCACGACTCCGCGAACTCCTTGATCGTCTTCCCGTCCGGCCCGATGATCTCGGTCACCGGCCGCGAGTCGCAGTGCTTGCCGCGGGCGCCGAA
This sequence comes from Nocardioides sp., assembly GCF_050699375.1. Lineage (GTDB taxonomy): Bacteria > Actinomycetota > Actinomycetes > Propionibacteriales > Nocardioidaceae > Nocardioides. Next base: position 20,772 of record NZ_JBOHDN010000061.1, on the reverse strand, counting down.
CGTGGCGTACGCCTCGGCCATCTCCAACGGGCTGACGTCGACCGGGCCGAGGGTGAAGGACGGCACCCGCTCGTGGGAGGGGTCGGTCAGGCTGACGCCCATCTTCTTCGCGAGCGTGTAGGGGGCGCAGACGCCGGTGAACCGCTCGAGCTGGACGTAGAAGGTGTTCACCGACTCCCGGGTGCCGGTGTAGAGGTTCTTGTTGCCCGAGGTGGTCGAGTTGCCGACCGGGTAGGGGTTGGGGCTGAAGTTGCCCTCGCCGGGGCAGTTGGCGAAGGACGCCTGGTTGAACGTCTTCTTGGCCGGCGAGGGGATCTCCTGCCTGAGCGGGAAGCCCTTCTCGATCGCCGCGGCGCCGACGAAGACCTTGAAGGTCGATCCGGCCTGGAAGCCGTTGGCGTCGCCGTACTCCTTCGGCACCAGGTAGTTCAGGTAGGACTCGCCCTTCTTCCGGTTCTCCCCCATCGGCCGCGACTGCGCGAGCGCCTTGACGTTGCCGGTGCCGGGCTCGACCATCGCCAGGGCGCCGACGGCGTTGTCGGTGGGCGAGACGCGGCCGCTCACCGACCGCTGCGCCGCCTTCTGGAAGCTCGAGTCCAGGGTCGTCCGGATGGTCAGACCGCCGGTCTGCAGCAGCCGCCAGCGCTCGGCCCCGGTCTCCCCCAGCGACTCGTCGGCGAGCAGCCACTGCAGCGCGTAGTCGCAGAAGAACTCCGCCGACGAGCCGAAGCAGCCGTTGCGGTTGTCCTGCACGTTGAGCCCGAGCTCGCTCTCCTTGAGCTTCTCGGCCTCGGCCCGCGGCAGGTCGTCCACCTGGATCAGCCGCTCGAGCACCAGGTTGCGCCGGGCCACGGCGGCGTCGGGATAGTCCGTCGGGTCGTAGCCGGTCGGGTTCTTCACCATCCCCGCGAGCATGGACGCCTGCGCCCATGACAGGTCGGCGGCGTCCACGTCGAAGTAGTGCTTGGCGGCTGCCTGGACGCCGTAGGCGGAGTCGCCGAAGTAGGCCGCGTTGAGATAACGCTCGAGGATCCAGTCCTTGTCGTGGTTCTCCTCGAGCCAGATCGCATAGCGGAGCTCACGGATCTTGCGGGCCGTGGACTTCTCGGTCGCGGCGGCCCGTTCGGCGTCGGTCTCGGCGCCATAGACGAGGGTCGTCTTGACCAGCTGCTGGGTGATCGAGGAGCCGCCCTGCACCGAGCCCGACTCGGAGGTCGAGTTGCGAAGCAGCGCCCGCAGCGTGCCCTTGAGGTCCATCGCGCCGTGCTCGTAGAAGCGGCTGTCCTCGATCGCGAGCAGCGCCTTCGGCATGTTGGGCGAGATCTGGTCGAGCGGCTTGTAGGACCGGTTCTGGTCGAACAGCGTGGTGATGACCTTGCCGTGCACGTCCAGGATCCGGGTCGTCTGCGACAGCTCGCCCATGTCGATGTCGAGCGGCAGGTTGTCGACCGCCTTGGCGCTGGTCTTGGCCGCGACCCCGGTCACGTGGATCAGCGGGATCGCCAGCCCGGAGGCCACCAGCCCGGTCACCGCGGCCACACCGATGAGTGCCGCGAACCGCGTCACGACGCGATGGAACGGCATGGTCAGTGGGGGTTTCCGGCGCATAGGACTACAAAGTTACCGGCGGCCAGGTCAGATGGCTCGCAGCGGGGCCGGATCGCTCAGGCCTTGGGCAGATCCGCCCCACCGGTCACCGGAGCCTGGTGCTCCGGGAACGCGGACTCGGCAGCGACCTCGTCGACCAGCGTGGTCCGCCCGAAGGCCTCACCGAACGGTGTCAGGTGCACCGAGCGACGCACGATCTTGGCGAACTTCACCGTGCGCATGGCCTCCAGCACGTCGGGCTGGGCCTCGAGCACCTGATATTCCAGCGGGTCGGACAGCGGCTCCTTGGAGAACCACACCAGCCCGAGCCGAAAGAGGTTGTTGAGATAGGCGGGAACCCGCTCCGGGTAGCGGACGCCGCTGCGGCCCGCGATCATGTTGAGCCCGGGCGAGATCATGGTGCTGCCGACGAGGCCGGACGGCCCTCCGGTCCGCACGTCGACCGATGGCTGCGGCCCCGCCTTGAGCAGGTAGAGCAGCATCCGCGCCTCGTCGGGCGCGAGCTCGTCGAGAATCCGGGCGTACGCAGGGTGTCCCTGCTCATCGGCCCAGACGTCACGCGAGCGGTCGAGCAGCTCGGACCCGCGGCGACGAAGCACGGGCAGGGAGTCCTGCGACGTCTCGGCCTCCCTGGTCCGGGCGAGCACGATGTCGCGTCCCGCCGCGTCATAGTCGGGCTCGGAGAGCTCCAGCATCGGCTTTCCGGCGGGGAGGAAGGCCCGGGCGGCGGTGCCGGCGACGATCCCCACGGCCTCGGCCGTCTCGCGCATCAGCCCGACGCGTACGTCCTGGTCGACCACGGCGCGCGCGACCCGGACGCCGCCGCGGGCGGAGGTGCGTACGCCCCAACCGGCGGTGTGCCAGGCAGCGTCGGCAGCCACCCGCGCCAGGCCGGGAACGGTGCCGGCGACGGCGGAGGCGGTCGGCATGACCTTGCCCAAGAGACTCATGTCGGAAAGATTAGAAGGTGCAGGAAGCCGCCCGCGAGTCCCATGATCGCCCCGTGGGCGTACAACATCCACTCGTCCTCCTTGATCGCCGACCTCATCATGTCCACGAAGTCGCCCGGCGGAAGCTCCTTGGTGCGCCGCGCGACCAGGTCGCGGATCTTGTCTGCCTGGTGGCGGCTGAACCCGGGATCGCGGAACGGCACCAACGTACGGTCGGCCGCCTCGCTGGCGACCGAGCTGCTGATCCGGTCGAACCGCTCCGACCCGAGCGCGATCCGTACCGCGCCGCGGTACGGCCCGGCCGCTCTGTCGACGGCGGGTGTCAGCGCGTTGACCAGCAGCATCCGGGTCGCGTCGCCGCGGGGGCCGTCGAGGAGGAAGTCGCCGATGCGCTCGAGCGTGATCACGTCGGTGGCGATGATGTCGGCGTAGACCTCCGCGGCCTGCTCCTGGCGTCGCGGGAAGAGCCCCTGCACCTTGATCCCCAGGATGCGGTGGGGCTCGGCCGGCTCGAAGATCAGCCACATGCCCAGCAGGTTGGTCACCCAGCCGACGACCACGCCGAGCACGGGGAGCAGCCACCAGAGGTGGAAGGTCTGGTCGACCAGCGCGACCGGGACGCCGAGCAGGAACCCGAAGATGAACCCGAAGGCGACCATCAGGTTGAGCTCGCGCTGCCCGAAGTCGCGGAAGATCCTCACCACGAGGGCGGGGTTCTTGCGGAAGTGGTCGATGACCATCAGCTTCGGGTCGAGGAGCTGGTCGATGTGCAGGCCGATGTCGTCGGTCACCTTGTGCACGATCGAGGGAAGCTGCGCCTGGACGCGGGTGATGATCGCGGCCTTGACGGCCTGCGGCAGGTCGCGCCAGAGCCGGGGATGCTCGCGCATCATGATCTGGTCGACCAGCTCGGGCACCTCCGGACGGAAGGTCTCCACGATGTGCGTCGCGATCTCGGACGGGCCGAGCTGCTGGTAGAAGTCGCTGGGCGTGCCAAGCTTGGCGATCGCCTTGTCGACGGCGATCGAGCCCATCTTCGCGGCTCGGGCGGGGATGATGCCCTGCCAGCCGAGCCCGCCCTGCGCGAAGCCGGGAACCTCCTGCAGCTTGTGCGGCAGGACCCTGGTGAGCTCCTTGAGCCCCGCCACCTGGAAACCCTTGAACGCGAGCGGGGAGAAGAGCATGTAGAGGCCCGACCAGTTGATCAGCCAGCCGATCACGCCGGTGAATACCGGGATCGTGATCAGCGAGAGCCAGTGGACGTGGTCGGCCCAGTTCTCGAACCAGCCGACCAGCGATTCCTGCCACTCCGGCGACATCCGTGCTCCCTTCGCCAGAGTTCCAGACCGTCGGTATGCGTACCCTACCCACAGGCGAACGCAAACACTCCGAAGCGTCTGCTATTCGGCGGAAGGGTCCGCGGTCGCACCGGGTGGGATCTCATGGCTCGGCAGCCGGTCGAGCTCCTCGACGTCGGCGAAGCAGGCCCGGGCGAAGTCCTGACCGAACGGGGTCAGATGGATCGAACGCCGCTTGATCCGGGCCCCACCGGTCGAGTGAACCGCCTCGAGCACGTCGGGTTGCGCCTCGACCACCTGGTAGCGGATCAGGTCTCTGACCGGGTCCTCGGACTGGCGCACGAGACCGAGCCTGGTCAGGTTGTTGAGGTATTGCGGCGCCAGCGACGGATACCGCACGCTCGCCTGCGAGCCGATCATGGTCAGGCCGTGGGCGATCGTCCGCGAGCCGCGTAGGGCCCCGATGACTCCGCCCTCGACCACGTCGACGGCCGGCTGCGGACCGTCCTTGAGCATGAGCACCAGGATGCGAGCCTCGTCGGGAGCCAGCTCGTTGAGGATCGCGACGAAAGCGGGATGCCGCTCGTCGTCGTCCCACACGTCGCGCGACCTGCGCAGCAGCTCCTCCCCCGTCCGGCGCAGCCGGTCCGGGCTGGCCGGCGGGGCGCCGCCGTTGACCCGGGTCGCACGGGCCTCCATCGCCGACTTCGCCGTCTCGGCGGCCGGCAGTGCGTAGCGCTCCAGCAGCCCGGTGATCGGGTTGCCGGTGGCGACCCGCTTGGCGAAACCGGTCACCTGGCGGGCGTTGGTCGCGACGTCCTCGGTCAGCCGCACCGCCTCGTCGGGGTCGACCACCGCCTTCGCGACCCGGCCCACCGAGCGGGCGTACGTCCTCAGGCCCCACCCCGCGGTGTGGGCGACCGTGACCGCGGAGATCCTGAGCAGGCCCGGGAGCGCGTCCATGGCCTCGTCGACGAGACCGCCGCTCGGGGCCGGCGTGGGCAGGTGGTGCATGCCCTCGCGACCGGCCACGAGCTCCTCGGGCGGCTCGATCGAAGGCGGCGCGCCGACGTACGTCTTGGGGTCGCGGGCACCCGGCTCGGGGTTTATGTGAAGGGCGCTCACAGCACGTTCCACCAGTCGAAGACTGCGACGTGCAGGAAACCGCCCGCCAGACCCATGATCGCCCCGTGGGCGTAGAGCAGCCACTCGTCCTCCTTGATCGCGGCTCTCATCATCTCAACGAAGGTTCTCGGAGGGAGTGCGCGACACCTGTCCGCGATCAGCCTACGGATGTTGGCCGACTGCTGCTCGCTGAAGGCCGCGTCACGCATGGGCGTGAGGGTGTAGTCGACCGCCTGCTCGGCGACCGAGGCGCGGATCGCGTCGAACCTCCGGGTCCCGACCGCGACCCGCACCGCGCCATAGGCGGGCCCGACCGCGGCGTTGACCGCCGGCTCGAGGGCCGAGGCCAGCATCTGGCGGGTCCGGTCGCCGCTCGGTCCGTTGAGCAGGTGATAGCCGATGTGATCGAGGGTGATCACGTCCTTGGCGATGTGCTTGCCGTAGACCTCCGAGGCCTGCCACTGCCGCTGCGCGAAGAGCGCCTGGATCTTGAACGGGCCGATCCTCCTGGGCTCGGCGGGCTCGAAGATGAGCAGCATGCCGAGCAGGTTGGTCGTCCACCCGACCAGGACACCGAGGATCGGCAGCAGCCACCAGATGTGGAACGCCTGGTCGACGACGGCCACCGGGATGCCGAGCAGGAACCCGAAGATCGCACCGAAGGCCACCATCATCCGCAGCTCCCGGGCGCCGAAGTCCTTGAAGATCCGCACGATGATCGAGGGGTCCTTCTCGAAGTTCTCGATCACCATCAACTTCGGGTCGAAGAGCTGGTCGATGTGCTTGCCGATCTCGACCGTCACGTCGCCGACGACGTCGGGGAGTCGTTCCTGGACCCGCTCGATCACCGTCGTACGCAGCGGGCGCGGCAGGTCGCGCCAGAACCGGGGATGCTCGCGCCACATGATCTCATCGACCAGGAACGGGATCTCGGGTCGGAAGACGTCGACGATGTGGGCCGCGATCTTGTCCGGCTCGAGCTGCTCGTAGAAGTCTCGGGCCGTGGCCATCTGCGACAGCGCCCGGTCGACCGCGATCGAACCCATCTTGGCGGCCCGCGCCGGCACGATGCCCTGCCAGCCGAGCCCGCCACGCAGGATGCCCGGGATCTCCTGGATCTTGCGCGGCAGCGAGCCCGCGAGTGTCCTCAGGCCGGGCACCGTGACGCCGTGGAAGTGGACCGGCGAGAACAGCATCCACAGCCCCGACCAGTTGATCAGCCAGCCGATCACTGCGGTGAAGACTGGGATCGACCAGAACGTGAACCAGTCGATGTCCCACCCGGAGAGCACGTCGACGACGCTAGACACGGGACCCCTCATATTTCGGTCAGTACGACTCTCCGATACTGCCCGATGCGCTTTCCGTCGTCCACGGTGACGCTCCCTGACAGGGGCTGGATCTCGACACGTGGCTCGCTTGAAATTGGAAGGACCCGGTGGGTCCGTCTCGGGTCGGCTCCACCGGGTCCGCCACGGCTGCCCCGACCATATGGGGGTTGGTCCGACACCCGCGGCTTACTCACCAGTATGCGCGGAATGCACCAACATCGGTTTTACCCCTAATCCACAACTCGCCAACAAATCTGTCAAGCGACCAGTAGGAACCGTGTTAACCGCGCTGGCGCCGCCAAACGACGATCTCCTGCGCGGGAGGTTGCTGCCGTACGGCGGGAAGCCGGCTGGGCTGGCCATGCGTCTCGGGCCCCGCCGTCAGAGCCTGGGACAGCGCCTCGCGGGTCGCGGCCAGCTCGTGCAGCAGCTCCTGGTTGCGCCGGCGCAGCGCCTCGAGATGGTCCTCGAGCGCCAGGATGCGGCGCACGCCCTCGATGCCGATGCCGGCCGCGGTCAGCTCCGCGATCGAGCGCAGCAGCTCGATGTCGTGGAAGGAGTAGCGCCGCCCACCGCCGCCGGTTCGGCCCGGGGTGATCAGGCCCATCCGCTCGTAGGTGCGCAGCGTCTGCGGGTGCAGCCCGGTCAGCTCCGCGGCGACGCTGATGACGTAGACAGCGGCGTCGGGAGCCGGGGTGCTGTATCCCCCTGGGGTCCTCGGGCCCTGCTGGCCCGCTCGTGCCTCACGATCGTTCATCACTCATCAAGACTCCTCGAGAAGAGACGTACGCAGTGGCTTGCCGGCCGTCGCGGCGCGGTAGGCCTCGACGGCGGCCTTGGCATCGGCGTCGAGCACTGCCGGGATCTGCACCTCGACGGTCGCGAGCAGGTCGCCCGTGGTGCCGTCGGAGCGTCGGAACCCCTTGCCGCGGACGCGGAACGTACGTCCGTTGGGCGTGCCCGCGGGGATCCGCAGCGTCACCGGGGAACCCGTCAGCGTCGGCAGCTTCGCCTCGGCCCCGAGCGCCAGCTCGTCGAACCCGACCGGCACGTCGATGGTGAGGTTGTCGTCCTTGCGGCCGAAGACCCGGTGTGGCGTCACGTGCACGGTGACGTAGAGGTCGCCGGACGGGCCGCCACCCTCACCGGCGCCACCCTTGCCCTTGAGCCGGATCCGCTGGCGGTCCTTGACCCCTGCGGGGATGCGCGCCTGGATGGTGCGCGCCGAGGTGCCGCGCCCGGAGCCGCGGCAGGTCGGGCAGGCCTCGTCGTAGATCAGCTGGCGGCCGGCGCAGCGCGGGCAGGTCTCGTTCATCGAGAACGCACCGCCGACGGAGTTCACCACATAGCCCGCGCCCTCGCACTCGGGGCAGACCCGCGGCTTGGTGCCGGGCTTGCCGCCGGTGCCGTTGCAGTCGGGGCAGGCAGAGTCGGAGGTGAGCCGGAGCGAGATGGTCACCCCGTCGAGCGCGTCGGTGAACCCGATCGTGGCGCTCGTCTCGACGTCGGCTCCCTTGATCGGCCTCGGCCGCGGTGTCGTACGCCGCCCACCGAAGCCGCCACCGGCCCCACCGGGGCCGCCACCGAAGAGATCGCCGAACATGTCGCCGAGCCCGCCGGCGCCGGTCTGCGCGCCGCCGCCTCCGAAGAGGTCGTCGAAGTTGTAACCACGACCGCTGCCACCACCGAAGCCGCCCGGGAACCCGCCCGATGCGCCCAGGGCGCGCGCCTCGTCGTACTTCTTGCGCTTCTCGGCATCGCCGATGACGTCGTAGGCCTCGGCGACCTTCTTGAACGTCTCGTGCTTGGCGTCGTCACCCGGGTTGGAGTCGGGGTGGTTGGCCCGCGCGAGCTTGCGATACGCCTTCTTGATGTCGTCGCTCGAGGCGTCCTTCTTGACACCCAGCTCGGCGTAGTAGTCCTTGTTGATCCAGTCCGGCCGGATCCCGTCCTTCTCTGCCACCTAGCCCCTCCTCCCTTCGTCTCGGTGGCCGATCCTGCCGAGAACACCGTCCCGGCAGGATCGACCACCCAATTTTGTCACTCCGGGTCGACGACCAGGACCTGCGCGGCCCTGACGACTCGGTCACCGATCATGTAACCGGCCTTGGCCACCAGCTTGACCGAGGTCTCCTCGACCTCGGGGTCGGTGCCCATATGGCTCAGCGCCTCGTGACGGTTGGGGTCGAAGAGGTCGCCCGGCTCGCCGAACTTCCTCAGCCCCAGGTTGGTCACGATCTTCTCGAGCTGGTCGGCCACGGCCTTGAACCCGCCTTCGACCTCGCCGTGCTCGCGAGCACGGTCGATGGTGTCGAGCACGTCCACGATCGGCGTGAGCACCTTGTAGGTCGCGTTCTGCGCGACCAGCTCGCGGTCACGATCGACCCGCCTCTTGTAGTTGACGTACTCCGCCTGAAGGCGCTGCAGGTCCGTGGTCAGCTCGGCGACGCGCTTGTCGACCTCGTCGGCAGCGAAGAGGTCGTCCTCGGCATCGGCATCCGCTTCGGCCTCGGCGTCCACCTCGGCCTCGGCAGGCTCCTCGGTGACCTCCTCGTCCGAGAGGTCCTCGACAGCGAGGTCCTCGGCATCAGCGTCGTCCTCGGAGTCTCCGACATGGACCTGCGTCGGCTCGTCCTCCGCAGACCCATCCTCGGTCCGCTCGGTCTCGGTCGGCTCGGTCCGGGTCGACTCGGTGTCGGTCGACTCGGACCCAGCCTCATCGGTCTCGGCTGGCTCGGGGGGCGGAGCCTCGGGGGCCGTCTCCTCGACGACCTCCTCCGCCCCGCCGGGGCGGCGCTTCGTCACTTCTTGTCGCCCTCTTCACCCGCGTTGTCCGCGGTGTCGGCGTCGCCGGTCTCACCCTCGACGGGCTCGTCGACGATCTCGGCGTCGACGACGTCGTCGTCGGCCTCACCGGTGGCGCCGGTGGCACCGCCGGCAGCGGACTGCTCGGCCTCGGCCGCGGCGTACATGGCCGCACCCATCTTCTGCGAGGACTCACCGAGCTTGGTGATCGAGGCCTGGATGGTGTCCTTGTCGGCCTCAGTGTCCTCGAGAACCTTCTTCAGGGCGTCCAGGTCGGCCTGCACCTCGGTCTTCACGTCGTCCGGGACCTTGTCGCCGGAGTCGGTGATGAACTTCTCGGTGGTGTAGACGAGGCTGTCGCCCTGGTTGCGGATCTCGATGGACTCGCGACGCTTGGCGTCCTCCTCGGCGTACTGCTCCGCCTCCTTGACCATGCGGTCGATGTCGTCCTTCGACAGCGCGGAGCCGCCGGAGATCGTCATGGACTGCTCGCGGCCGGAGGCCTGGTCCTTGGCGGAGACGTGCACGATGCCGTTGGCGTCGATGTCGAAGGCGACCTCGATCTTCGGCACGCCACGCGGAGCCGGCGGGAGGCCGGTGAGCTCGAAGTTGCCCAGGGGCTGGTTCTCCGACCACATCGGACGCTCACCCTGCGCGACCTTGATCTCGACCGACGGCTGGTTGTCGTCAGCGGTCGTGAAGATCTCCGAGCGCTTGGTCGGGATGGTGGTGTTGCGCTCGATCAGGGTGGTGAAGACACCGCCCTTGGTCTCGATGCCGAGGCTCAGCGGGGTGACGTCGAGGAGCAGTACGTCCTTGACCTCGCCCTTGAGCACGCCGGCCTGCAGCGCGGCACCCACGGCGACGACCTCGTCGGGGTTGACGCCCTTGTTGGGCTCCTTGCCGCCGAGCAGGCTCTTGACCAGCTCGGTCACGGCCGGCATCCGGGTCGAGCCACCGACCAGGACGACGTGGTCGATGTCCTTGAGGGCGACGCCGGCGTCCTTGAGGACCGACTCGAACGGCTTCTTGGTGCGGTCGAGCAGGTCCGTGGTGATCTTCTGGAACTCCGCCCGGGTCAGGGTCTCCTCGAAGTGGAGGGGGCCGGACTCACCGTGGGTGATGTAGGGCAGGTGGATCGAGGTGTTCTGGCTCGAGGAGAGCTCGATCTTCGCCTTCTCGGCGGCCTCCTGGAGGCGCTGGGCGGCGATCTTGTCGGCGGCCAGGTCCACACCGTTGGCGGCCTTGAACTTCTCGACCATCCACTTGACGACCGAGTTGTCCCAGTCGTCACCACCGAGGTGGTTGTCACCGGAGGTCGCCTTGACCTCGACGACACCCTCGCCGATCTCGAGCAGGGAGACGTCGAACGTACCGCCACCGAGGTCGAAGACCAGGATGGTCTGGTCGTCGCCCTTGTCGAGGCCGTAGGCCAGCGCCGCGGCGGTGGGCTCGTTGACGATGCGGGAGACGTTGAGGCCCGCGATCTCGCCGGCCTCCTTGGTCGCCTGGCGCTGCGAGTCGGAGAAGTAGGCCGGCACGGTGATGACGGCGTCGGTCACCGGCTCGCCGAGGTAGGACTCGGCGTCGCGCTTGAGCTTCTGCAGGACGAACGCGCTGATCTGCTGCGGGGTGAAGTCCTTGTCGTCGATGTTCACCTTCCAGTCGGTGCCCATGTGACGCTTCACCGACCGGATGGTGCGGTCGACGTTGGTGACGGCCTGGCGCTTGGCGACCTCGCCGACCAGAACCTCACCGGACTTGCTGAACGCGACCACGGAAGGCGTCGTACGGGCGCCCTCGGCATTCGCGATGACGGTGGCCTCGCCACCCTCCAGAACCGAGACGACCGAGTTGGTGGTCCCGAGGTCGATACCGACGGCACGTGCCATCTTTGCTACCTCCGCTTGTTGAAGCTTGTGTGTCAATGGAATCCGGGTCGGCCCCGGAAGACTCGTTCGGCGCCGCTCTGACGGCTGCCACGATGAGTCTGGCAAACAAGTTGAGCCGATTCAACTCAACTTCGTTCACTCCCAACAACGAAGATCGTACGCGGTGCATTCCAGCGCCACTTTTCCGGCCTGCTCAGCCGGCTCTGGTCAGCCGGCTCTGGTCAGAACGACGGGATCCAGTCGAAGACGTCGGGGTTGGGGCCGGCGCGACCGGCCTCACCCTTGTCGAGGGCGGCGAGGGCCGCGACGTCGTCGGCGCTCAGCTCGAAGTCGAAGATCGCCAGGTTCTCCTCGAGCCGCTCACGGCGTACGGACTTCGGGAAGACGATGTCGCCGCGCTCGAGCTGCCAGCGCAGCAGGACCTGAGCGGGAGACTTGCCGTGCGCCTCGGCCATCGCGGTGACCACCGGGTCGGCGAGCTCGCCGCCGCCCTGTCCGAGCGGCGACCACGACTCGACCTTCGCGCCGTGCGCGTAGGTCGCGGCGCGGGCGGCCTCGTTGGTGAAGTAGGGGTGGACCTCGATCTGGTTCACCGCCGGGACCACGCCGGTCGCCGCGACGATCTCGTCGAGGTGGTTCGGCTGGAAGTTGGAGACGCCGACCGAGGTGGTCAGGCCCTCCTCACGCAGGGCGACGAGCGCCTCCCACGTCTTCGCGTACGTCCCGTCGTACTGCGTCGGCAGCGGCCAGTGGATCAGGAACAGGTCGACGCGGTCGAGGCCGAGCAGCTCCAGGGACCTCTCGAGGGAGGCCTTGGCATTGGCCGGGTCGTGCTGGGAGTTGTTGAGCTTCGTGGTGACGTACACGTCCTCGCGGGCGAGCCCCGCAGTCTTGAGCGCACTGCCGACACCGGCCTCGTTCTGGTACATCTGCGCGGTGTCGACGTGGCGGTAGCCGACCTCGAGGGCCTGACTCACCACCTGCTCGGTCTCGTCCTGGGGGACCTGCCAGACGCCGATGCCGAACTGCGGGATCGACGTGCCGTCGTTGAGCTTGATCGTAGGAACCGTCATACCCACATACAACCGCGAGCACCCTGACCTATTCCACCCCCAGCGCTGTTCCACCCAGCCCAGTCCACCCGGCCCGGCCCAGACTCAGCCGATCGTCACGCTCACCTTGTTGGAGTAGGCGCCGGTGTCGATGTCCTTCATCCGGAACCTGTGCTTCCCGATGCGCCCGGTCTGGATCTTGGTGGAGAACTGCTCGCCGGTGACGCGTACGTCGGAGATGCCGAACTCCTGCCACCTGCCGTCCCGCCGGCGCTCCAGGCGCAGGGTCGCGCCCTCACCTCCGGGGTAGATCCCGGTGATGGAGATCGTCTCCATCGGCTCCGCCTGGACCGTGCCGACCTGGAGGGTGATCTTCTTCCGAGCCGGCTTCTCGGCAGCCGTCGACGCCGACGGGCTCTCCGAGGCATCCTCCGAGGCCGAGCCTCCCTGCTTCTTGGACGACGTCGTGGGCGAGGCCGTGGGAGAGGCGCGCAGGGTGATCGCGGGTCCGGTGTCGGTCTCGGTCGGCACCGGCGCCGGCACGTGGAGCGAGGCGCCCGCGTCCGGGTCGGTGGCCTTGTCGCCGGCCTCGCTCCCGCCGCCGAACCCCACGATGTTGGCACCGACGAACATCGCGATGCCCGCGATCAGGCCCACCGCCAGCGCGACCGCGACGAGCGCCGTGACACCAGCCACGATGGGATGCCGCTCCCTCTGCTTCACGTCTGCTCCTCGGTGTCGGCCGCGCCGGCCCGGACCGGCGCGTAGCGAAGGTGACACCTCACCCACACATTCCCATCATGCGGGTCGGAGCGGCATGCGCGCCAACGGTTCGGAAATGTTGACCCAAAGCTCAGCTGATCAGCTGAAGGCGCCGCGCGATGGCCGCTGCCTCCGTACGACTCCCCGCGCCCAGCTTGCCGAGGATGTTCGAGACGTGCACGGAGACCGTCTTGGTGGAGATGAACAGCTGCTTGCCGATCTCACCGTTGCTGCGCCCGGCGGCCACCAGCGTCAGGATCTCGCTCTCCCTTGGAGTCAGCGCGGTCGATGTCGCCTGCTGCGGCTTGACCGGCGTCGCGCCGAGCGACCTCAGCTCGTCGAGCAGCGGCTGCAGCCCGAGCCGCTTCGCGGTCTCCCTGGCCTTCTCCGCGGTCACCCGCGACCCGGCGACGTCTCCGATGGCGCGCTGGATGACTGCATACGTCGTCCGCACCGCAGCCAGCCCGGGAACATCTCCGTACGCCTCGACCTGCTGCTCCGCCCGCGCCCAGGCCGCCAGCAGCGACTCCTGGGTCGGGGCGTCGACACCGGCCAGCCAGTGCACGCGGAGCACCTCGGCCTCCAGGCGTGCCGTCCAGGCCTGACCCTCGGGGCCCCACTCGCTGGGCTCGTACTGCGCCACCACCTGCTCGCCGTCGTTGTGCAGCCTGTCGACGGCCTCGACCAACGAGGGCCACTGCGCGGCCGGCACCGAGGGCAGCATCCGCGCGATCCCGGAGGCCGCCATCACGGCCAGCCGCACCCGGCCACCGAACCACTCGGTCCAGAACTGCGAGAGCGTCTCGACGGTGTCGGCGTAGACCTGGAGCACACCCGCGTGGTCGCCCGCGCGGCCCGCGGCGACCATCTCCACGGTGGCCCCGAAGAGCGCGATCAGACCCTCCTGGGTCCAGAACGGACGCAGCGCCGCGGCGGCCTCGCCGACCGACGCACCCCGGGCCTGCTCCATCATCATCCGGAGAGCGTCTAGGAGCGCGACCGGGACCGGCGGCGCGTCGGGCAGGTTGCCGCCGGTCAGCGCGAGCGCCTCGTCCCACTCCCCCAGGACCATCTGGATCCGGACGATGTCGGCACGCGCCGCCGCGACGTACATGGACCACTGCAGCGACTCCCCGCCGGCGTCATCGGTCACCGTCCGGAACCACTTCAGTGCCTCCGCGTGGTCGCCGGCCTCGTCATAGGAGCGGCCGAGCGTGAACAGCCCCCGGCTGACGGCGTACGTCGACCCGACCCGTCGGGCCTGGTCGATCGTCTCGCGCAGCACCTGGCGGAAGCCCTCGACCTTGTGGTCGCCGCTGCGGCCGGTGCGGACCTTGAGCATCGACAGGCTGGTGGCCATGTCGGAGGCCAGCTTGGAGAGGCTGTGCCGCTCGGCGATCTCGATGCCCTCCAGCCCGACCGCCTCGGCCTCCTCGCTGCGGCGGTACATGACCAAGGTGCGCGTGCGCACGGCGAGGACGGCGCAGCGAGCCTTGGGCTCGGCGTCGGCGGGGAGCGCGGCCATGGCGTCGCTCGAGTAGGTGAGCGGGTCGCCGTTCTCCATGGCGAGGGCCGCCTCGGCCCTGGTGGCCAGCAGCAGCGCCCGTCCCACCGACGGCGCTGCCGGGATCGCATCGAGCCGTTCGGCCAAGACCGCGTCTGCGCGCGAGGAGAGCCCGGCGAGGATGAGGGTGTCGGCGGCGCGCTCGTAGACGCGGTCCAGGTTGACCGCGGCCGCCTGCGCGATCTTCGGGTCAGCTGCCAGGCCGAGCGCCTTCTCGTAGTGCTGCGCCGCCTCACCCACACCGCTGACGTTCCTGGCCTCCTCGGCCGCGGCGATGCGGGCCCGGAGCGCGGTGGCGAGGTCGCCGGCGCGCTTGGCGTGCAGCGCCAGCTCGGCGGCCGCCCCCAGCCCGGGGGTCTCCTTCAGCACCTCGGCGAACCGGGCGTGCAGGCGCACCCGCTCGCCGGGCAGCAGGTCGTCGTAGACCGCCTCGGCCAGCAGCGCGTGGCGGAACGTGTAGCGGGAGCCGGTCGGCTCGAGCACCTTCTGCTCCACCGCGGTACGCAGCGCGTCGTCGAGCTCGTCGGTCTTCATCTCGGTCACCGCGGCGAGCAGCTCGTGGGTGACCCGGCGCCCGGCGATGCTCGCCGTCCGGACCACGCTGCGAGCCGCCCCGTCGAGCCGGTCCAGGCGCACCAGGAGCAGGTCGGCGAGGTCGACCGGGAGGTCCTCGTCGCAGCCGGCCTGCACCAGCTCCTCGACGAAGAAGGCGTTGCCCTCGGCGCGGCGTACGACTCGTTCGGCGTCGACCTTCCCGCTGCCCAGCTCGTGGACCAGCAGTCGCACGGAGTCGTCGGTGAGCGGGTCGAGCACGATCCGCTCGACGTCGGGCAGCCGCCCCCATTCACCGACCTGACGGCGCAGCGGGTGGCGGCGGTGGATGTCGTCGGCACGGTAGGACGCGACCATCGCGACCGGGCCGTCGTAGGGCCGCGTGAAGAGGTAGGTCAGCAGGTCGCGGGTGGACTGGTCGGCCCAGTGGGTGTCCTCGACCACGACCAGCAGCGGCGCCTTCTCGGCAGCCGCCTCGAAGAGGGTGTGGACCGCGTCGAAGAGCTGGCCCCGGTCGGTGCCGGCGGCGGCGCCCTGGGTGGCACCGAGCACACGGCGTACGGGCCTCAGCCTGGCCAGCGCCGGATAGTCGGCCGCCACCCGCTCGACCACGTCGGGCAGGTCGGTGACGATCCGGTCGAGGATCTCCGAGAAGGGCATGTACGCCACGGCGCTCTCGCCGAAGTCGACGCAGTGCCCCGCGTGCACCTGCCAGCCGTCGCTCACCGCACGGTCGCGCAGCGCGGTCAGCAGGCGGGTCTTGCCGACACCGGCATCACCCGCGAGGAGGACGTGCTGTCGTGCCCCGCTGCCCGAGCCCGTCGAGACGTCGTCAGCGGTCGTGACCCCGAGGAGCCCGGTGAGACTCTGCAGCTCGGGGTCGCGACCGACGAAGGACCGAGCACTTTGCGCCATGTCCCCTATCATCGCGCGTTCCGGCTCGGGATTCTTGTGCATTAACCGGGTCCGCGGACTCAGTTGTGGATCGAGTCCATCCGGCGGGGGCGGCGGCGCTTGACCTGACGCGCGAGGCGGTCGGCGGCGGTGGCACTGCGGATGGCCTGCTGGCGGTACTTCAGCTCGGCGTCGAAGCTGATCTGGTTGGTGTAAGTCATGCATCCAGCCTCGGTCTCTGAGGTAGTCCCACGCATGAGGCTCCTGCCTTAGGCGTACGTCAGGGGTGCCTCATTCGACCGTGATCTGCGTCTCATGGGCCTCATTCCACGAGACCGCGCCGCCGTCCGATCGCCGCCGCCTCGGTGCGGCCGGAGGCACCGAGCTTGGCCAGGATGTTGGAGACGTGGACCGAGACGGTCTTGGTGGAGATGAACAGCTGCTGGCCGATCTCGCCGTTGCTCCGTCCCGCGGCGACCAGGGCGAGGATCTCGCTCTCGCGGGCGGTGAGCCGGCCCGAGGGACCGGTCGTCGACCGGTGCGGCGCGGTGCCGAGCGTACGCAGGTGCTCGAGCAGCGGCTGGGCACCGAGCTGATTCGCCGTCTCCCGGGCCAGGTCGGCCAGCTCGCGCGCGCCGGCGGCGTCGCCGCCCGCTCGGAGGATCTCGGCGAGGCGTACCCGTGACCAGGCGAGCTCGTGGACGTGCGGGTAGGCCTGGAAGGCGGCCACGCTCTCCCGCCAGGCTCCGACGAGCTCGTCCTGCGCGGGCGGATCGATGCCGGCCAGCCAGTGGGCACGCAGCCCCTCGGCCCGCAGCCGCGCCGTCCACGCCTGCCCCTCCGGGCCCCACGGCCGCTTCGACTCGAGGGGCCGCATGCCCTCAGCGACGATGCGGTCCACCAGCGTCACCACCCGCTGCCGGCCGCCGACGGGAAGCGCCGGGATCGCCGAGCCGATCGCGCCGACGGCGACGGCCGCGAGCCGCGCATTGCCTCCGAACCACTCTCCCCAGGTGCGCTCGAGGGCCTCGACACCCGCGTCGTACGCCTCGACGACCGCATCGATGTCACCGCGCGCGCCAGCGGCCTTGATCTCCACCGGGACGGACTCGCCGGCCGTGGCGACCTCCTGCTTCCACGACGGCCGCAGCCGCCGGGCCCGCTCGCCGCAGTCGGCGCCGCGGTCCTGCTCGATCATCAGCCGTGTCGACTCCAGCCACGGCCAGAGCACCGCCGGGATCCCGTACGCCTCGGTGAGCGCGAGCGCCTCGTCCCACCTGCCCCTGGCGTAGAGGTGGCCGATCCAGGCGATCCGGGCGTCGAAGGCGTACGGCGCCCAGGGGACGCCGCGCGCGACGCTGAGCTCGAAGGCGCCACGGAAGCTCTCGGCCGCCTCGTCGAGACGGTTGGCGGCGTCGAGGGCGTAGGCGAGCTGGATCCGGGCACGCAGCTCGGGGTGCAGCGCACCGACCTCGGCCGTCCGCGCCACCGCCGCACGCAGCGGCTCGATGAAGGGCTTCGAGGGGCGCCCCCACGCACCGGCCAGCGTCGTCGCCACGTCCGAGGCCAGGCCGGTCCGGCCGAGCTCCTCGGTCAGCGCCAGGGCCTCCCGCCCGGCCCGCTCGGCGTCGTCGTGACGGCGATAGATCATCTGCGTTCGCGCGTACGCAGCGAGCAGCCGGGCACGCACGATCGGCGGAGCGTCCTCGGGCAGCTCGGCCATCGCCGCCTCCGCGAGATCGCCCACCTGCACGTCGTTGACGTAGGCGAAGCTGGTCTCGATCTCGACCGTCATCAGCTGCGCGCGCCAGAGCCCGGGCGCATCCGAAGGGAGCGACTCGCGCTGCTCACGGGCCAGCTTCCCGGCACGGTCGGCATGACCGGCGGCGACCATCGCGTCGCTGGCCTTGACCACCAGGTCGACGAGGCGCTGCGTGTCCTCCCCACCGGAGTGACCTGTGCGGCCGGCGAGGAGGGCGATCGCCTGCTGATAGTGCTGGGAGGCCTCGTCGGGACCACCGGTGGCCGCGGCCTCGTCACCGGCCGCGATCCCGGCGCGCAGCGCCGTCTCGTGGTCGCCGGCGAGCCGGGCGTGCCGGGCGAGACCGGCGGCGTTGCCGGTCGCCAGGTCGCCGCTCAGCACCTCGACGTACCTCTGATGGAGCCTGACCCGCTCTCCCGGGAGCAGGTCGTCGTAGACCGCTTCGCCGAGCAGCGCGTGCCGGAAGAGGTAGTAGCCGTCCTCGCGCGGCACCAGGATCGCCCGCTCGATCGCCTGCCTCAGCCCGGCGTCCAGGGTGGCGCGGTCCAGGCCCGCGACGGCCTCGAGGAGCTCGTCGCTGACGTCGCGCCCGGCGGCGCTGGCGGTGTCGACCACCTCGCGCGCGGTCGCGTCGAGCTGCTCGAGCCTGATCAGGAGCAGGTCGGCGAGGTCCCAGGGCAGCTCGTCGGTGCCTGCGGCCTGCACCAGCTCCTCGACGAAGAAGGCGTTGCCGTCGGCTCGGCTGACGATGCTCTCGACGTCGATCCCCGTGCCCAGCTCACCGACCAGGACACGTACGTCATCGTCCGAGAGCCGTCCGAGATGGACCCGCTCGACCGACGGCAGCCGGGTCCACTCGGCGAGCTGGCGCCGCAGCGGGTGGCGGCGGTGCAGGTCGTCAGCACGGTAGGAGGCCACGATCGTGACCGGCCCGGTGAACGGCCGGGTGAAGAGGAAGGTGAGCAGGTCGCGGGTGGACTGGTCGGCCCAGTGGGTGTCCTCCACCACGACCAGCACCGGCGCCTTCTCGGCGGCATGCTCCAGGAGCGCGTGGATCGCAGCGAAGAGGTTGCCCCGGTCGAGTGCCTCCTGGTCGGCGGTGTCAGCCCCGCCGAGCGCCCGCGCCACCGGTGCCATCCGCAGGAGCGCCGGATGTACGTCGGCGACCTGCGCCACCACGTCCGGCAGCGCGGTCGTGACGAGGTCGAGGATCTCGGTGAAGGGCAGGTACGCCTCGGCACTGTCTCCGAAGTCGAGGCAGTGCCCGACCAGCACCTCTCGCCCGTCGGCGGCGGCTCTGGTGCGGAGCTCACGCAGGATCCGGGTCTTCCCGACACCGGCATCGCCCGCGAGCAGCACGTGCCTGCCCTCGGCCGCCCGAGCGATGCCGACCAGCCCGGTCAGCGTCTCCAGGTCGGTGTCTCGGCCGACCAGCCTCTCGGCACTTTGCGCCATAGGCGCCATCATCGCGCCTCCCACCACATCCGCGGCGGCAATTTCGGGCCCCGGACATGAAGCAACGCCGAGCCGGATCTCTCCCGCTCGGCGTTGGCCCAACTCCGGACCGCCGGTCCGCGCCCCCATCTCAGCGGGTGCGGTTGCGTCGTACCTGACGGGCCTGGTCGGCCCGCCGGCGCTTGGCCATGTCCTGCTGGATCTGCTGGCGGCGGTACTTGACCTCTGCTTCGTAACCCACGCTGGTATACATCTCGATCTCCTGTGTTGGTGTCGGTGTCGTGCTGACATCCAGAACACTCCTCCGCTGAGGTAGGCGGCGGGATCGGTCTCGCGCCCTACTTTCCGACCTGAGGCAGGGCCCGTCCGCCTTAGACGAGAGACTCTGCCTATGGAGTTCTCCGAGGTCGTACGCCGCCGCAAGATGGTCCGCAGCTACACCGGCGATCCTGTGGACCCTGCCGTGCTCGACAAGATCCTGCACAACGCCACCCGGGCGCCGTCGGCAGGCTTCTCCCAGGGCTGGGGCTTCCTCGTCCTCGACACCCCCGATGACGTACGCCGCTACTGGTCGGCGACCGCCGAGGTCGATAGCCCCGACGAGTGGCTCACCGGCATGATGCAGGCTCCGGTGATCGTCATCCCGTGCTCCTCGAAGGCTGCCTATCTGGACCGCTACGCGGAGAAGGACAAGGGCTGGGAAGATCGCGACGAGGCCCGCTGGCCCATGCCCTTCTGGCACATGGACACCGCGATGGCGACCATGCTGATCCTGCAGACCGTCGTCGACGAAGGCCTCGGCGCCCTCTACTTCGGAATCCCGCCCGAGTCCGAAACCGCCGTACGCGACGCCTTCACAATCCCCGACACCTTCGACCCCATCGGCGCCGTCACCATCGGCCACCCCGCCCCCGGCGGCGCCAAAGGCTCGCCCACCCGCCGCAAGCGCGCGCCGCTCGAAGACGTCATCCACCGCGGACACTGGTGACCTCTCTCGTGTCCCTGATCAGGCCGCGGGGCGTAGTCGAGGAGTACGTCGCGCAGCCTGAGCTCTGCTCGGGACAAGGGTGGTGACGATTGTGCCCAGGTGTCGGGTGGTGGGCTGGTGTAGGTGTGCCCGGTGGGTGTGATCGTGACGATGCTGCCGTCGGGACCGGGCCTGGCCTGCCAGCCGATCGCCTCCTTGGCCTGATTACATCGCTCGCACAAACCCTGCAGATTCTGCGCGGTGGTCTTGCCGCCGTCGGCGTGACGTTCGACGTGGTCGATGTTGCGGATCGGGGCATCACACCCGACGGTGCGGCAGATCCCACCGTCTCGGGTCGCGATGAACTCCGCCAGCCCGTCTGGTGCTTTGCGGGAGCGGGACTCCATCGCAACGAGCCGACCGACCGGGTCGGTGAACAACCGCCGGACGAAGACATCAGCATCGGCGAGTGCCTCACGCGCCCAGGTCGCGGGGACGGGTCCATAGCCCTCCACGAAGGCGGGCTGGTCGCTGTCGTTGGTGAGGGCGTCGGCGCTCATCACGACCTTGACCTCGATCCGAGGCCTCGCGTCGGCGGCTTCGCGTCCGGTGACCCGGTTGACGAGGGTGTCGGCCATGACCTGGCCCCGGGTCCGCCCATCCCCAGCAGCAGCGGCGGCCTTCGCGGCCTGGTCCAGGGCGGCGTAGACCGCGACCCCGTCCTTGACCGGCAGCAACCCACCGAGCCAGGTCAT
>NZ_JBOHDN010000060.1:0-51144 GCF_050699375.1 Nocardioides sp. | reverse complement strand
GCGGCGGCAACAAAACGGGTGTGGCGCGGGTTGAGCGATCCGGCAGAGTAGTTCGTAGCACTCGGCGTTCGCGCCGTGCTGCTGGCTTTGGCACTCCCCGCACAGCGCGACCGACGCACCCGAGCTCGACCTGGGTGACCTCGGCTGACCCGACAGGAGACGTCAGATGGACACGACCACCGCGATCGCCCGCTTCGACGAAGTCCGTGCCGACACCGAACGCCTCGCAGAACCCCTCTCGCCCGAGGACCAGACGGTCCAGTCGATGCCAGATGTCTCCCCCACCAAATGGCATCGCGCCCACGTGACCTGGTTCTTCGAGACGTTCGTGCTGGCGGAGAACGAGCCCGGGTTCACACCGTTCCAGGACAAGTACTGGTTCCTCTTCAACAGCTACTACGAGCAGGTCGGGCCGAGGTACGCGCGACCGATGCGTGGGGTGATCAGCCGCCCCGGTGCGTACGAGGTCGGCGACTATCGGCGCAACGTGGACGACCGGATCAGGGACCTGCTCGACCGCGTGGACGGGGGCACCTTCGCCAAGCTCGCCCCGACCATCGAGCTCGGCTTCCACCACGAGCAGCAGCACCAGGAGCTGCTGCTGATGGACATCAAGCACGTGCTGTCGCTCAACCCGCTGCAGCCGATCTACGCCGGACTTCCGGTCGCGGGTGACGGGACCGACCGGCTGGGGTGGGTCGATCTCGAGGGCGGCCTGGTCGAGATCGGTTCTGCTGACGGCGGGGAGGGCGGTGGGTTCTGCTTCGACAACGAGCTGCCCCGGCATCAGCAGTGGCTGCAGCCATACCGGCTCGCCGACCGATTGGTGACCAACGGCGAGTGGCTGGAGTTCATCGCCGACGGTGGCTACCGACGCCCCGAGCTGTGGCTCTCGGACGGGTGGGCGCGGATCAACGCCGAGGGCTGGGACGCGCCGTTCTACTGGCGCGAGGCCGACGGGGAGTGGTTCGAGCACACCCTGCACGGGACCGCCCCGCTCGACCCCGGGCTTCCGGTCTGCCACCTGAGCCACTACGAGGCCGACGCGTACGCCACCTGGGCCGGCAAACGCCTCCCGACCGAGGCCGAGTGGGAGCACGCCGCCCGGACCTACGAGGTCACGGGCAACCTCGCCGACCGGGACAGCTTCCACCCACGCGCGGCAGGCCCCACGACCGGCGGCCTGCGACAGCTCTTCGGGGACTGCTGGGAGTGGACCTCCTCGGCCTACCTGCCCTATCCGGGGTTCCACCCCGCCGCCGGCGCGATCGGTGAGTACAACGGGAAGTTCATGTCGGGCCAGATGGTGCTCCGCGGAGGCTGCGCGCTCACCCCGCCGGGACACACGCGAGCCTCGTACCGCAACTTCTTCCCACCCGGCGCACGTTGGCCGGTCACCGGGCTCCGGCTCGCCGACGACGGGCGCCGTGCGTGACGTGGTCGGCTGCCGTCATGTGTGCCCATCGCGGCATCCTCGGACCGCCGCAGACGCACGTCGAGTGGGCTTGTCATCACAGCGGCTGCCCCGATCCGCTGAGGTTCGGTTCCTGGACCGTCGCGGTCAGCGGCACGATCGACGCCTCGTGGACGCTCGTCCTCGACAGGGCGCAGCGGCAGGGCCTGCCGGTCGGCTCTGCCGTGGTCCAGCTCGCCAACGAGATAGAGGTCGGTGGCTTCTCGGTTCTCCTCACTGACGGGGAGGACCTCGCCCTGCTGACCGGCGACCAGAGCGGCGACCACGGCGGTGCCCACGGCAGCCACCTGGTCGAGCCGGCGGCCTGGGAGTACGTCGTCAGCGACCGTCCGCTCTCCGGCGCGCCATCCACCTCGATCCCGCCGCGCACCATCGGGGTCCTCAGCCCTTGCGGGCCCACCTGGTGGCGGCTCGACACCCCTCATCACAACCCGAAGGAGAACCCCGCGTGACCCTCGACACCAACGGCCAGACCAGCACTTTCGGTCCAGACCGGCTCACACTCACCAGCCTGTTGACTGCCGAGGACCTACGTCGGAGCCTGACGGAGGACGCACGAGCCGGCTTGAGCGCATCACCGAAGTGGCTTCCACCCAAATACTTCTATGACGAGCGCGGCTCGGAGCTGTTCGAGGAGATCACCCGGCTGCCCGAGTACTACCCGACCCGCACCGAGCGGGCACTGCTGACCGAGCACGCCAGGGAGATCGCCGAGATCGCGGACGCCGAGGTGCTTCTCGAGCTCGGATCCGGTTCCTCCGAGAAGACCCGGCTCCTGCTGGACGCGCTGACGCAGGCCGGTCGGTTGACGACGTACGTCCCGGTCGATGTCAGTGCCAGCGCGCTCACCCAGGCGATGGACGCCCTCGCCGAGGAGAGGCCGGAGCTCGTGCTGAACGGTGTCGTCGCCGACTTCGACCAGCATCTCGGCCAGCTGCCGGCCCCGGGGCGCCGGCTGATCGCACTGCTCGGCAGCACGCTGGGCAACTACGACCGTCCGGGGCGCGAACGGTTCCTGCGGTCGGTGGCGGAGGCCATGCGGCCCGGGGAAGGTCTCCTGCTTGGCCTCGACCTGGTCAAGGACCCCGGGCAGCTGGTCGCCGCCTACGACGATGCCGCCGGCGTGACCGCCGAGTTCAACCTCAACGCACTCCACGTGCTCAACCGAAGCCTGCGCGCCGACTTCGATCCCGACGGGTTCCGGCATCTGGCGCGTTGGAACACCGACGAGGAACGGATCGAGATGCGACTCGTCGCACAGAGCCCCACTCGTGTGGAGCTGCGCGAGCTCGACGTCACCATCGACTTCGAGAAGGGCGAAGAGCTCCTCACCGAGCTGTCCTGCAAGTTCCGTCGAAGCAGCGCCGCTCGCGAGCTCGCTGCGGCCGGCTTCCGGGACGCGCGCTGGTGGACCGCTCCGGACGAGGCGTACGCGCTGGTCCTGGCCAAGCGCTGAGATCGATCACCCCGGTCGGATCCCGAGCCGGCCCGATGCTCCTGATGGTGGCGCGACCCCGCCCTCCGCTCGGGGCCGCGCCCATCAGGAGCATCGAGTCCGGTCAGCGCACGCGCATCTGGGACTGCTGTCGTGCCTTGCCGCGCCGTGGCGAGTCGACCAGGATCCGGCAGGTGATCGACTGGTCGGGGAACGCCGCGGCGACGTCCTGGGCGCAGATCTCGGCGGCGTCGGTGATCGACGCCGGCGAGGCGACAGGGTCGATCCGCCCATGCAGCACGATCACCGGCCGCGACCGGATGGTGGCGACCGTTCCCGTGACGCCGGTGAGGGCAGCCATGCTCTGGAGCTTGGCGGCGGCCGCATCGGCGATCGAGCGGAGGTCGGCCTGGACACGGCCGGTCTCGTCGCTCGCCCGGAGTCGTAGCGTCGACGGGCCGCGCCGCCGCAGGTGCGTCAGCAGCCACACCAGTCCGAGGAACCCCACGACGATGCCTGCCGCGGCGAACACCCAGGGGAACCAGCCCGCCGTCACGACATCCCGTGCGGGCCCGATGGAAAGCTCGGTCGGATAGGTGCGAGAGACCCACCGGTAGTGCCAGTCGACGATCAGCAGACCCAGGGCGATCAGAAGGATCGCCACGATCAGGGTCAGTGCCCGGTCGATCCTGATCATGCGGGGCGTCATCGGGGAACCTCCGTGGCTCGTACCTTGATCCTTGCTCCGGTCAGACGGCCGACCTCGTCGTCGAGCGCGGCGCTCACGTGCTCGGCCACCGCAACCGCGTCCTGCGCGACGATGTCGACGATGACGCGGCGCCGGGACCTGAGTGATGACTCGGCCGAGACCACCCCGGGGAGCCGGTCGGCGGTCTCCTGGGCGATCGCGGCGACAGCGCCGGGCGAGAGCCACAGGTCGGCATCGCCGGCAACACGCAGGTGCGTACGTCGCCCGGGTCTGAGCCCGAGCCAGGCCAGCACCAGCCCGACGAGCGCGACGACTCCGCCGCCGATCGCCAGGCCGACGGACGAACGTACGCCGTCGAGTCCCTCGACCAGGTCGGGGACGACCGGCGTGCCGGCCGCCCACTCCTGGCTGAGCGCGAGATCCCGGACCGCGACAACCGCGACCGCGACCAGCACGATGGCCAGCATGATGGCCGTCGGCACCGCTATGGGCGCGCGGCGTGGCTGCGTACGTGGTGCCGCGGAACGGGCGGCAGGTTCGACCTCTTCGACCTGGTCGACGGTGTGCGTGCTCATTCCACCCTCCTGCCGGTGTCGTCGGAGGCCGCCGGGTCGACCGCGTGCACGGTGACGTCGACGCTCCGGATCTGGATGCCCGAGAGGCGGAACGCCTCCTGACGTACGCGGTCCCGCACCGCCGTGGCGACCTGTGAGATGTTGCCGGGCCAGGCCATCGCGATGTCGACCTTCACGCGGACGGCGCGGCCCTCCGTGGTGATGTCGGCCTTCGGCAGCGCCGCACCGGTGATGCGGCCGAGCGAGCTGCGATGGGTCACCGTCCCCGGGACCTGCAGCACGATGTGCTCGACGATCCGCTGGATGGCCTTGTTGCGCACATCCAGGGTGCCCCGGTCCTCGACGAGGTCGGGGTCTTGCGTGCCGTCGTCACCGGTCGGCATCGGGCGCGTCGGGGACTCAATCACGGCGTCCTCGCAGCAGGCTGCCCAGGTCGAGCTCGCCGTCGACGTGGCCACCGATGAGGTAGCCGGCGCCGCCGAGAACGACGGCCAGCAGCAGGCCGAGGAGGCCCCCGGTGACGATCGCGATCGTGAGCAACAGTCCGGCGACCAGGCCTAGTGTCGAGTTGGTCATGACGTGTTCTCTCCTTCAGAGGTCAAAGCGGTCAGGCCGTAGCCGAGCCGGCGCTACCGGGCGGGAGGATGTCTTCAACCGTGATGTCCACCGGGCCCGAGACGTGCGGCCGGACCACGTCACGCACGGCGTCGGTGGTGCCGACGACCGGTGCTCCCCAGTGCAGGACCACGTGGACCGAGCAACCGGGCTCGCGCATCCTGATCCCGTTGACCCGGCGCCCGGGGAGGTAGGTGGCAACCTCCCCGGCGACGCCGGCATGCAGGTCATGGACGCCGGGCACCGCGAGAACGGCAGCCGCCACCACGTCCACCACCTCCGGCTCGGCGCCCTCGTGTGGATCGGGGTCGGCGTGCACCGTCACTCCACCCGCCGGGCGGCGTCCGGGTCCGAGTCGTGGGCCTCGTCCTCGAGAAAGACGTCGTGCACGGTGATGTTGACCTCGGTGACCTCGAGGCCGGTCATACGCTCCACAGCGGCCTTCACGTTGCGGCGGATCGCGGTCGCGAGGTCGGGGATCGAGGTCCCGTACTCAGCGACGATGTCGAGGTCGGCGGCCGCCTGCCGCTCCCCCACCTCCACTGCCACACCCTGGCTCATGTTCGTCCGCGAGCCCGGGATCCGCTCGCGGATCGCCCCCGCCGCGCGGGTCGCGCCGCCACCCAGGTCGTGCACGCCGCTGATCTCCCGAGCAGCGATCCCCGCGATCTTCGAGACCACCGTGTCGGCGATCGACGTACGCCCGTACTCGCTCGCCAGAGCACCCGAGTCTGCCCGGTCCAGCTGGCCCTCGGTCCCCGTGGTCGACAAGCTCGCTGACTTCGACTGCGCCATGAGATGAACCTTCCTGATCGTGTTCGGTTGTTCTAACGCTGGTTAGTCGCAGCCTCGGACCGATGTGTCACAGGAATCGGGGTGTGTTCTGGATCACATTCCTTTGCGCGGGGATGGTAGAACTCTCGTACCGGACACTGCCCTCGGGTGGCAGCAGACGAGGAACTCGGGGGCAATGTCGAAATCGCAGGCGTCATCTGAGCCATCGGCGACGGATGAGGCGCTGGTGCGCGCGGCCCGCCTGGGCGACCACGAGGCCTTCAGAGAGATCGTGGATCGTCATGGACCCGCCATGTATCGCTACGCCCTCCGCCTGGTCGGCGACTCCAGCGATGCCGCTGAGGCGACCCAGGAGGCGTTCGTCTCGGCGTGGCGAAGCCTGTCGGGCTTCGCGGGGCGCTCCTCGCTGCGTACCTGGCTGATCCGTCTCGTGCACCGTCGCGCGGCCGATCTGCAGCGCAACCGACGCGCGACACCCATCGACGACGCGCTGTTGTCCAGGCTCACTCCGGCCGCGCCGGACAACCCGCTGCAGTCTGTTCTGGACGCCGAGCTTCTGGAAGCGTTGCAGCTAGCATTGAATGAGCTGCCGTGGCACCAAAGGGCGACCTGGCTGTTGCGGGAGGTCGAAGAGATGAGTTACGAGGAGATCTCCATCGCCCTGGCCATGCCGATCGGCGCCGTCCGCGGACACCTCTACCGCGGACGACGCACACTCGCGGAGAGGATGGCCCGATGGCGCTAGATCCCAGCCCCCTCGGCCGCGCCGTCCGCGCCGCCCGTGCCGAAGAGCCCGCCGGGTGGGTCGACCTGGCCGGCTCGATCATGTCGCGCGTGCGCGCCATCGTCGTGCCTTCCGAGCCGATCCTCACCTTCACCGAACAGGGCACGCCGGCGCGCGATGAGCAGGGCTCCGCGACCTACGTCTCCGCACGCGTCGTCATCGCGGCGCTGCGTCGACTGCTCCAGGAGCACCCCACCCACGCGCCGGAGACCATCGACCTGCACGTCGACGACAGCCGCCTGACCGGCGTCGACATCCGGCTCGTCGCCAGGTACGGCATCGAGCTCCATCCCCTCGCCGACACCCTGCGCCCGCAGATCCTCGACATCGTCCGGGGCCTCCTCGGCCCGGACCCCGATGTCGACCTCTCGACGATCGAGATCGAGTACGTCGACGTCACCCGAGGCGACCCGAACCGGAGCTGACGCGCGCTGCTTGGCTCTCGGCGTCGATCCAGGCGACGACGTACGGCCAGTGCTCGGCGGCGGGGTCGATCACCTCGAAATGGTCGACGGCCGGGAGCACACGGAGCTCGACGGGGTCGCCCGCGGCGACGGCCTCGGCGGCGTAGCGCTCGGTGTGGGCGAGCGGCACCCGCTGGTCGGCGTCGCCGTGAACCAAGAGCTGCGGCCGGCCCAGCGGCACCTGGCGTAGCGGCGACCCGGCGGCGTACGCATCGGGGCGGTCGTGCGGCAGGGCACCCAGGAAGTTGCGAGCGGCGCCCCCGCCGAGGCCTTCGACCGCGGTGGCCACCAGGTCGGTGACCGGCGCGAGAGCGACGACTCCAGCCATCCCGAGTGAGCCACAGGCGAGCAGCGCGAGCTGGCCGCCGACCGAATGGCCGACCACGACCACCTCCTCCAGACCGACGCCGCGCACACGGGCGAGGTGGCCCAGCGCCGCCAGCACATCGTCGTACGTCTGCGGCCAGCCACCACCAGCAGCGTCCGGGCGTGGGTCGGCGGGGTCATCGACCCGGCGGTATTCGACGTTCCAGACCTCGTGGCCACGCTCCTCGAGGTCCTCGGCGAGCGGATCCATCAGGTCGAGGCCATGTCCGGCTCGCCAGTATCCTCCGTGGATCAAGGCAACCACGCAGCGCGAACCGGGTCGCACCTCCACGCGCTGCGCCGGGTGCTGGCCGTAGCCGAGCGTGATCACCCGAGGATCATCCCACCCCGAGCAGCGCTCGCGCCCGCTCGGCGTCGGCGCGGAAGTCGGCGGTGGGCACGTCGAGGACGATCCTTCCCTTCTCCATGACGGCCACCCGGTCGGCCACGGAGAAGGCCAGCCGGAGGTCCTGCTCGACGAGGAGCACCGTGATGCCCAGCTCGCAGACCTCGCGGATGACCTCGCCGACCTGGCTCACCACTTCCGGAGCGAGGCCGTCGCTGGGTTCGTCGAGGAGCAGCAGCTGAGGGCGGAGCAGGAGTGCTCGGGCGATCACCAGCATCTGGGCCTCACCGCCGGAGAGCTGGTCGGCACGGTGGCCGAGGCGCTCGCCGAGGCGCGGCAGCAGGTCGAGGATCCGGGCACGGCCCCATCCGTCACCGGGCCGGCGGCGGCCGAGCCGCTCGGCGACGGCGAGATGCTCGGTGACGGTGAGAGCGGCGAACGCCCGGCGGCCCTGCGGGACGATCGCGACCCCGGCCCGGGCGATCGCATCGGTGCGGCGGCCGGTGAGGTCGGTGCCGCGGATCTCGATGCTGCCGGAGCTGATCGGGACCAGGCCCATCACGGTGTTGACGAAGGTGGACTTGCCGACACCGTTGCGCCCGAGGAGAGCGACGGTCTCACCGCTGCCGATGGTCAGATCGACGCCGTTGAGGACGGTGGAGCCGGCATAGCCAGAGGTCAACCCGGTGACCTTCAGCGCGTGCGGCACCGGCGCGGAGGTCGTGCTCATTGCGACCCTCCCGTTGTGTCGGTGAACAGGTCACTGGTGTCGGCGGCGCCGAGATAGGCGCTCTGCACCTGCTCGGAGCTACGCACTTCCTCCGGCGTACCGGTGATCAGGTGCCGCCCGAGATGGAGCACTGTGACGGTCTCGGCGAGGTCGAAGACCAGGTCGAGATCGTGCTCGATCAGCATCACCGTCGTCTCCTTCGGAAGCGCGTCGATCAGAGCCTTGAACCGAGCGGTCTCCGCTGCCGACATGCCCGCGACAGGCTCGTCGAGGAGCAACAGCCTGGGCCTGCAGGCCAGTGCGACCGCCACCTCCAGCTGGCGCCGCTCGCCGTGGGAGAGCGAGCCGGCCAGAACCTCTTCACGGCCGTTCAGATGCACCTCGGCGAGCAGCTCCTCGGCACGATCGCGCAGCGCGTACCGGCTACGCAGCGGACGCAGCATCGACCAGGAGACGCCCGCCTCCCGCTGCACGGCGAAGAGGACGTTCTCACGCGTGGTGTGGGTGAGGAAGAGCGCCGAGTGCTGAAACGTACGCACCACTCCCCTGGCCACTCGGCGGTGCTCCGGCAGAGCGGTGACGTCCTCGCCGAAGGCGACGACCCGGCCACCGCTGGCCCGGCGGAGGCCGGCGATCAGGGCGAAGAGGGTCGACTTGCCGGCGCCGTTGGGGCCGATCACCGCGTGGCGAGCACCGGGAACGACCGAGAAGCTGACCTGGTCGACGGCTTTGAGCGCGCCGAACTGCTGCGAGACGTCGTCGAGACGCAGGGCGGGCGTCGTGTTCATCCGGTGACCTCCTCGGGGGTGGGCTTGACGGCG
Source organism: Nocardioides sp. (assembly GCF_050699375.1). Taxonomy (GTDB): domain Bacteria; phylum Actinomycetota; class Actinomycetes; order Propionibacteriales; family Nocardioidaceae; genus Nocardioides. The sequence continues at coordinate 42,030 of NZ_JBOHDN010000060.1, read as the reverse complement.
CGGCGCCGGCGGATGCCGGCCAGGCCGCGGGGCAACAGGTAGACCGCCACGACGAAGAGCAGACCGAGAAGCAGCGGTGAGTGTCCGCCCAGGTCCGGGCCGATGTAGTCGCGGGCGATGACGACCAGTGCCATCCCGAGCACGCTGCCCCACAGCGACCGGACCCCGCCGAGAACGACGGCGAGAAGGGCGAGCGCGGAGATCTCGAACCCGAGGTCCCCGGGAGCCACGAACCGCTGGGTGGTGGTCCACAGCGAACCGGCAGCCCCGGCGACCGCCCCGGCGAAGGTGTAGCCGGCCAGCACGTACCAGTCGGTCGGGTAGCCGATCGCACGCATCCGGGCCTCGTTGTCACGGATCCCACCAAGCGTGTGCCCGAACGGTGAGCGCATCACCACCGCGACCAGGCCGAGCACGATCAGGAACATCGCGAGCACGTAGTAGAAGACGAGCCCGTCGAGCTTCAGCTCGGCCATGCCGGGCAACGGCACCACCCGTGGGATGCCGCGCAGCCCGTCGGTGCCATGGGTGATCGAGTCGAGCGCCTGTGCCGCGTGGTGGGCGATCTCGCCGATGGCGAGGGTGATCATCAGGAACGGCACTCCGCGAGCGCGCACCGCAAGGCTGCCGGTCGCCACGGCGGTGACCGCGCCGGCCAGCGCAGCGGCAACCAGCTGCACCGGCCCCGTCGCTGTCACCTGGATCGCGACGATCGCACCGGTGTAGGCGCCGACTCCGAAGTAGGCGGCCATGCCCAGGTGCGGCAGCCCGGTGAATCCGGTCAGAACGTTGACCGCGACCGCGACCAGGCCGAAGGTGAGGATCTTCGATGCCGTCGAGATCGTGTACGCGTCCACGACCCAGGGCAGTGCCAACAGCATCACCAGGATCAGCGCCTGGGCGAGGTTCCTCCGCCAAGCCGCGGACATCAACGGGTCCTCAGACCGGCCAGGCCCTGCGGACGCCACACCAGGATGACGAGCATCGCGCCGAAGAGCAGGAACGGGGCGTACGTCGGGGTGAGCTGGACCCCGAGACCCTGCACCTGCCCGATGATCAGGGCACCGAGGAGCGCGCCCCGGATCGAGCCGAGCCCGCCGATGACGACAACGACCAGGGAGAGCACCAGCACCCGCTCGTCCACACCCGGTCCGGGCGCCATGATCGGAGCGCCGAGCACACCGCCGAGCGCAGCCAGTCCGGCGCCGAAGGCGAAGACACCGAAGAGCACCCACCGGGTATCGACGCCCATGGCCTGCACCATCTCCCGGTCCACGACCGTGGCCCGCACCAGCGCTCCGAACGAGGAGCGCTCGAAGAGCAGCCACACGCCGAGCGCCAGGAAGCCGGCGATCGCGATGAAGAGGATCCGGTACGTCGGGTAGGGGTGTCCCAGGAGGCTGAAGCTGCCGTCCAGGCCGGCGGGCACGTCGATCGGCACCTGCTCGCCGCCGTAGCGGGTGATCAGCAGGTCGACGACGATGAAGCCCACCCCGAGGGTGAGCATCGCCTGGTCCAGGTGTCCCCTGTCGGCCAGCGGCGCCGAGAGCGCGGCCAGCACCACACCGCCGAGTGCGCCGACCGCGAGGCCGGCGACGATGGCGAGCAAGAGACCGGTCCAGGAGCCGTCGGAGAACTGATAGGCCGCATATGCCCCCAGCAGATAGAGCGTGCCGTGAGCCAGGTTCAGCACATCCATCATGCCGAAGACCAGGGACAACCCTGCGGCGAGCGTGAACAGCAGCAGCCCGTACGCCACGCCGTCCACCACGCTCACCAGGTTGGCGTCCAGCCATCCCACGGTGGCCTCCTCGATCCGGCCGAACCCTCCGCGGGCCTCAGCCGAGCTCGGGCAGGTCGCCGATGACGACGTTGGCGAGCTTGCCGTCGACCTTCTTCACCTCTCGCAGGTACCACTTCTGCTTCGGGGTCCCGCCCTCGTTGAACTCCCACTCGCCACGCGGGCTGTCCACGGCGCCGACCTCGCCGATCGCGGTGTTGAGCGTCTCTCGGGTGAGGTCGTCGCCGGCCTCCTCGATCGCCTTGTCGAGGATCGCTGCCGCGTCGTAGGAGTAGACCGCGTAGGCCGTCGGGGTGCGTTCGAACTCCTTCTCGTACGCCGCGACGAACTCCTTGTTGGTCGCGTTGTCGAGGTCGGGGCTGTAGTTCATCGACGTGCGGATGCCGAGGGCGGCGTCCCCCTGGGCCGCGAGGACGCCGCCCTCGGTGCGAAAGCCCGGGGCGTACAGCGGAATGTTGTCGCTCAGACCGAACTGCGAGTACTGCTTGGCGTAGTCGATCGCGGCGCCGCCGGCGTAGAAGCTGAAGACCGCTCCCGGCTTCGCCTTCTGCGCGTTGGCGAGGTAGGGCTGGAAGTTGGTCGTGGCCGGGAAGGGCGAGTAGACCTCGTCGGCGAGCTCGCCACCCGCCGGGGCGAAGGTCTCCTTGAACCCCTCGACCTCGTCATAGCCGGCCTGGTAGTCGGCGGCGAGGGCGTAGACCGGGCCCTTGACGTTCTCGGCCATATAGGACCCGAGGGCCTTGCCGGGCTCGTCGTTGACATAGGAGGTGCGGCGGATGTACTTCGCATCGGTCAGCGTCGTTGGCGAGGCGTTGGAGCCGAGCAGCGGCACCTCCTCGCCCTCGACGAGATCGACGATGCCGTTGAGCACTGCGGAGCTGACCACCCCCGAGAGGGCCAGGACCTGGTCCTGCTTGATCAGCTTCTCGGCAGATGCGCGTCCGGTCTCAGCGGTCTCGCCCTCGTCGGCCTTGATCAGCTCGACCTCGCGGCCGCCGAGCTTGTTGCCGTGCTCCTTCAGGTAGAGCGTGAAGCCGGCGTCGAGGTCATCACCGAGGGACTTGTAGACGCCGGACTGTGGGATCAACAGGCCGATCTTGACGGGGCCGTCCGCCGCGGACTCTTCACCTCCCAGGCTCGCGCCGCCGCACGCGGACAGGGTCAGAGCGGTGGCGACCGTGGTAGCAGTCAGGACAGCGAGACGGTTGAGCTTCACAGTGATCCGACCTCCAGGTGGGTTGCCCCAACCTATGACCGCGATTTTCTGACCGTCAACAGCAATTAGCGCCTGGTCAGTGCACGCCCGCCATCAGCTTGCGGATGGGCCGGTTGCCGATGAGCAGCAGGACGCCGACCAAGACGGAGGCGAGCCCGACCCACCAGAAGAACCCGCTGTCGTCGGTGACGTCGTAGAACTCGGCCAGGCGGCCGGACATCGCCGTCCCCAGCGCGACGGAGAGGAAGAAGAGCGCCATCATCTGGGTCTGGAAACGCTCAGGAGCGAGCTTGGTGGCGACCGAGAGACCCACCGGCGAGATCAGCAGCTCGGCGAGGGTGAACAGCAGAAGGATGAACGCCAGCCCGATCAGCGGCACCGAGTGCGCACCGCTCGGCATCGCCAGGAACGCCCAGAACGCGGAGCCCATCACGATGGTGCCGATGCCGAACTTCACCGGCGTCGACGGCTGACGGGAGCCGAGCTTGGTCCACAGTGCGGCGAAGACGCCGGCGAGCAGGATGATGAAGACCGGGTTGATGGAGTTGACCCACGAGACCGGCATCTCCCAGCCGAACAGGTCGCGGTCCAGGCGCTGGTCGGAGTAGACCACCATGACGGTGAACTGCTGCTGGTAGAGCGACCAGAAGACCGCGGAGGCGATGAAGAGCGGGACCATCGCCCACACCCGGCTCCGCTCGACGGTGGAGATCAGACGGCTGGACAGGATGACGGCGAAGAGCCCGATCGCCGCGACCGCGCTGATGCCGATCACGATGTTGGCCAGCCGCGGCGCGGTGATGACCCCGGTCAGGCAGAGCACCACGATCGCCACCACGGCGGCGACGGCGATACCGATCCAGCGGCCACGCTCGGAGGCGGGGAGCGGGTTGGGTACGACACGGCTCGCGGCGGGCAGCGCGCTGCGGCCCAGGGCGTACTGCACCAGACCGAGGATCATGCCGACGGCGGCCAGCCCGAAGCCGAAGTGGAAGCCCCACTGCTTCTGCAGCAGCCCGGTCAGCAGCGGGCCGACCAGGGCGCCCAGGTTGATGCCCAGGTAGAAGAGGGAGAAGCCGGCGTCGCGGCGCTCGTCATCGGCTGCGTACAACGTGCCGACGAGGGAGGAGGCGTTCGCCTTCACCCCGCCCGATCCGATCGCAACCAGGACCAGCCCCACACCGACACCGACGATGCCTGGGATCAGCGCGAGCCCGATGTGGCCGAGGACGACCAGGCAGGCCGAGGCGAAGAGCGTACGCTCCGAGCCGAGCAGGCGGTCCGCGACCCAGGCCGCGATGATCGTCGACAGGTAGACCGCACCGCCGTACGCCCCGACGATCCCGAGCGCGACCGTCTCGCTGATCCCGAGACCGCCCTGGGCCGCGGAGTAGTAGAGGTAGATCGCCAGGATGCCTTGCATGCCGTAGAAGCTGAACCGCTCCCACAGCTCTACGCCGAACAGGTTGGCCAGTACGCGTGGCTGGCCCAGGAAAGACCGCTCGCCGGGATCGCCCGCGGTGGTCTCACTTTTCACTTTACTCATTGCCTCAGGCTCACAAGTCCACGCTGCCACGCACAAATCGTGAGCACTGGATAGTTGCCCTATGCGACTTTATTCACCCCGGACTCGAGTTCGGGCAGCTCTACGACGCCATGGTCCACCTCAACACGACGGACTAGATGTACGTCGACGAGGTGGCAGGATCCAATCAGTTTCAGTCATTCCTGCCACTCCCCTAACGCGGCGACTCGAGCCAGGCTTGAGCCATGTACTTCGACGACTTCATCGCCCAACAGACCCTGAAGACCAACGACCCGTGGTCCTGGCATCCCACCAACGCCCCGCGGCCCACCGGACACCCGTTCCACACGCTGTCGAGCGGCTTCCGCCGGATCGCCCGGGGGTGTCGACGCATCTCCCAGCTTGCGGAACGAGTTCGACGTACGGCCCGTAGACCGCGATCGGTTCATCGCAGATCGTGACGACGACGAACCCGGGCAGTCAGCGAGTACTCCATCCGCGGCCACACCCCGGCCACCTGAGCACCGTCACGATGATGGGGCCCTCACGACAGTTAGGAATGAGCCGTGAGCCAGTCGATCACGTCGGCGATGATCGCATCGCGGCTGGTCTCGTTGAAGATCTCGTGACGCGCCCCGGGGTAGAGCGTCACTGTCACATCCTTCGATCCGGCCTCGCGATAACGCTCCCCCAGCAGCTCGACCAGGGCGCCACCTCCGGCAAGCGGGTCGGCGTCGCCGGAGACGACGAGAATGGGCAGATCGGAGCGGATCCCGCCGATGCGATGTATCGAGCTTGTCGAGATGACTGCCGGGTCGGCCAGACGCTCGGCGCCGGCGAACAGCTGAGGCACGGCGGTGTCAGGCAGATCGAACCCGGACAGCGGGTCTGCGACGTACGCATCGACCTCGGCCTCATCGCGCGAGAGCCACTCATACCCGGCGGGTGATCGGACTCCTGGCGGTTGACAGGAACGGGGGAGATTCTCGGGTGCCCTGTCCCGGCACCCATGTCTGGCCAGGGGGCCGCCCACTTTGCCGTTCAGCCGACCGCGGCGCGCAATCCGTCGAACGCGTCGGCCATACGGTTCATCTCACGTTCGGCGATGCCGTTGCCGGCTGCAACCTGACGCCAGTTCGCGGTCGCAGCGAACACTTCGTCCAACACTTCGGTTGCGCGTTCGTCCTTGAGACCGAACGTCGCAGCGGACGCCTTCAGTCCTTCGAGCTCTTCGTCTCTGGCGTGTGCGGACCCGATGCCTATTTCCCGTTCCTTGGCGATGTCGGGATTGGGGTTGACGTCGAAGACCGGAGACAACGTCCAACCCGCCTGCCCGCGCAGGAACCCGTGATTACGGAGGTGGTCGTCGGTGTTGTGGATCGCGACCGAGAACGCGACCCGACGCCAGAGCTCGCGTAGGTCTTCGGTGATGGTGACGTCGCCGTGCTCGGCCAGGGTCTCTGCGATGTCGACGTAGTCGTACTCGCTGCTCTCACCATCTCGTGCCTCGAGCAGGCTCATGGCCGACATGTACGGGATGCGACTGCCGTCATCTGCCCGGTCGAACCGGTCCAACAGCAAGACAGCCTTCCCGTTGACGCGCTGCAGACGACGCCGTGGCACCCGAAGCCCTGCGTTCTCGGCGAGGTCGAGGGCTGTCTTCTCCCAGGCGATGACGTCCCAGTCGTCTTTGGGGCTTGCGAACTTCGCAATCAGGATCCGGTCGCCGTGACGCACCGACGCCTTCGGTCGTGCGCCACCGAGCGACCCTGTACCGGCGTCCAAGAGCTCCTTGACTGCTGACAGGTCGTCATCATCGAGCTCGACCTGCTCTGCGGCGTGCAAGAGCCGCGGTAGCTCCAACAGCTTTGGCACGTCAGAGTCATCGGCGAGGAACGGACCTTCTGTGCCGCTGTCGATGTCGGTGAACCGAAGTGCCCCCTGTCTGGTGAGGTCGGTGACACCTAGCAGGTAGTCGATCTCAGTGACGTCCCGACGGGTTCGCCCAGCGTCGGCATCAGCGGCCTGCAGCCGTTTACGAATCAGGTTCCTGCCCCAGCGGTCAGGGGCGCAGTCGGTGAAGCAGTACGGGAGCCCATCCGCGATCGCGTGCGTTCCTTCGAACAGCGGCAACGCTGGGTCCAGCGGAAACGCCCGCTTGTGCGCCAGGTACGCAGACTCGTACCGGAACGTTGTGGCCACACCTCGCCGGCTGACTGCGAAGAACGCTCGTCCGACTCGGACCTCTTCGCACGCAACCTGCCCTGCCTCGATTGGCAGGGCTGCGTACACGTCGACGCTCCGACTCATCGGCGCACCCGCTTGGGCAGGGCAAGGTTCTGTTCGGCCAGCGACTGTCCCAGTGCCGTCTCGTAGGGGTTCATTCCGTCAGTGACAAAGTCGAGCACCCCAAGGACACGGCAGACTTCCAGGAACACATCGAGGCCGACGCTGGCGTCTCCCTGCTCGAGCTTTCGGAGCGTGTTTCGGGTGATGCCGGCACGGTCGGCTACCTGTTCTGCCGTCAGGCCTTGAAGACGGCGGAACGTAGAGACGTAGTCTCCTAGAGTGCGGGCTGTACGCCGCGACTTCGCAGACAATGGGCGCTTCGGCATGGACAGTCACCTTGACCTCGTAATGGTCACTACATTGACCATCGTACAGCGCTTCGTGGTCAGCGCAATGAGCATTGAGCACGCCGTAACGATCTGCAGACTCCATGTACCAGGACCGTTGGTCCTCCGGGCGGGTTGTCATCCCCAAGACAAGGCACATGCAGCACCTGGACGGCACAAGGGTGCAGTCCGCGGATGTCCTGGGAGTGTGACCTTCTTGGAAGAGCCTGCGCCGAGCGCCGGGCAGGAGAGGCTGTACGCGGCGGACGTCGCTGACCACGGCAACGTCTGGGACCTGACCCGGGTGTGGGCACATCGGCCGGAAGCGAAGGAACAGCTCATGGGGCTGTTTGCATCCACGGCCGAGGCGGCAGGGCTGACACCACGCGAAAGGGCTGTGGTCGTGATTGCGCAAGCAGCGACCATCGGCGACTCCTACTGCGCCGTCGCGTGGGGAAAGCGCCTGACCGACTGGGCCGCCCCGGAGACCGCGATCGCCGCGCTCACCGGCGACGACCAACCACTCAGCGAACGGGAACTGGCACTTGCCGCATAGGCACGTACCGTCGCCCGCTCCCCTGGCCACAGCACCTCGCAAGACATCCAGCGGCTTCGCGACGCGGGGTTCAAGGAGCCACAGATCTTTGCTCTGACCGTCTTCGCCCGGCTACGCACGGCCTTCTCCAGCATCAACAGTGCACTCGGTGCTCGCCCCGACATCGCTCTGGCCGAAACCCTTGACACCGCCGTGCGGGCTGCCATCACCTGGGGACGTACGCCCAGCTGATGCTGATGCTCTGGCCGTGCCACGGAATCGGCGCGCGTCACTCCGGCTCCCACTAAGACACAACAGCACCGCCACTGAAGGGCTAATCGCCGCTTCGGCGCCCATGTGGTGCAGTCACGCTCTGAGCCCGATGAGCAGCCCAACGACCAGCAACCCGCCATAGAACGGGGCGATGGACCACGAGAGCCACACGTTCGCGGCGGGTATCCAGCGGCCACCCCACTCTCGGACCTTCTTCGGCGGCATCGCAGGCGGATCAAATGCCTCCGAAGGATCAAGGCTGAAAGCTGGCACCGGCCGCGCCTTGCGGGCGACCGTGTCGTAGAGCCGCCTGTAGGCCTGCTCTTGGCGGAGATAGTTGGCGTCTAACATCGCGAACAACGCGACCCCAACGACACCAAGCAGCGCTATCGAGCCATTGTGCTTTGTGAGGGCATATCCGTAGGTGGCAGTCACGACTGGCAGCAGCCAGCCCTTAGCCGTGGAGGACGCGGCCGACATCCTTGTGATCACTGCCTGGATGAATCCCAGGTGTTGGCGCCTGTCCTCGTCATTGGGCTCAGGAAGCGCGGGATGCTGGCTCATCACGGCTTGGCTGCCCCGCACGCGATGCGGAGCCGTTCCCACGCCTCGTCCTTTTGATCCTCGGAGTAGTGCGTGTCCGCAGGCCAGATTCTCCCGATCGCGTCGCCCTCAAATCGGGGCACGAGGTGCACGTGCAGATGGAAGACGGTCTGGGTCGCGACCTCTCCGTTCGACTGGATGATGCTCAGCCCTTGGGGGTCAATTGCGCGCTTCATTGCCGCAGAGAGTCGGACCACGACGCGCCCCAGTGCGGCCGCGAGTTCCTCGCTCAGTTCCCAGACATCACGTACGTGCGCTCTCGGGACGACGAGGGTATGTCCGAGGGTCGCTGGCTCGGATGGGAAGAACCCCACGACGTACTCGTCGCGATAGACCTCGCGTACGTCGGGGTCCTCACGCTGGACGATCTCGCAGAAGGGGCAGTCAGGGTCACTTGCAGGCATTGTCCACTCAATGGGAGAGGTTGGTTTCAGACTCGCGTGTGCTTGCACACGCCCGGATCGCAGAGTTCGGCTACCGCGGCAAGGCGCAGATGCACTCAGCAGTAGGTTCGGCAAATCTGCAGCGCTTGGATGAGGTCATCGGCTGCCACCACGCGCGCTATTGAGCCTAGACCGTCGACCAGCGCCTCAGCCTACGAGCAACTAGAGCTTCGCTCCCGAAGAACTCGGCTGTTGTCGACCAGGTGGCCCTTTGAAGTCCTATCAGAGAAGGCGCTCTCGATGTTGGAGCGGATCGCCGGCGCGGAGGCCGGGTAAGTGCGGTATCGCGCATAACTGGCAGCCTGGTCACCCTCCGTCCAGTTGTCCCCAATTCGACCCGGCAACGTTGCAGAGTTGTTCATCGATGGCAACGGATATACGAGCAGCCCGTTCCGTCTGTTGTTGGTATCGTTGCGCAGCGATGAGGAGATCTCCCAGTCGACGAACTTCCGCGACCATGTGCACTTCCCGAGGAGAACAATCGTCACCGTCGAGTCTGTGAGGTACTCCTCCCGAATGCGCCGCTTGATGTACTCCGGATCATCGCTATCGATGAAGTCGTCTTCCACAGTGACGCCCACCGAACGAGCGATAAACTCTGAGCCGAAGTCATCGATGAAGGTCTCGACCTCCAGCATGTCGTCGGCGTGGTAGGACACGAAGCACTTGTGCCTCGTCCTGTCGATCTTGCGAGCGGCCGCCGCATCCGCGACTCGCTGCAGTCGGAACATCGCTTGCTTGTTCGTCACCGGGCCCCGCCGTTCTCGCGTGCGCTGACGGCACCGTTGCCGCCAACGTTCTACGCGCAACCTAGCGCCGCAAAGCCTCGAAGTTGGGTGATTCCGCCAAGTTTCTTCTCGCTCTCGGCTCTGTATGGATCGAATCGGTCGACGAAGGCCCGGAAGTCCTTCGTCTCGAGCCGGAAAGCGACCTTAGAGATCTCTCCGTCCGCGCAGCCGGGGCTGCGTCACATCGCCGCCTATGACACAGATGGTGTGGAAGGATCCCGACCCATGATTCGGGCGGTGGTGTTCGACGTCGGCGAGTGCCTGGTTGACGAGACCCGCGAGTACGGGACTTGGGCGGACTGGTTGGGGGTGCCGCGGCATACGTTCTCGGCGGTGTTCGGGGCGGTGATCGCTCGCGGGATGGACTATCGCGAGGCGTTTCAGGTGTTCCAGCCGGGGTTCGATCTGGCTCTGGAGCGGAGAAAGCGGGAAGTCGCCGGTCAGGCGGAGCGGTTCGGGGAGGATGACGTCTATCCCGACGTACGTCCTGCTTTGAAAGCGCTGCGCGAGGACGGGTTGTGGCTGGGGTTGGCCGGGAACCAGACCGTCGGAGCGGGGCGGACCCTGCGGGAGCTGGACTTTCCGGTGGACATGGTCGCAACCTCCGACGACTGGGGTGTGAGCAAGCCGGATCCGGCGTTCTTCGAGCATGTCATCGAGGCCGTGCCCTACGCAGCGGAGGAGATCCTCTACGTCGGTGACCGGCTCGACAACGACATCCGGCCAGCTGCTGAGTCTGGGTTAGCGACGGCGCTGATCCGACGAGGGCCGTGGGGCGTGATCCAGGAACACGATCCGGCGGCAGACGAGATCGCGACGCTTCGAATCTCCTCACTCGCCGAGCTTCCCGAGTGGATCGTGGCCCTCAACGAGAGTGGACCGGACGGCCGCTAAGTTGATCACCATGGCCGAGCGCAGCGCGACCCAGTGGATCATCCATGGCGAGGAGATTGTCGACGACAAGCTCAAGATGGTGCTCAGTCGGGCGAGCGTGGAGCTTCCGGATGGGACGCTGTTCGATCAGTGGGTGATGCGAATTCCCGCGGCGGTGCTGGTGCTCATGGTCGACGACTCGGAGCGGGTGTTGATGATGTGGCGGCATCGGTTCATCCAGGACCGCTGGGTGTGGGAGCTGCCGGGTGGCTACCTCGATGATGGCGAGGAGCTGCAGGTCGCTGCTCTGCGTGAGGCCGAGGAGGAGACCGGTTGGAGGCCACGCACCATCGAGAAGTTCCTCGAGGTCCAGCCGTTGGTTGGAACCGTGGACCAGCCGAACATCATCTACCTCGCGCGAGGAGCCACAGACACCGGCGCGGCTCCCGACGTCAATGAGACCGACACGGTCCGCTGGATCCCGCTGGACGAGATCGAGGGTCTGATCGCCGAGGGCAAGATCATCGGAGCCGGCTCGGTCGCGCCGTTGTACAAACTGTTGCTTGCTCGCGCCGAGAGCAGGCTTCGGACTCAGGAGGCCTGAGCAGCCGACAGGAGAGACTTGAACTCCTGTACTGCGGACAGCCCGGCGTGGGGTGCGAGCCTGCTCGCTAGGTCGCGCAGGTAGTCGCACGCCCGCTCCGACTTCAGTTCCACCGCTGCCTTTGCGGCGTTAACGGCGACCTCGGCGGCTTGCTCGACTTCTCCCGCCTGGTGATGGGCGCGGGACAAGAGCGCCAGGTTGAACTGGCGGCCCCTGGCGTATGAGTGGTCCATGTCCAACCTGAGTTGGGTCAAGCGCGTTAGTGCCTTGCGGCCTGGTCCTGGAGCGCGTTGAGGAGTGCTTGTTCGTCGGGGCTGAGGCCGGGCGGGATCGTGGTCGTGATGCCGTTGATCTCGACGGTTGCTGACCTGATCGGTTTCAGGGTCCGCAGGACCCGGCGCAGCGATAGCCCGGTGCGGTCTTGGGCGGTGCGGCTGATGGCGAGTGCGGTGAACACGATGGTCAGGTGGGCCTCGATCGCGTCGCGGGTGCGGGCGAACATCGGCCGGGCGCGTAGGTCGGTCTTCGACATCCGGAAGGACTGCTCGACGTGCCACAGGTCGTGATAGCTGCCGATGACCTCGGCTGCGGGCATCACGGTGGCGTCGATGTTGGTGACGTAGCCCTTGAGTCCGGCCAACCGTCGGGCCCTGGCGAGGGAGGCTTCGTCCAGGGTGCGGGAGCCGTTGCTGGTCTTGACGAACCGCGGCGTACGCGCGGCTTTCTCGCCGGCCACGACCTCCCGGGCGCGGTTCTCCTGCAGTGTCAGGGTCTTGTTGTCCCGCACCCAGCGTTTGGTCGAGTAGGCCCACACAGCCCGCCACGAGGACGGATGCTTCGTCGCGTCCCAGGTCGGTTCGGCACGGACCTTCGGGTTGCTCGCGGCGCTCGCGCCTGCGCGTTGGGTCTTCGGGGTGATCGTGTCGATGACCTGCCCGTTGGTGAACGCGTCACCGTGCCAACGGAAGTGGGATTCCAGATCGACTGGTGCCTTGGTGGTCCTGGAGCCGACGATGAACCGGAACCCGGCCTCGTCCAGATCGGCCAGGTTGCTGGCTGAGAGCATCCCGGCATCGGCGACCACGACGAAGTCACTCAGCTCGTGCCGGGCCGCGAACTGCTTGATGATCGGGAGGATGGTCAGCTTCTCGGCCTTGTTCCCTTCCCAGCAGCCGATCTCGAGTGGGAACCCCTCACGGTCGACCAGCAGACCCACCACGATCTGCGGATCGACGCGGCGTTCCTTGGAGTAGCCGACCTTGCGCAGGTCGTCCTCTTTCTCTGCCTCGAAGTAGAGCGTGGTGACGTCGTAGAGACACAACGACACATCGCCGCTGGTCAGGGCATGGTTGAAACACGCGGTCGCGATCTGATCGCGGTAGGTGCCCGCTTGTGCGCGGCGCAGCGTGCGTTTGCGGGTCGACAAGCTCGCCGATACCCGGCCCATCTCAGCCAGGACCCGGTCGACATCAAGCAGGCTGGTCGGCTCGACCACGCGCGCGATGACTAGGTCGCGGAAGACCTCGTCGTCGACCACGTCGAACCCGAGGCTGTCATAGACGCCGGCCAACGCGTCGTAGAGCAGTCCCGAAGAGGTCTTCAGCACCCGCGGCCGTGAGACCATCTGCCGTGATGACGCTCCCGCCGGCTTGTCGGCGAACAACCCCGGCTGGCTTGGTGGCGGTGATGGCTGAACCATCGTGACCTTCGCGGCGGCCGGGGTGATCCCCAAATCGAGGATCCCTTGCTGGTCATCGGCCAACAGCCGGTTGGCCTCCTCGATCAGCAGACCGAGCTCGACCTCGTCACGGGCCGAGCCGACATGACGAACGATCCGACGCCGCCCCGCGACCGACTCAGCAATCTGCACCGCGGTGGCCCCCGAGGCAGTACGAACTCTGCGGATCCAGACCACCCAGCCGATCCTACCGACCCGAATTAGTGCCTTGACGACGCACTAAGCACCAGCATCACTGCAGGTCACAGCGATCTAACTCGCGAGAATCTGTTCAAGTGACCCAACTCAGGGCGTATGAGTGGTCCATGTCCAAGGAGCGTTGGGCGAACGGTAGCGCGAGGTCTCCGCGGCCGAGGGCGGTGAAACATTGGCCGAACTTCGCTGCCAGGTACGACTGGTCGAAATAGCCCAGCCACTGTGGTGTGGCGGTGTTCTCGGCTTTGTCGAACGCGCGCTCGGCACGGTCGAGAGCGACGGCGCTCGCCGCCTGATCACCTAGAACGGCATGTCCCTGCGCCTCCAAGACCGCCGCCTCCGCAGCGAGGGCCCCGATACCCGAGTCGGTGGCAGCACGTTCGGCAGCACGGGCAAGGTCGACCGCTTCCATCCCGTCGTGGAGGTAGGCGGCCTGATGGCTCATGGCGGCGAGGATCTCCGCGCCGAGCGCACGGTCGTCTGCAGCGGCCGCCATCCGAAGCGCCTGGGTGAGGTAGCGCTGTGCCGTCGCGTGCCGGCCGACGTCGTAGGAGGTCCACGCCGCCAACTGGGTCACTTGGGCTGCGACCGAGAGGAGGCGACTGCCCACCGCGCGGTCGTAGCGTCCTTGGAGCAAGGCAGCGACGTCGGTGCTGAGGAAACGTACGACGGCGTTACGGACCTGGCCGCCACCGAACCTGTTGTCCACCTCGCGGAAGGCTCGCAGCATCTGGTGCACAAGCTCGACATCCGGTGTGCCGACGACTCGGGTGCCTGTGCCGACGGGATCTGCGGCCGGCGGGGCGGTGAGCCATCTGAACGCCGGGATCGTGTACGCCGAGGCGCTGAAGCCTGCTCCCAGGAGGAAGTCACGGCGGTTCACGTCTTGCTGCCACATCGTCATCGCCTCTCCCAAGCTCAAGGACCAGTCGGGGTGGAAGTCGAGACCGTTCGTGGCCTGTCCGACCAAGGCGGGCGACGTAGCCGAAGCCGCGGGTCGAGTGAAGAGAGCCTGCTCGGCCCGGGACAGGTGGGTGAGGTCCAGGTCGTCGACCAAGTCGGCAGGAGCACAGCCGTGACCGAAGGCGACCGCGAGACCGGCAAGCGCCTCGGGTGTGGGTTTGGTGCCGCCGTAGGGCCAGTTCTCCCATTCGGAGATTCGGCTCTCGGTGACCGCGAGGCCAGGGTTGGCGACGCGGAACTCCTGGGCCAGACGCCATTGCGGCCAGTCCAGCGCGTAGCGCCACGCGAGGCGCGGCCGCAACCCAAACCGGTCCGCCATCCCAGCAGCCACAGCAGGTACCGACAGTCCGGCGGCGAGCAACTCATCACGCACCTGCTCCCGTGATGCCTTCGCGCTTCGCGCAGCCATGTCCACCTCCCGAGCGCTGGCCATCGCCGCTTCGTTCCGCGCTTCTGACTGGAGGCTACCCGGGATCAGCTCCATAGGGCGGCCTCTGAAGTCGCGGTGGGTGGATCTTCCACCGCTTGGAAGTTTTCTGCCGAAGGTTCCGGATAGAGCAGGGTCTTTGGGCCCGGTCCGCGTCAAGACTCTACTCATCCGGACGGATGGACGGACCTCGAAGCCACTGTCCGTCCGGATTCCAGCCACATGGGGAAGCGACAGAGAGACTCGGATGTCATCGCTCAGCAGGGTCCGACCAGGCCGACCACGACTTACTCCGGACAACGGCGTAGGCACACCACGCGAACAGGTCCTGGAGGCCGCCGCACGCTTGTTCACGAGCAAGGGTTTCGCCGCGACCTCGACCCGTGAGATCGCCGAGACCGTCGGCATCCGGCAGGCATCGCTCTACTACCACTTCGCAGGCAAGGACGAGATCCTCGCAGCGCTGCTCGCCACGACGGTGAGGCCGACCCAGATGGTGGTCGAGGAGATCGTGGGCCTGGTCCCACCTGAACGCGTCGAGACCGCACTGTGCCTGCTCGCACTGATCGACATCGACACCCTCGCGCAGGTGCCCCACAACGTGGGCGTTCTGTACCAGCTGCCCGACGTCGCTTCCGCGACCAACCTCGACTACACCAGCTTCCGCCAGGCCCATGGCGAGCTCGCCGAGGCGTACGCCGATCTGGGGTCGCGGGTTGCTGCCCGACACGGAGTGACCACCTCTCCCCCGGCGCTTGGCTCGATGTTGATCCAGCAGGTGGAGGGCGTGATCACGCTGCGCACTGACGGCGGCGTCGTCGACGGCCACCGCGCCATCGAGATCGCCGCGGGCTGCCTCCGCCTGTGCGGCTGCGATCCGGCCGAGGTCAGCGACGCCGTACGTCGAACAGCAGGCATCCGGTCCTGCAACACGCTGCATGCTCGACGATCAGGCACATGGCCGGGATCGGCGTAACTCATTCCTTCTGACGGGCAGGCTCTGTCGGATCTTCTGGACCGCCCGGCTCTCGGACGACCGCGGCAACCGCGTCGATCTCGATCCTCTTCTCGCCGCGGAACCGCGCGACCTGCACGGTGGTTCGGGGTGGAAGCGGGTTGCCGTCCAGGCGGGCGCGGTAGGCCGCGTCGTATGAGTCGAACTCGTCGAGATCGGCGAGGAACACGGTCATCTTGAGGACCGTTGCCAGCGAGGCTCCAGCGTCTCGGAGGACGGCCTCGAGGTTGTCGATCGTGACGCCGACCTGCTCCTCGATGGAACCCGGGACGGATCCGTCCGCACGTCGTGGCACCTGGCCGCACGCCCAGACGACACCGCCGTGGGTCGCCGAGGCCAGGTACGAACGCGGGACGCCGTCTGCGTGGTCACGATGCACGACGGCCGGATCGGTGCTCATGCGTCCTCCTCAGGGACCAGGAAGCGTTGTGCGTGCTCGGCGACGGTCCGCCATGTCATCTCGTCGACCCGGACGCCGTGGAGGGCTGCCTCCCGGCGGCGCTCGGCCCGCGAGTCGCCCGTGCACCAGGTCAGTCGGGAACCCACCGCTTCCACATCGGCCCCGGTGGTGACGACCAGATCGTGCGGGTCGTCCGTGCATTCGACGTCGCTGAGGACCCTGCGGTCGGCAGCGGGCAGAGCACCGTGCGCCAGATCGCCGGCCGGCGTCGCGAGGCGCACGACGTACGCTCCGTCCGAGCCTGCGCGCATTGCGACGATGCTGGTGCCTGCGGTGACCACGGCGGTGAGCAGCAACCTGTCGAGCAGGGAGCTGACCGGGACGTCGCCCGCGGTGACGGCCACCGCCGCGGGGCCCTCCTCGCCGCAGACCAGGTCGACGATCGGCGCGCCGGCGCGCAGCTCGCCCGAACGGCCACCACAGTCCACCTCGAGGACCGTTGGTTCGACTGGTCGTCGAGTGCAGGTGAGGCCACTGCCGGACCACGGGCCGCGGGCCAGGTCGGAGACCAGGCCGGCAAGACCGTCTCCCGCGTGCAGCTCGGCGTGGAGAACCTGGTCGGCAGCAGTCGCAGCCTCGCCCGCGCTCGCCCCCGCCGCGATCAGCGAGCGGTAGGCGTACTCGCGAATCTCGCGGATGGTGACTCGGACGGTCGGTCCGTCGTGCTTCGGCACCGCGTCCCCCTCTGCGCCGATCGTTGTCGGCTCGATCATCGTCATCGCGTTCATGCTGCCCTCCCGCCGAGGAATACGTCGTCGAAGAGACGCAGCCAGTTCTCGCCCAGCACTCCGCGTACGGTGCGCTCGTCCAGACCAGCGGCGACCAGTCCATCAGTCACTCGCGGGAAGTCCTCCGGCCCTCGAAACCAGTGTGGCCACTCGGGCCAGCTCGCGGGCACCTCACCGCGCGGGCGCCAGTGACCGCTGCGCAACCACTCGACGTAGCCGTCGTCCCAGTTGCGCGTGCAGTCGCTGCCGAGCGCAACGTGCTCGGGGCCGATCTCGTCGACCAGCCGGCGCACCATCGCGCAGAACTCGTCGAGCCCCGTGCCTGCGCCGCCCAGGACGAGCGGATACAGGCAGCACCCGACGACGCCACCGCCCTCGGCGACCGCGCGCAACACCTCGGCCGGCTTGTTACGCGGGTTGTCGACGAACCAGGTCGGGTTGGAGTGTGTGATCGCGACCGGCGCGACCGACGCTTCGACAGCATCGCGGGAGGTGCGGTTGCCGACGTGCGAGAGGTCGATCAGCATCCCGACCCGGTTCATCTCTGCGACGATGTTGCGTCCGAAGCGGGTGAGCCCACTGTCCTCCGGTTCGTAGCAGGAGCCGCCCACGGCGTTCTGGATGTTGTAGGTCAGCTGCGCGATCCGCACGCCCAAGCGGGAGAACACCTCCACGAGACGGTAGTCGTCGCCGAACGGGCTGGTGTTCTGGAACCCGAGCACGACGGCGACGCGTCCTTCCTCCTTCGCCTTTCGGATGTCGTCGGCGGTCTCCGCGAGGAGCATCAGGTCGTTGTGGCGCTGAGCCATCTGATACCACTCCGCGACGGCGCGCAGGGTCTGGTCAGTGCCCTCCCACACGGCCGCGGTCGCGTTGACGCCGCTCACGCCGCCGGTACGGAGCTCCTCGAAGACCTCGCGGCTCCAGTTGTTGATCTGCAGGCCGTCGACGACCACCGCGTCGGTGTGCAGACGGGCCGGTTCGGGGATGTCGTGGGCGGTCATGCGTGGGTCCTCTCGTCGACGGCTGCCGGCCGCGGGACGAAGCACCAGTCGTCGTCGGCCGTTCCGTGGTCAAGGTCAGCGATCCGCGGCGCGCCGGAGAAGAGCGTGACGCGGAGCCAGTCGGTTGACTGTGGGTTGAAGTTGTCCATGCCGTAGACGGCGAGCTGGAACCGCTGAACATGCAGCGGCAGAAAGTCGCCGGCAAGAAGATTCATGTGTAGCTCGGCGTAATCGAGCTCGTTGATCGACTGCACCCGGGCAACCGCCGCGCGATGGCGGGGATGACCGAGGAGGAACTCGCCGACGCTCGTCTGGGCGTCGACTCGTTCCAGATCCTCCCGCAGCGAGTGCACGGCCCGGGCCACATCGACGGCGTGCTGCACCGTCTCCCCCGGGTCCACGCCAGCGACGGCCCGGCGCGGTTCCTCGTTGTTCGCCGAGGAGTACCAGAAACGCTCGGTCTGCCCGGGATCCGCGAAGTCGATTCCGGCCAACCAGTCGTAGGCGGTGTCGATGACCTGCCGGAGCTGACCGGAGGACATCCTGGGCCTGACGACGCGCACCTCACGGCATCGGAGGCCGGCTTCGACCAGATCGTCGAGGTCGCCGGTCAGCTCGGTCAGCACGGAGGCGACCAGCCCGCGAACCTCCGAGCCGGAGGCGGCTGCCCGGTCGTGGAGGTGTCGCCAAGGCTGCGCCTCGGGAGCACCGCTCATCGTCCCGCGCTCGGCGAACTCGTCGAGCAGGTCGGTGAGCGGCAGGAGCCGCGCGGCCAGCTCAGTCCCCGAGGCGTACGGCGTTGGCTCGGTGTCGCGCTGCTCCCCCAGGAAGCGAATGGCGCGCCGGAGCAGCTCACGCAGGTGGGCGACGTCCGGGTCGGAGGGGTCGACCACGCGAGAGATGGCCGCGGCCAGCGGAAGCTCCCGCAGACGCACCCAGGCGTCGAGAACCTCGGGGTGGTTGACCACGTAGGGCACCATGCCCAGGCCGGTGGCGTTGCCCAGACCGAGGTAGCGGCGCCAGTCCCCGTCGAGCCGGACGGCTTTCTTGCTCCGGGCCGCCGCGCAGCTCTCGGCCAGCACGTAGCCGAGCTCGCGCAACAGCCAGGCAGCCAGCATGTGGGCCCGATAGGGCGTGGCGAAGGGGTGACCTTCATCGAAGCGCTCGAAGTCGGCGATGCCGAACTTGCCGTTGCTGTAGAACGCGGTGCTCCTCAGCAGATACGGCGAGAGCCCGAAGGCATCCGGCTCCGGCTGCCGCCCATCAGCCAGCCGGTCCACGACGTAGTCGAAGAACCGCCCGCTGCGGTTGGCACGGGTCCAGATCAGCGTCCGCTCGTCGGCACGGCCCTCCTCCTGCCGGGTGACCTCCGGCCGCAGCGAGGCGACGTACGCGTCGTCGACCTCGCCCTCGACCAGCGCCGCGGTGACGTCCCATGACGCGGCGACGACCCGGTCCTCACGCGCCGAATCGTCGATGGTCTTGGAGAACGCGACGAAGCTCCACCGGTGCTCACCGGCGAGTACGTCGAAGACCACCACCCCTCGGCCGTCCTCGTCCAGGTCTGCGCGACCCAGCGACACGCTCCAGCCCTCGGCGGCCGCGTGACGCACGAGCGCCCGCGCGAAGCTGTGCCGCGTCGACCGGGCCCCGCCGAGGTCCGCAGGTGTCAGGACCTCGTGGGGCGGTCGCAGCCCGGTGGTCGCGGTTCCGACGCCCGCGGTCATGAGTTGTCCTCCGGAGCCAACCGCAGGTAGGCGGTCTTGCTCACCGTGAAGAACTCCGCGGCCGAGTCACTCGCCTGCTCCCGAGGTGCTGGGAAGGAGGAGTCGCGCAGGCCCCCGAACGGCGCGTGCAGCTCCGAGCCGGTGGACGGGGCGTTGACCTTCACCAGGCCCGCGACCAGCTCGTCCACGCAGCGCCGGGC
This sequence comes from Nocardioides sp., assembly GCF_050699375.1. Classification (GTDB taxonomy): domain Bacteria; phylum Actinomycetota; class Actinomycetes; order Propionibacteriales; family Nocardioidaceae; genus Nocardioides. Next base: position 22,297 of record NZ_JBOHDN010000060.1, on the reverse strand, counting down.
GACCCGCTCATCGCGGGTGAACACCGAGGCCGTGAGGCCGAAGTCGGTCCCGTTGGCAAGCTCGATCGCCGCGTCGAGGTCGGCGGCACGCAACAGCGTGGTGACCGGCCCGAAGACCTCCTCGCGGCAGATCGTCAGCTCGGGCGTACCTGCCAGCAGCGTGGGCGAGACCCAGTGGCCGGGCGTGTCGGGCACGGGCGCGGTGGCGAGCACCTCGGCCCCCTCGTCGGTCGCCTGTTGCACCGCAGCTGTGATCTGGTCGCGGGCCTTCGCCGAGACGACCGGCCCCAGTGCGGTGCCCGCGTCGGCACCACGTCCGACCACGAGCGCCTCGACCCGTCCGACCAGCTCGCCGACCAGCTCGTCATAGCAGTCACCGACCGCGATGATGCGGCGGGTTGCCGTGCACTTCTGGCCCGTGCTCCCCATCGCGGCAGCCACGATCGCGTCGGCTGCCGACGGCAGGTGGGCGTCCGGGAGGACGACGGCGGCGTTGTGGCCGCCCAGCTCCATCTGGAGCTTCGCGCCGCGCGGGATCACCGCATCACGGATTGAGTGGCCCACCGGGACGGAGCCGGTGAACGTGACGGCGGCGGTGCCGGGGTGCCCGACCAGGGCGGCGCCGAGGTGGCCGGGTCCGAGAAGCAGGTTGAGCACGCCGTCGGGCACCCCGGCCTCGACCAGGATCTCGGCCAGCGCGACCGCCATCGCCGGGGTGTCGCTCGCGGGCTTCCAGACGACCGGGTTGCCCCACAGCAGCGCGGGCGCGATCTTCCACACCGGGATCTGCAGCGGAAAGTTCCACGGCGTGACGACGGCGACCGTGCCGACGGGGCGACGCACGGTCCGCACGACCTCGTCGGGGTGTCCGGACGGGTACGTCGCGCCGTCCGGCCGCCGTGCGGCAGCAGCGTGGTAGTGCAGCGTCTCGATCGAGGCACCGACCTCGCCGCGCGAGTCCGCCAAGGACTTGCCCTGCTCACGAGTCATCAGCACCGCAAGGTCCTCCGCGCGGTCCTCCATGAGCTGCGCGGCCCGTCGAAGAACCTGGCCGCGGCCCAGAAGCCCGCGCCGGTCCCAGTCCTGGGCCGCGGCACCAGCGGCGGCCATGGCCTGCTCGAGCTGCTCCTCGGTGGCGGTGCTGTACTCCGCCACCGAGACGCCGGCCGGGTCGGCGGGATCCTCGCTGCGCTGGGGTACCCCGGCGCCGTCCGCCCAGGTGCCGCCGATCAGCTGGCGGAGATGGATGGTCGTGGTGTTCATGCGTTGGCTCCTTCGTCGGCCTCGTGCGAGGCGGAGGTCGAGGTCGTTGGGTTGGTGGTCGAGGAGTGCGGCGTACGCCACCCGGTGAGGCCTTGCTCCACCGCCAGGCGGCGCACCATCACGGGCGCGGCGACCAGGGACGGCAACAGGATGAACCCGACGGGGACGGCGGTGACGACGATGAATGACTGCAGGGCGGTGATCCCGCCGTCGCCGATGCTGATCAGGACCGCGGCGGCGGCACCCATCAGCACCGCCCAGACGGCACGCAGGCGTGGGTCCGCGTGGTCCCTGGTGGTGCAGGACTGCGCGACGGCGTACGACATGGAGTCCGCGGTGGTCGCGACGAACATGATGGTGAGGAGCAGGAATCCGACGCCGACCAGAAGGGACAGTGGGAGGCCTTCGGTGATGGCCATCACCGCGGCGGGCAGCCCGGCGTCACCCAGTGGGCCGGAGATCTCGCCGGGATCCCGCTGCTCGAGCATGATGCCGGTCCCGCCGAGGACCGAGAACCACAGGCAGGTGGCGACCGGCGGCAGCACCGAGGTGCTGATGATCAGGTCCCGGACTGTGCGACCGCGGGAGATGCGAGCGATGAAGATCGCCATCAACGGCGCGTAGCCCAGGAACCAGCCGAAGAAGAAGACTGTCCATCCCGACCTCCAGGCCGAGTCACCCGAATAGAGGCTCATGTCCACGAAGTCGGTGATGTAGACGCCGAAGCCGCCAACGAACGCCTTGACGACGTACCAAGCCGAACCGAGAACGAGCACCGCGACCATAAGTGCCAGTGCCAACCACACGTTCACCCGGCTGAGGAGCTGGATGCCGCGGTTGACGCCCGAGACGACGGAGACGGCGGCAACTGCGGTTAGCACCGCGATGACGGCGAGCTGGACACCGTACACATCGGGGATGCCGAACAGGGAGGAGAGCCCGTAGGAGACCTGGAGACCCAAGAAGCCGATCGGCCCGACCGTCCCCGCGACCACTGCGACGATGCAGACCACGTCGGCGACGGTGCCGATCGGGCTGGTCGCCACACGGCTCCCGAGGAGCGGGTACAGCAGGGTCCTCGGACGCAGGGGCATTCCCCGCTCGGCGGCGTACATCATCACGATCGCGGCGAGGGAGCCGAGGATCGCCCAGGCCAGGAAGCCCCAGTGGACAAAGCTCTGCGCAAGCGCGACGTCGACGGCTCGAGCGCTCCCCGGCTCCACGCCCTCGAAGTGCGGCGGCGCGTTGAGGAAGTGATACATCGGCTCGGCGGCAGCCCAGAAGACGCCACCGCCGGCGAGCAGGGTGCACATGATCATGGCCACCCACTTGAAGCGGCTGAATTCCGGCTTCACGTCGCCGAGCCGGGCGCGCGCCCACGGCGTTGCCGCAAGCAGCAGCGCCACCGCGAAGGTGGCGACCATCAGCACCTGCCAGTAGAAGCCGAACCACTCCGCGCTCTTGGTGAAGCCCGTGGTCACCCAGGACCCGACGGTGTCGGGGGCGGCGATCGCAGCGGCGACGAAGACCAGGAGCGAACCGGCGCTGGTCGCCGTGACGACACGGTCCACGCCTCCGCCCCGGACTGTTGGGGCAGCAGCCCCACGACTATCTGTACTCATGTCTTCCTCTCCTGGAAAGTGTCGCCCCCGGATCGGCTGGAACCGTGACGCCCTTCACACCAGGACCGTAGACAGCGGAGACCTAGTCAGTCCAAGACTTGATTCGCAACGATTGATTCAGATCTGTCATCGGTGCTATACCTCGGTCATGGAGCTTCGACAGATGCAGTACGCCGTCGCCGTGGCTGAGGAGCTGCACTTCGGCCGGGCGGCCGAGAGGCTCCTGGTGGCACAGCCATCCCTGTCGCGCCAGATCCGGGATCTCGAGCGAGATCTCGGCGTCGAACTCTTCGAACGCACGAGCCGCCAGGTCCGGCTCACCGCCGCGGGCTCGGCGTTTCTCGTCGCCGCACGGCGCGCCCTCGCCGCGGTCGACTCCAGCCGTGAGGCGGCCCTCGACGCCGCCTCCGGCGTACGGGGCACCGTGACGCTGGGCTTCGTCGCCTCGGCCGCGATCCAGATCCTTCCGGAGCTCGTCCGCTGGCACAGCAGAGCCCGGCCCGGTGTTCGACTCACGCTCAGGGAGATGACCACCGAGGAACAGGTCAGCGCCATCCAGGAGGGATCCATCGACGTCGGCCTGAGCCGAGACCTGGAGGAACGAGAGGGCATCACGGTCAGCGCTGTGCTGCGCGAGCCTCTCCTGGCCGTCGTGCCGAGCGCGCACCCGCTTCACAGCCGGCGCACGATCGGCATCCGCGACCTCGCAGACTCCCAGGTCGTGACCCTGCCTCGCGAGCGGGTCCCGCGGGCATGGGACCGACTCGTGGTGCTGGCCCACGAGAGCGGGACGCGCCTCCATTTCGCCCAGGAGGCGAACCAGTTCGCGACCCTCCTGGCGTTGGTCGCGGCCGAGGTCGGCGTCGCCGTCGTGCCTGCCTCCGTTCGCGCCCTGCGCCAGGACGGCGTCCACTACCTCCGCCTGCGCGACGACGGGGCCTGGACCGACGTCTGCGCCGTCGCGAGGGACGACAACGTCAACCCGACCGCGCGAGATCTCCAAGCGCTGTTGCAGAAGCGATCCCACTCCAAGTCGTAGCCCGCACCACTGCGCGCCGCGGCGCTCGACCGCCGCGGTCAGTGACGGTGGGTGGTCGCGATTCGCCTGGTGGCGTCGGCGTACGTTCAGTGGCAAGATTCTAGCAATCTATGTCAATTCTGCCACTCCCCGAGAGCGGTGGCTCTTGCGACTCTTGAGCCATGCACTACGACGACTTCATCGCACAACAGGTCATGAAGACCAAGGATCCGTGGTCCTCGCCCGCCCCTGACGCCCGGCCGCCCACCCGACACCTGCTCCGCACCCTGTGGAGCGGCGTCCGCCAACTCGCCCTGGAGCATCGACACATCCTCCAGCGCGCGGGACGGGATCGACGCACTCCCCAACCACGGCGTCCGCAGCCAACCCCGACGCGCGGGTCTGGACATCGTCATGACGCCTTCTGGTGAGCTGCGGCCGAAGACTCTAGGCACCGAGGTCGACCGGACAGTCAGGCAGAAGTGTGCGTCTGGCCACCCACGATGCGAATCACCGTTCCGGGGTGGGTTCGCCTGTGCGGAGACTCGCGACGATGGTCGGGAGCCGGGTGCCGAACATCTCGACCCGGTCGACGGATCGGATCGGCAGCTCGACGGACGTACCCCAGGAACCCGTGCCGTCTCGGACGGTGCACGTCCCGAGCCACTGGACTCGCCCGTCGGTGTCGACCAGGCGTACGTGGTAGGTGCCGTTCGGGGCGTCTTCAACGGACATGAACAGCCACGATGGCCGGCCTTGGTAGGCGAAGACGCTTCCGACACTGCCATCGTCGATCTGAAGGTCCGCGGCCCGAAGGTAGCTCCCGTCGGCGGTGGAGAGCACACCGCGGTACTGGTCGGCGACGTCGCGGTCGTCCGCGCCACCCCACCAGGTGAGCCCGGCGGCGAGGGTCGCGACCAGCACCATCGCAGCCGCGACGAGCAGGCCGGTGCGGATCCTGTGCCGGGGGGCGCGCTGATCCAGCGCCGCCAGCACTCTGACGTCGAAACCGGTTGGCGGTTCGCGCTCCGGCACGAGCAGCAGCAGGGCATCGACGGTGGCTGAGACTTCCTCGAGCTCGCGTCGACAGCTCGCGCAGTCGGCAAGGTGTGCCAACCCACGAGCCCGCGACTCGCCGGAGGCCACCCCCATCGCCAGCTCCGGGATCAGCTCTCGCACCTCCCGGCAGCGTTCGGACTCAGGCATCGCGAACCCCCATTCGTTGCCGTAGCTTCTGAAGGCCTCGGCGGACCCTGGTCTTCACCGTGCCGGCCGGTACGTCGTCGCGCGTGGCGATCTCCCGTGCGGTCAGCCCGAAGTAGGTCATCAACACGATCGGAGCGGCCATCTCGGACGGGAGCTCCGCCAGCGCATGCCGCAGCGCGAGGTTGGTGTCCAGGTCATCGCTCGCGTCACCCTCGTCTCGTACCGTCAGAAGAGCAACCAGCAGATCCGGGTCCATCGGATCGTCGTGGCGGTAGCGGATGGCATCGATCGCTGCGTTCCGGGTGATGGCGAGCAGCCAGGTGGAGGCACCCCCGCGTCGCGGGTCGTACGTAGCGGCGTGTCGCCACGCCTTGACGAAGGTGTCCTGGGCGACGTCTTCGGCGAGGGCGGGCTGTTGGACGATGGTGAGGGCAAGGCCGTAGACGCGAGCCTGATGGCGGCGGACGAAGGCCGCCGCCGCGTCCTGGTCGCCACTGGCCATCGCAGCCAGCAGCGACTCGTCCGACACGGCCACCGCGCGGTCCTAGGATCCGGTCGGGCGACGGGGAGTCATACGAAAAGACCGTACCCCGCCGGCCGGGAGCGAGACTGCGCCGTCAGTAGCCATAGCCACCTCCGGTGTCGTCCGGCGTGGACGATTCCGAGGGGGTCGAGGACCCGTCGGTCCGCGCTGCCGCCCACACGAACTGGGTGCCCTGGAAGTCATCCGTGAAGCCGTCACCCTGGAGCTCCCCGGCGCCCTCCTCGGCGAAGGTGTACAGCGGCAGGCCGCCGTACGTCAGCTGGGACTCTCCGTCGGGACGGTCCACCATCCCGAACTCGTCACCCAGTGAGGAGTTCGCCGCGTCGACGTCGTCGTCGGACGCGACGATCGGCTTCCAGAAGTCCGCGCAGGCGTCGACGCAGCGGATCTTCCCGTCCTTCTCGACCTCGGCGGTGTAGAGCGTGTGTCCCTCGGCATCGGTGAGCACGCCGGTTCCGTCGACGTCGGCCGACGAGACGAGCGCCGATCCGCCCCCGCCTGCGTCCGATCCATCCGCGCCATCGTCACTGCCGCAACCCGCGGCGACGAGTGCTGTGGCAGCAGCCGCGATCACGACCCTTGCCAGGTACGAAGTCGAAGGTCTCATACCAGGTATACGTGCCGACCTGCCCCACGGGATTCATCGAACCTGAGTGGATCGTGGCCCTCGGTCATCACGAGCAGCGGCGCCGGCCTGTCGCCATCTGCGTCAGACTGCGGTCCAGGTCCTCGAGGACTTCGGGCCAGGTGGTCTCGCTCGGTGGGTCGCTGTGGGCGAAGGTGCCGGCGATCTCGGTTGGTGCTCGATCGTCGGTCGCGTAGGTTCACTCCTCGATCAGGGCGTCGTAGGCGGCGTCGAGCAGGTCGGGGGCGTTCGAGATGCGCATCTCGAAGAGCCAGCCGGCGCCGAAGGGGTCGCTGTTGATCAGCGCGGGATCCTCGACGACAGCCGAGTTGATCTCGAGGATCTCGCCGTCGGCGGGCGCGAAGAGATCGCTGACGGACTTCGTCGACTCCAGCTCGCCGCAGCTCTCGCCGCCGGTGATCTTGCTGCCGACCTCGGGCAGCTCGACGAAGACGATGTCGCCCAGCGCCTCGGTCGCGAAAGCGGTGACGCCGATGCGGGCGACGTCGTCGCGGGTCTCGATCCACTCGTGCTCGGCGGTGTACGACAGGTTGGTCGGGTTGCTCATGGCTGTGCTCATTTCTTGGAGTAGAAAGGAAGGGCGACGATCTCGGCGTCCTCGCGGCTGCCGCGTACGTCGACGTGGACCTTGGTGCCGGCGGCGGCGAGGTCAGGCCTGACGTACGCCATCGCGATGGGACGACCCAGGGTCGGCGACGGGGAGCCGCTGGTCACGACGCCGATCTCGTCGCCGGTGGCCGGATCCACGACGGCGTAGCCGGCGCGCGGGGAGCGGCGCCCGGTGGCCATCAGGCCGACGAGCGTGCTGCGCGGGCCCTCCTCGCGGCGTACGGCCAGGGCGGCGTCTCCGACGAAGCCGTCGGGCTTGTCGAAGGAGACCACTCGACCGAGGCCGGCCTCGAAGGGTGTCGTCTCGCGGTTCAGCTCGTGGCCGTAGAGCGGCATCCCCGCTTCGAGCCGGAGGGTGTCACGGCAGGCGAGCCCGGCGGGCGACAGCCCGTGTGGCGTACCGGCATCGGTGATGGCCTCCCAGACCGCGACGGCCGACGAGGGTGCGCAGTAGACCTCGAAGCCGTCCTCGCCGGTGTAGCCGGTGCGCGCGACCAAGGCCTCGACGCCGGCCACCGTGCCGGCATCGATCGCGTAGTAGCGAAGGGTGGAGACGTCCAGGTCGGTGACGGCCGCGAGGATCGCTGCCGAAGCAGGGCCCTGGACCGCGATCAGCGCCCACTCCGCGGAGGCGTCGCGGACCACGGCGTCGTAACCGTCGGCCCGCTCGACCAGAGCCGGCGCGACCACGTGGACGTTGCTCGCGTTGGCGACGACCAGGTAGCGCTCCTGCTCGAGCCGGTAGACGACCAGGTCGTCGATGATGCCGCCGTCCTCGGCGCAGACCATCGAATAGCGGGCGCGGCCGATGCCGATCTTCGACGGCCGACCGACCAGGGCATGATCGAGGGCGCGTCCCGCCTCGGGGCCGGTCACCTCGATCTCGCCCATGTGGGACAGGTCGAAGAGGCCCGCGGTGGTGCGTACGGCATTGTGCTCGGCGGTCTCCGAGCCATAACGGACCGGCATGCTCCAGCCGGCGAAGTCGGTGAGCGAGGCGCCGAGCGCCTGGTGGATCTCGTGCAGAGGGGTAGGGACAGGTGAGGTCATGTGCGGGAGGCTCCCTGCTGATGGATGCCGCAGCCGCGGCACCCGTGGACGGGTGACCTCCCCGCTCTGTCATCGCTACCTGAGAGCTTCACCGCCCCGTTGGGGCGGTTTGCACCGTGGGTGCAGGATCCATCGGACCCTGTCTTTCCAGAGTTCGCCTCACCACAGCGGTCATTGGGCCTGAGAGATTCTGGGGAGGTTTGCTCCTTCGGCGCCTCACCCCGGATGGGTGAGGACTCTCCCGCTGTAGTTCAACTGGCGGATGTGAAGTTGTGCGGCAAACCTAGGTCTGGCCTCCTCGGCCGTCAAGACCTGACAAGACCTGACAAGACCACCTTGCTCAACCATCTGCTGGGCTCAGCCGGCCCGGCGCACGATCCGTTCCATGTCGGTGATGATCACCGCGCGCGACTCCAGCTTGACCCAGCCCTTGGCCACGAAGTCCGCGAGCGCCTTGTTGACCGTCTCGCGGGCCGCGCCGACGAGCTGGGCGAGCTCCTCCTGAGTGAGGTCGTGGCGGACGTACATGCCCTCGTCGGTGGACTCGCCGAACCGGTCGGCGAGGTTGAGCAGGGCCTTCGCGACCCGACGGGGTACGTCGGCGAAGACCAGGTCACCGATCACGTCGTTGGCCCGGCGCAAGCGGCCGGACAGCAGGGCGAGCAGTCCTCGGGTGACGCTCGGCCGCCCGTCGAGCAGCGCCAGCAGGTCATCGTGCGAGAGGGAGGCAAGCTGCACCTCGTCGGCGACAGCAGTGACCGTGGACGAGCGCTGACCCGGGTCGAAGAGCGAGAGCTCGCCGAACACCTGGCCCGATCCCAAGATCGCCAGAACGCTGTCCTGCCCGTCGGCCGAGGCGCGGCTCAGCTTCACCTTGCCGTCGACAACGGCGTAGAGCCGATCGGCGGCGTCGCCCTCGCGGAACAACACCTCGCCGCGCTTGAGGCGAGTCCGTCCCATCATCGCGAACAACGCAGTCATCGACTCGTCGTCCAGCTCACTGAACAACGGCGCGTGCCGAAGCACGTCTTGATTCATTCCCAGCCACTCCTGTCCTCGTTTGGCTGAAGCCGCCAGCGTATCGATATCCAGGGCTCCCAGGTCGGATGTGTGGCCCGCATCGCAGTCGCTTCGAGTGCGTTCTTCGCCACAAGTTAGGCTAACCTAAATCGACCGGTTCGGCTTTCTGGAGGTTCCCCGGTGTCCATACCGCGTACGCCGGGAGCGCTGATGCGCCGGTCGCTGCGGCGGCAGCGTCGGTCCGTGCTCGCCTCGTCCGCCCTGATCACGCTGTGGCAGGTGTGCGAGGCGATGGTCACGGTCCTGATCGGCTTGATGATCGACCGTGCGGTGACCACCGGCGACCTGGGCCAGCTGTTGCTGTGGGCCGGGGTCCTGTGCCTGCACTTCCTGGTGCTGAGCCTCTCCTACCGGTTCGGCGCCCGGATCGGGAACCGTGCCGTCCACGTCGAGAGCCACCGGCTGCGCACCGAGGTCTCGGCGCACGTGCTCGACCCACGCGGCGCCCGCACCGACCGCCTCTCCGGCGACCTGCTGGCGCTGGCCACCGGCGACGCGGACCTGGTCGGTGAGGTCATCCGACAGGTGGCCCTCTCCGTCGCCGGCGCGATCGGCCTGGTTGTGAGCGGCGTCGTCCTCGCCGTCATCGACCCGTGGCTCGCGCTGATCGTCCTGGTCGGCGTCCCGCTGGTCCTCGGCGCCACCCATCTGGTCGCGCCGGGTCTCGCCCAGCGCAGTGCGCGACGGCAGGAGGCCCTGGGACGTACGACGGGGGTGGCGACCGATCTGATCCGCGGGATCCGGCCGCTCAAGGGCATCGGCGGCGTGGAGGTCGCGCTCGAGCGCTACCGCCGCGAGAGTCGCACCGCCGCGCACACCAGCGTCGCCGCCGCCGGCTGGGCCGGCCTCCTGACCGGCATCACCTCGCTCGGCAGCGGCGTCTTCCTCGCGGTGATCGCGGTCGTCGCCGGGCTGCGGACCCTCTCCGGCGACCTGAGCGTCGGCGAGCTGGTGGCGGTCGTCGGGCTGGCGCAGTTCGTGGCCGAGCCGATGCGGATGCTCAGCGCCCTGGTGGCCCGGGTCGCTCAGTCCAGGGCCTCGGCGGCCCGGATCGTGGCGTTCCTCTCGACGCCAGCGCTGGTCACGGAGGGCGAGCGGCCAGCCGACGGCCACCACCTGGAGCTCGACCACGTCTCCGCAGGACCTGTCACCGACCTGTCGCTCGCGGTCCCGCCCGGCCGGCTGGTCGCGGTCGTCGCCAACGACCCCGCGGTGCCGGCCACGCTCCTATCCCTGCTCCACGGAGAGTCGTCGCCCGAGCGCGGGAAGGTCCTGCTCGGGGACGAGCCCATCACCGAGCTCGCGCTCTCCGACGTACGCCGCCGGCTGCTCGTCACCGACCACCAGGTCGACCTCTTCGAGGGCACCCTGCGAAGCAACGTCGACCCGCTCGAACGCCACGAAGACGTCCGGGTCGAGGCCGTCCTGGCGGCCGCGTCGGCCACCGAGCTGGTCGCAGTCGCGACCGAGGGCCTGGCCACGCACGTCGCCGTCGACGGGCAGAGTCTCTCCGGCGGTCAACGCCAGCGCCTGGGTCTCGCCCGGGCCCTCGCCGCGGACGCACCGGTGCTGGTGCTGCACGACCCCACCACGGCGGTCGACGCCGTCACCGAGCAGCACATCGCCGGGGAGCTGCGCCGCCTCCGGCACGGCTCCGGTTCCGACCGCGCCACCCTGCTCTTCACCAGCAGCCCGCTGCTCCTGGCCGAAGCCGACGAGGTGGTCTGGGTCGGAGGCGACCAGACGGTCGTCCGGGGCACCCACGACCAGCTGGCCGACGACGCCGCCTACTGCTCGGCGGTGCTGCGATGACGGCCCCGACGCTGACCCGGCTCCCCGTCTCCACGGCCCGGGAGGCGGCAGGTCTCGCCCGGCGACTGCTCACCCGCCGCCCGCTCCTGCTGGCGGCCTGCCTCGCCGTCTTCGTGATCGAGGGGCTCGCCGGCCTGGTGGCGCCCTGGATGCTCGGCCGGATGGTCGACCTGGTCCGTGCCGACGCCCCTGGATCCGGCATCATCAGCGCCGGCATCTGGATCCTCGGAGCCGCGCTCGTCGTCGGCGCCGCCGGAGCGGTCTCGATCCACCTGCTCGCCAGGGTTGCCGAGCCGGCGCTGGCGGAGCTCCGCGAGGAGGTCCTCGACCAGGCTCTGCACCTCGACACCCAGCGGCTCGAGGAGAGCGGCAGCGGCGACCTGGTGTCCCGGGTCGGCGACGACGTACGTCTCATCGGCAGCTCCATGGCCGACGTGGTCCCGCTCATGCTCAACTCGGTGATCGCGATCGTCTTCACGACCGCCGGCCTGATGGCGCTCGACTGGCGGCTCGGGCTCGCCGGGCTGTTCGCCGCGCCGTTCTACGTGATGGCGCTGCGCTGGTACCTCCCCCGCTCGGGTCCCTACTACCGCCGCGAGCGCGAGGCCAACGGCGTCCGCGCCGAGGCGTTCCTGACCGGCGTCCACGGCAACCGGACCCTGCGGGCGTACGGCATCGCCGAGCAGCACCAGGAGAAGGTCAGCGCCGCCTCGTGGACCTCCGCGTCGATCTCGGTCGAGGTCTTCGCGATGCTGATGCGCTTCCTGGGCCGCAACAACCGGGCCGAGCTGATGGGGCTGCTGGCCATCCTCGGCACCGGCTTCTTCCTGGTCCGCTCCGATGCCGCCACCGTCGGGGCAGTGACCGCCGCCGCTCTCTACTTCCACCGGCTCTTCAACCCGATCGGCGCGGTCATCGCGCTCTTCGACGACGTGCAGTCGGTCGGCGCCTCGCTCGTACGTCTCGCCGGGCTCGCCCTGCTGGAGCGCCCGGCCCCCGTCCCCGCGGGCGAGCCGGACGGGTCCGGGATCGTCATCACCGGGCTCCACCACGAGTACGTCCCCGGTCGGCCGGCCCTCGACCGCGTCGACCTCAGCTTGGCCGACGGCGAGCTCGTCGCGGTGGTCGGGGCCTCGGGGGCGGGCAAGTCGACGCTCGGCGCGGCCGTGGCCGGCCAGCTGAGCCCGAGCGAGGGCGAGATCCTGGTGGGCGGGCTCCCGGTCCGCGGCGGGCAGAGCCGGGCCGCCCTGGTCACCCAGGAGGTGCACACCTTCACCGGCACCGTCCGCGACAACCTCACCCTGGCCGCGCCCGAGGCGAACGAGGCCGCCGTGGAGAAGGCGCTGCGTGAGGTCGAGGCCTGGGCCGAGGTGGCCGCACTCCCGGACGGGCTGGAGACCCGCGTCGGCGACGGCGCCCACATGCTCACGCCCGCGCTAGCCCAGAAGCTTGCCCTGGCGCGGGTGCTCCTCGACGATCCGGTCGCCGTCGTCCTCGACGAGGCGACCGCCGAGGCCGGCTCGAGCGGCGCGCGCGACCTCGAGCGGGCCGCGCTCGCGGTCACCTCCGGACGTACGTCCCTGGTCATCGCCCACCGGCTCACCCAGGCCGAGTCGGCCGACCGGATCGTCGTGATGGAGCAGGGGCGGATCGTCGAGACCGGCACCCACACCGAGCTCGTCGCGGCCGAGGGCCGCTACGCCCGGCTGTGGTCGGCCTGGCGCGGTCTCTGAGAGACCCGTCTCGGCCTGCTGTCGGCCGGAGCGCCTCTCAGCCTGTCGGCCAGCCCGTGTAGGCCTCGGCGAGATAGGTGGACCCGGCGGCGGAGTCGATGACCGAGCGCAGCTCGCCGACCTGGCGGCGTAGGTCGAACTCGTCGCCGCCCGGGGGCAGGTGGAGCATCGAGGTCATCCAGTAGGAGAAGTGCTGTGCCTTCCAGACCCGGGCGAGCGCTCGCTCCGTGTAGGTGTCGAGGACCGAGTCGTCGGAGCCGGCCAACGCCCGCTCCAGCACCTCCGCGAGCACCTTGACGTCCTGGAGAGCGAGGTTGAGGCCCTTCGCGCCGGTGGGCGGGACGGTGTGGGCGGCGTCGCCGGCGAGAAGGAGGCTGCCGTACCTCATCGGCTCGAGCACGAAGCTGCGGAACCGGAGCACGGCCTTGTCCGTGATCGGCCCCTCCCGCAGCTCATGGCCGTTGGCGCCGACCCGCGCCTGCAGCTCGCTCCAGATCCGGTCCTGCGACCACGCGTCGACGTCCTCGTCGGGGTCGCACTGGAAGTACATCCGCTGCATGGTCTCGGTGCGCTGGCTGATCAGCGCGAAGCCGCGCTCGGAGTGGTTGTAGATCAGCTCCGGAGCGCTCTTCGGCGCCTCGCACAGGATCCCGAACCACGCGAAGGGATACTCCTTGAAGAACTGCCCGCGCCGGCCCTCCGGGATCGAGCGGCGACACATGCTGTGCGAGCCGTCGGCACCGACCACGTACCGGCACCGGAGCTCCTGGGCGCGACCTTCCGCGTCGCGGAACCGGATCCTCGGCTGGTCGCCGGTCAGGTCGTGCACCGAGGTGTCGGTGACCCCGAACCGGATGTCGCTCCCGGCCGAGCTGTGCGCGTTGGCCAGGTCGATGAAGACGTCGGTCTGCGGGTAGAGCCAGACCGAGGCACCGGCGAGCTCCTCGAAGCTGATGTGGTGGAGGTCGCCGCCGAAGCCGAAGAAGGTGCCCTCGTGCTGGTCGCCCTCGGTCAGGACACGGTCGGAGACGCCGGTCTCGGTGAGCAGCCGTACGCTGTCGCGCTCGAGGATGCCGGCGCGTACGGTCTGCTCGATCTCTAGGCGACTGCGGTTGTCGATCACCACCGAGTCGATGCCGGCGCGCGCCAGCAGGTGGGCGAGCATCAGCCCGGCCGGGCCGCCACCGACGATGCCGACCTGGGTGGTGGTGACCTGAGGCGTGTTCGTCATGCGGCTGATCCTTTCGCCGGTGGTGCCCCGCCACAATGGATGGATTCCGCTGAATGAAAGTGAACCCCAGGTCGGTCAGCGCCGTCCGAAGGCTCCGGACTCGCCGAACGCCAGCCGAGCGAAACGGGTGGCCATCAGCTCGTGGGTCGCGGCGTCGGGGTGCAGGTTGTCCGGCAGCGGATGGGCGGCGGCGTCGGCGGGACCGTAGAGCTCGAGTCCGTCGAGGTAGTACAGATTCGGGTCGTCGGCCATCCGTCCGGTCACGAGCTCGGCGAGCTGCTCGCGGATCACCGTCAGGCTGAGCCTGCCGCCCGCCACGTCTGCCGGGTTGCCGGTCGCGATGAACCGCACCTCCCCCGCCCGCAGCGCCTCCGGGTCGAACGCTCCCGGACCTGGAGTGTGCTCGTGGATCGGGCAGTGCACCGGGCCGAGCACGAGCAGCGGCTTGTCGGGGTGCCCGTCACGGATGGTGTCGAGGAACCCGTGGACCGCGGGACCGAAGGCTCGCTGCCGCATGAGGTCGGCGTTGACGAGGTTGATGCCGATCTTGACACTGAGGAGATCGGCGTCGGTGTTGCGCATCGCGCGGGCGGTGAAGGGGTCGAGCAGGGCGCTGCCCGAGAAGCCGAGGTTGATCAGCTCGACGTCGCCGCTCGCCGCGGCCCGCGCGGTCCAGGTGGTGCTGGGGCTGGCGGCGTTCGAGCCCTGGCTGATCGAGCTGCCGTGATGCAGCCATACGCGGCGGTCCACCGGCGCCGGACGGATCGGTCCGTCGGCGCGCAACGCGACGAGCTCGACCCGCTCGTGGTGCGGCAGCCAGATCTCGACGTCCTTCTCGTGTGCGGGCAGCTCCGGGAAACGTACGGTGCCGACCGGGCCACGCTCGATCTCGGACCTCCCGGTCGCGAGGTCCACGCGCAGCACGTCGCCACCGGTGGTGGGCACCTGCTCCGCGAGCTTCCCGTCGACGCGCAGATCCACCATCCCGTCAGGGCGGTCGGGCACCCCGACGATCACGCTGCGCGTGCGCAGCAGGTCGAGCTCGATCACCGTCGCACTCGTACGGAAGACCAGTCGCACCCCTGAGGGCTGCACCTCGACCGAGAGCAGCTGCGGATCGGTGCACTGCGCCCGGGCGGCCGCCGGCAACCGGTGCGGAAGCCACCCCCGCTCGGTCGCCGTCAGCTCGGCGGCGCCACGGAGGATCTCGGGATCGATGGGGTGCTCTCGCAGCACACTGCCTGCGTCGGTCATCGTCGTCGGCTCGCCTCCCTGTGTGGGATCCCATGCAATCAGGCCGCGGCCGAGGGCGGGCCATCGGGTGCGACCGGTCATGGACACGTACGGCAAGTGGCGGGAAGGCTCGGCGTCCCGGATTGGTTGAGGGTGTTGTGAGGCTTTCGATGCTCGACCGTTCGCGCACTCGGGTGAACCACCCCGAGAGTGCCGCGCTGACCCACACGATCCAGAGGGCGGTGACGGCCGAGCGGCTCGACTACCACCGCTTCTGGGTCGCCGAGCACCACGCGGTGCCCGGGATCGCGTCGGGGTCACCGCCGGTGCTGCTCGGCGCGCTCGGTGCGCACACGTCCACGATCAGGCTCGGGTCGGGCGGGGTGATGCTGCCGCACCATCAGCCGCTGGTCGTCGCCGAGCAGTTCCTGATGCTGGAGGCGCTCTATCCGGGCCGGATCGACCTGGGCCTGGGACGTACGTTGGGCTTCACCGCTCCCGTACGCCGCGCCCTGCGGCACGGCCTCGACGACCCGGACACGTTCGCCGACGACATCGACGAGCTCCGCGGCTATCTCGACGGCACCGCGGCGGTCACCGCCCGGCCGGTCACGGCCGGGCGGGTCCCGATCTTCGTGCTCGCCACCGGTCGGGGCGTGGCGCTGGCAGCGCGGCTCGGCCTCCCGGTCGTCGTGGGCGGTCCGGTGCTCGACAGCCCTTCACTGCCCGGGCTGCTGGGGGCGTACCGGAAAGACTTCCGGCCCTCCTCCCGCGCGCCGGAGCCGTCGGTGACCGTCTCCGTCGACGTGCTGGTCGCGGACACCGATGAGGAGGCCGGCGAGCTCGCCCTGCCGGAAGCGTGGGCGATGGCGAGGTCGCGGCAGACCGGCGAGTTCGGGCCGCTCGAGCCGGTCGGCTCGATCCGGTCACAGACCTGGACGAACCAGCTCCGCGACCGCGTCGACGCCCATCTGGCGCGTACGACCGCGGGATCGCCCGACACGGTCCGTCGCCGCCTCGACCGGCTCACCGAGACGACCGGCGCCGACGAGCTGCTCGCCTTCACCTCCACCTACGACCGCGACGCCCAGCTCGCCTCCGACGCGGCGCTCGCCGAGATCATGGCCGGGCGGGCTCAGGTGCGGACTTAGCTCGGGGTCTCGACAAGCTCGACCACCGGGCCCGCTCAGTCCAGCGTGTCGAGCACCCGAACCGCGGTGTCCTCGTCCGTGATCAGGGTGTCGAACCAGCCGGCCCGCGCACCCGCGACGATGCTGGGGACCTTCGTCGGCCCGACCGCCATCGCGATGGTGTGCGGGATCGCCTTGAGCACCTCGTACGTCGTCGCGATCAGTGACTCGACCTCGGGATAGGGCAACGGCCGCCCGTCCTCGTCGAAGAACCTGGTGCAGATGTCACCCGCGGCCTCACGGAGCCAGGGCGCGTCGCGTGGCACGTAACCAGGCAGCGAGTCACGGGTCAACGGGGGCGCGCCGATGCCGAGCACGGCCACCCTGGCCTGGCCCCAGAGGTCGAGGACGCGGCGCGTGCTCGGATCCTGGAGCAGCAGCCCGCGCAGCTCCGCCCCCGGCTGCGCGGGGGCGTAGAGGAAGACCGGCCGACCGTCGAGCTGCTCGGCGAACATCCTGGTGATCTCGTTGGTCTGATACCAGGCCTCGGGCTCGTCCTGGCCACCGACGGTCGGGGTGACCACCACGCCCGGAAAGGACGGCAGAGACTCCTGGCTCACCTCCCACACGGTGCGCCCGGAGGAGACCAGGAGCACGTCCCCGGCCTTCAGCCCGATCTCGGTCAAGGCCTCGCCGAGCCGGGCGGCGAGAGCCGCTCCGAGGAGCGAGGGGTGGAACCCTCGGGCGACCGACACCCTGGCGAGCCCGAGCGCATCGCGCAGCCGCTCCTCCACCTCGGAGGCGCGTCGGGTCGCCGGGTCGATCACCTCGATGCGGACGATGCCCGTACGCCGCGCCTCGGAGAGCACCCTGCTGACCGTCGCGCGGCTGATGCCGAGCTGTTGCGCGACCTGAGCCTGGGTCGCGTCCTTGAGGTAGTACAGCGTCGCCGCCGCGTGCATGACCTCGGGGGTAAAGCGTGTGCTGGCCGTCTCCGCGACCTCCAGGATCGGCCGTTGGCCGTGCGCTCCGGCTGAGTACTCCACGGAACCACTCTTCCACAGCCGCGCCCGTCGATCCGTACTTCCCTGAAACTTTGTTCTGGACATTTGTTCTGGACCGTGGGACCGTGGATGAGTTCGAGTGATCAAGGTCACTAAGCAGGATCACTAGCAGGAGGTCCCCATGACGCAGGCACCTACAGAGCCCGGCCGCACGATGCAGGCGGTCGTCTGCCACGGGCCTGAGGACTACCGCTTCGAGGAGGTCCCGGTGCCGGTGCCGGGACGGGGCGAGGCGCTCGTCCGGGTCGAGGCTGTCGGGATATGCGCCAGCGACCTGAAGTGCTACCACGGCGCCGCGAAGTTCTGGGGTGACGAGAACCGGCCGGCCTGGGCCGAGACCGACGTCATCCCGGGTCACGAGTTCACCGGCGAGGTCGTCGCCCTCGACGAGGAGGCGCGTACGCGGTGGGGCGTCGAGGTGGGCGACCGGGTCGTCGCCGAGCAGATCGTGCCCTGCGGCGAGTGCCGCTACTGCCGACGCGGGGAGTACTGGATGTGCGGACCCCACGACATGTTCGGGTTCAAGCGCCGCACCCCCGGGGCGATGGCCGAGTACATGGTCTTCTCCCCCGCCTCCTTGGTCCACCCGATCAGCAAAGACCTCCCGCCCGCGCACGCCGCCTTCGCCGAGCCGCTGTCCTGCTCCCTGCACGCCGTCGAGCGTGCCCGGATCACCTTCGACGACGTGGTGGTCGTCGCCGGCTGCGGGCCGATCGGGCTCGGCATGATCGCCGGCGCCGCCGCCAAGTCGCCCGCCCGTGTGGTCGCCCTCGACCTGGCGCCGGAGAAGCTGGACCTGGCGCTCAAGTGCGGCGCCACCGACGTGGTCAACATCGGCGAGCAGGACCCGGTCGAGTTCGTCCGCTCGATCACCGACGGCTACGGCGCCGACGTCTACCTCGAGGGCACCGGTCACCCCTCCGCGGTCCTCCAGGGGCTCAACGTGCTGCGCAAGCTCGGCACCTTCGTGGAGTACGGCGTCTTCGGCTCCGACGTGACCGTCGACTGGAGCATCATCAGCGACGACAAGGAGCTCGACGTACGCGGCGCCCACCTGGGGCCGCACTGCTGGCCGGCGGCGATCCGGATGCTCGAGTCCGGCGTGCTCCCCCTCGACGAGATCTGCACCCACCAGCTGCCCTTGACCCAGTTCCAGGACGGTCTCGACCTGGTCGCCCGCGGCACCGAGTCGATCAAGGTCTCGCTGATCCCGTGACCACCACGGCCCCCTTCTGGCTCGGCACGAGCTGGAAGATGACGAAGACCCTGGGCGAGGCCGGGGCGTACGCGGATGCCCTGCGCTCGGCGGTCGAGGCGGAAGACGTGCCGCCCGACCTGCGGCTCTTCGTCCTGCCTGCCGCCACCTCGCTGGCCGTGGTCCACGACCGGCTGGCCGGCAGCGGCGTGACCATCGGCTCGCAGAACGCCCATCCGGGTCCGGACCTCGCCGTCACCGGCGAGGTGTCGATGGACATGGTGCGCGACGCCGGCGCGAGCCTCGTCGAGATCGGGCACGCCGAGCGCCGCACCCTGCTCGGCGAGACCGACGACATGGTGGCCGACAAGGTCGCGGCCGCCGTCTCCGCCGGGCTGACACCCCTCCTCTGCGTCGGTGAGACCGCCGCCGAGCGGGCGCACGGCGAGACCGCCGATGTGCTCACCCGCCAGGTGCGCACCGCGCTCGGCCGCCTCGAGGCCGCCGTCCCGGACGAGCTGCTGGTGGCGTACGAGCCCCACTGGGCCATCGGGTCGAACGGCCGTGCCGCTGTGCCGGAGGAGGTGGCCGAAGGGATCGCCGTCGTACGCGATGAGCTCGACCGGCATCTGCCTGGGGCCCGCACCGCCGTCCTCTACGGAGGCAGCGTCAACGCGGGCAACGCCGCCGACCTGGTGACGGGCCTCGATGTGGACGGCCTCTTCGTCGGGCGTGCCGCCTGGACGGTGGCCGGCCTCCTCGACCTGGCTCACCGTTGCGCCGACGCGCTTCGCAACCGCGGGCTCCGCCAACCAAACCCCGATCTGGTGTCCGCGATCGTTCGAAAGGACCAAAGATGACACGACCCCGCCGCCTCACCCCCTTCCGCATCGGCGGAGCGGTGGCCGTCGCCGCGCTCCTCGTCGCGATGGCGCTCAGCACCCGCTTCGTCACGCCCGACGAGCTCGCCTCGATCGGCCCGGAGACCTTCGACCCGGCCCAGGCAGCCGAGGATCTCTTCGCCGAGGCGAACGAGACCATCCCCGCCTCGGCGACGCCGCTCCCCGAGCTCCTCACCGGGCTCCAGGACGACATCCCCCGGACCGCCGACGACCTCGGGGCGTCCAAGCCGAACGACACCACCTATCTGTTCCCCGTACGCGGCACCGCGACCGTCGTCGCGACACAGCAGCAGGCCGTCGAGATCACCGTCGAGGGTGTTCCGGGGACGACCCCGCTCAGCATCGCCTCGGGTCCGGCGACCAACGGCGCGGTCCTGCGCGACGCGCTGGGTTTCAAGTTCGGAGACGCCTCCAACCAGACCACCTACCAGCAGGTGGGCGACGAGCTGAAGGCTCTCGTCCGCGAGCAGATCGACCAGGGCACGGGCGCGAAGCTCGCCCCGGGTTCGAAGCTCGAGTTCACCGGGATCGTGAGCGTCACCGACACCGGCATGCCACAGCCGCCGGCCAAGCCCGTGCAGGTCCAGCCGTTGACCTTGGAGGGCGCATCATGAGCGCCCCCGCCACGGCTGCTGCCCCCGCCGACGCCGACGAGATCGGTCAGGTGGTGCTCCGCGCAGTCGGGATCTCCAAGACGTACGGCGTCACCAAGGCACTCAAGGGCGTCGACTTCGACGTACGCGCAGGCCAGGTCACCGTGCTCTTCGGGGAGAACGGCGCCGGGAAGTCGACGCTGATGAAGATCATGTCCGGCGTCGAGCAGCCCACCGGCGGACAGCTGGTCCTGCACGAGGAGCCCGTCACCCTGGAGAACACCGTCGACGCGGTGGAGCGAGGGATCTCGATCATCCACCAGGAGACGAGCCTCTGCCCGAACCTCAACGTACGGGACAACATCTTCCTCGGTCGCGAGCTGCACACCCGGATGGGTGGGATCGACTACGCCCGCGAGGCCGACATCACCGCAGGCCTGATGCGACAGCTCGAGGAGGAGATCGCGCCCGGGACCCCGGTCGCCGACCTCCGGATGGGCCAGCAGCAGATCGTCGAGATCGCCCGGGCCCTGGCGGCGGAGACCCGGATCCTGATCATGGACGAGCCCACCTCGGCCCTCAGCGCCAGCGAGGTCGAGGTGCTCTTCAGGGTCATCCGGGAGCTCACCGCCAACGGCGTCGCGATCGTCTACATCTCCCACCATCTCGAGGAGGCGATCAGCATCGCCGACCACGCGGTGGTGCTCCGCGACGGCGACCTGGTGGCGCACGAGCCGGCGAGCGAGATCGACCTTCCCTGGGTCGTGCACCAGATGACCGGGAAACAGGCGGAGTACGACTTCCGTGAGGAGCCTCGCGACTTCGGCGAGGCGGCGCTCTCGGTCCAGAACCTCACCGTCGCGGACCTCGGCACCGGACGCGTCGTGGTCGACGACGTCTCCATCGACGTACGCGCCGGTGAGATCGTGTGCCTCTACGGCCTGATGGGCGCCGGGCGAACCGAGCTGATGGAGGCTCTCGCCGGGCGCGACCCGGTGACCGCCGGCCGAGTGCTCCTGAACGGCGACGACATCGCCGATCTCGACGTCAGCGGGCGCATCTCCCGTGGTCTCGGGCTCGTTCCCGAGGACCGGCAGCGCGACGGCGTCGTCCAGCTCCTCAGCGTCGGGAGCAACCTCTCGCTCGCCGGACTCCGCACGGTGGTCCGCCGGGGCCTGATCGCCCGGGGCTCGGAGTCCAAGCGGATCAGGCGAGGCATGGACGAGGTCACCGTCAAGGCCGCCGGCCCGGGCACCCCGATCACCTCCCTGTCCGGAGGCAACCAGCAGAAGGTCGTGATCGGGAAGCTGTTGATGACCGATCCGTCCGTGCTGCTCCTCGACGAGCCCACCCGTGGCATCGACGTCGGCGCCAAGGGCGAGATCTTCGCCCTGCTCTTCAAGGAGGCTCAGCAGGGTCTCGGCGTCCTCTACGTGACATCGGAGATCGGTGAGGCGATGACCGCCTCCCACCGGATCGTCGTGATGAGCAAGGGCCGCATCGTCCGTGAGTTCGACCCGCGCACCAGCACCCGCGCCGAGGTCATGGCCGCGTCCGGTGAGTCGGCGAGCGCGGAGCCCTCGGACCCCGACCCCGTCGTCGACGCACCAGCACCCGACATTCCGAAGACCAACAGCCCGAAGACCAGCCCCTCGACTACCGACGGAGCCACTGGAGGCCCGCAATGACCACGACCAACGCACCGGCTGAGGCGACACCGCGTGAGCAGAGCACGATCGGAGGGCTCACCTCCCGGCTCCGTTCGATCACTCTCGGCAACGCACTGGTGGAAGGCCGGGCCCTGCTCGCCCTGGTCCTCATCATCGCGGTCTTCGCACTGCTCAGCGACAACTATCTCGACCCCGGAAACCTGGTGACCATCACCAAGCAGGTCGCCTTCAACGCGATCTTGGCCCTCGGCATGCTGATGGTCATCCTCAACGGCGGGATCGACCTATCGGTCGGCTCCACCGTGGGCCTGACCGGTGCCGTGGCCGGCAACCTCTTCCGTGGCCTCGACCTCCCGCTGACCCAGGCGATCATGTTCCCGCAGGTCTGGGTGATCGTGGTCATCTCGGTCGGGATCGGAGCCCTCGTCGGCTATGCCAACGGGCTGCTGATCTCGCGGCTGCACCTGGCCCCGTTCATCGTCACCCTGGGCATGCTCTACGTGGGTCGCGGCCTGACCGAGGTGCTGCTCAACGGGCAGAACATCACCAACGAGCTCCGCGGTCAGCAAGGGCTGGGCAACACCGGCTTCTTCGAGGTCTTCGCCAGCCGCCCGCTCGGGCTCCCCATCTCGGCATGGGTGATGATCGCGCTCGCCATCTTGGCCTCGATCCTGCTGGTCCGCTCGCCGTTCGGCC
>NZ_JBOHDN010000059.1:0-1743 GCF_050699375.1 Nocardioides sp. | reverse complement strand
GCCGGGCCGCCTGCTGGTGTGTCCGAGGGTGTGCTGGTCGACTGGATCGCACGGCTCGAAGAGGTCAAGTGTGTTGCGGAGGCGGTGCAGGCAGAAGCCTCGGTACGGCTCGAGGAACACGCTCGGGAACGTCACGCTGTCGCGGGGGTTCCTGTCCGCAAGCGCGGCGAAGGGGTGGCTTCCCAGGTGGCGTTGGCGCGGCGGGTCTCACCGGCACGAGGGGCCAAGCTGCTCGGTCTTGCCAAGATCCTGGTCTCCGAGATGCCGCACACCTTCGCGTTGATGAAGGCGGGGCGGTTCTCGCAGTGGCAGGCCACCATCGTGGCCCGCGAGACCGCGTGCTTGTCGTTGGAGGACCGTCGGGTCATCGACTACGAGCTCTGTGCACCCGGTGAGAACGGTGCGGCACCGAAAGCGGTGTCGATGGGGCTCAAGGAGCTCGAGAACGCCACCAAGAAGCTTGCGATCGGCCTCGACCAAGCATCCGTGGTCGCTCGGATAGCGAACGCGGAGAACGACCGTCGGGTCAGCCTCCGGCCCGCACCGGACACGATGACCTGGCTCGGTGGTCTCCTGCCGGTCAAGGACGGGGTCGCGGTCTATGCCGCGCTGGACCAGGCCGCCAAGGCCGCTCAGGCTGCCGGGGATGGGCGGACCCGGGGCCAGGTCATGGCCGACACCCTCGTCAACCGAGTCACCGGCCGCGAAGCCGCCGACGCGAGGCCTCGGATCGAGGTCAAGGTCGTGATGACCGCCGACGCCCTCACCAACGACAGCGACCAGCCCGCCTTCGTGGAGGGTTATGGACCCGTCCCCGCGACCTGGGTCCGTGAGGCACTCGCCGACGCCGATGTCTTCGTCCGACGCCTGTTCACCGACCCCGCCGGTCAGCTCGTCGCGATGGAGTCACGCTCCCGGAAAGCACCCGACGGGCTCGCGGAGTTCATCACCACCCGTGACGGTGGGATCTGCCGCACCGTCGGGTGTGATGCCCCGATCCGCAACATCGACCACGTCGAACGTCACGCCGACGGCGGCAGGACCACCGCGCAGAATCTGCAGGGTTTGTGTGAGCGGTGTAATCAGGCCAAGGAGGCGATCGGCTGGCAGGCCCGGCCCGGTCCCGACGGCAGCATCGTCACGATCACGCCGACCGGGCACACCTATGTCAGCCCGCCACCCGACACCTGGGGACAACATCCACCACCCCTGTCCCGAGCCGAGCTCAGGCTGCGCAACGTACTCCTGGACCATGCGCTCGCCGCGTGACCCGCGACGCGTGAGGACGGGCCATCAGGTGCCGTCACCTGATCCCAGCGGGTCGGCGCTGGACCCACGATCAAGCGATGGGGAGCAGTCCCCTCTCGGCAAAGACCTTCTTGGCCGTGAGGGTTGCGTTCAGGGCGCGCGGGAAGCCGCAGTAGACCGCGGAGTGCAAGAAGGCCTCGATGATCTGCTCGGGGGTCAGGCCGACGTTCAGGGCGGCGTTGATGTGGACGTCGAGCTGGGGCTCGCAGCCGCCCAGCGCGGTGAGCATGCCGAGGGTGACGAGCTGCCGATCCCGCGGCTCCAGACCTGGGCGCGAGTAGATCTCGCCGAAACCCCAGGCGACGATCTGGTGGCCCAGCTCCGGAGCGATGTCCTCGAGCGACTCGATCACCTTGGTCCCGGCAGCGCCGTCGATCGCGTCGAGAACGGTGCGCCCGTGATCCTCGCGGGCGGCGCGGGTGGTCTGCTGCGAGG
>NZ_JBOHDN010000058.1:0-26736 GCF_050699375.1 Nocardioides sp. | reverse complement strand
GAGCAGGTCGACGAGCAGGTCGACGAGCAGGTCGAGGTATTGGCCGATTCGGCCTATGGGACCGGTGAGTTGCTGGCCACGCTGGCCGCTCAGGGCTGGAAGCCGATCATCAAACCGTGGCCGCTCAGGGCCGCGGTCGAGGGTGGCTTTACCGTCGACGACTTCGTCTACGACCCTGACGGCCCGAACCCTTCAGGCGGTGCCGGGACACTGACCTGCCCGGCGGGGCATACCCGGCCGCTGACCAAGACCCGCACCGTCAAGTTCGGCAAGATCTGTGACACCTGCCCGCTACGGCAGCAATGCACGACATCGAAGACCGGCAAGGGCACCAAGGTCCATAAGCACGACCTGCTCCAACGCGAACACCGACGACGAGCCGAAGACCCAGACTTTCAAGCCGTCTACCGACAGCATCGGCCCATGGTCGAACGCACCATCGCCTGGCTCACCCGCGGTGCACGCCGCGTCCCATACCGCGGCGTCACCAAGAACGACGCCTGGCTCCACCACCGCGCTGCTGCCCTCAACCTGCGCCGACTCCTCGCACTCGGCCTGGCTCACGACGGCACCACCTGGCAGATCGCCTGACTCCGACACCCCGGGGAGGTCTATCCGAGCCCAGCTCGGACAGACCTCCCCGGGGTGCCTCACAATCCCGCCAACGCCCGCAACAGCACCACCTCGAGCCAGCCCCGCGCCGGTCAGAACCGTGCAACGCGGCACACAACAACAATCGGACTCGCCCGATACTGCCTTTGTTCAGCAGTCTCCTAGGCCCTGTTCGAGAACTCGGCGCCGCCATCGACGTGGTGCTCCTGCAGCGCCGGCCCGTTGTCGGTCGCGACGTAGTCGAGCATCTCCTGGATCTCAGGCGCGACTGGCTTGTGGCGGGCCCGGTTGACCAGGCCGCCGGCCACGTACGTGGCAGCGGTGACGATGAGCGGCAACGCGACGCTGAGGTCCGCCGGGACGAGTTCGGTCGTCTGGATGAGCACGAACGCGAGCGTGCCGGTGCCAACACTGAGGATGGTCCAGGCTCCGTCGGTGTGGCGGAACGTCGAGAACAGCCCCAGCACCAGCGGCACCCCGGTGATGCCGACGAGCGCACCGAACCACGGGATGACCAGGCCGAGTACGCCGCCGAAGCTGTCGGCGTTCATGCCGACGAGCACCGTGACGACGGTGAAGAAGACCGTGAGCAACCGAGCCGACCGCAACGAGCCGACGCCGGACTCCTTGATGGCGCGGAACTTCGCCGAGACGACGGGCAGGATGTCGCGCTGGGAGACCGCGGAGAGCGTGTTGATGTCGGACACGGTCATGCCCATCGTCGAGGCGAACATCGCCGCGATCACCAGACCGACGAGACCCGCGGGAAGGTAGGTCTGGCTCAGCGTCGGGTAGAGCTGGGCGGCGGGATCGTCCATGTTCGGGAAGAGCAGGCGCCCGGCCCACATCGGGGCGAAGACCAGCAACGGCCAGACCAGGTACAGCAGCGAGGACAGCAGGGATGCCTTGCGGGCGTCGCGGCCCTCGGCGGTTGCGATGAACCGCGCGGCCAGGTTCCAGTTGCCGCCGTTGTACTCGAAGGTCTTGACGAAGAGGTAGAGCGAGGCCCACAACATCGTGTACTCGCCGCTGAACGGGTCGGAGAAGCCGGGCTGTACGTCGTTGAGCGGCCCCCACATGGAGAGGTAGCTCAGGCCACGCTCACTGAGTGCGCCGGCGACGCCGAAAGCGATGACGATGCCCGCGACCAGCTGCACTCCGAACTGCACGAAGTCGGTGATCAGATCGGCCCACAGGCCACCGATCGTGACGTAGACCATCGACACCACGCCGGCGAGGGCGATGCCCAGCCACACGGGGATGCCGGTGAACCCGTTCATCAGGATTCCGATGGAGGCCCACTTGGCGCCGATGTCGAGGAGCTTCATCAGCACGCCCATGACCGCGATCAGCTGCTGGGCAGGCAGCCCGTAGCGGGTGAGGAGATACTCGGTCGGGGACTGGACGCCCAGTCGTTGCCGCAACCGCGGCCAGCGGGGTGCGATCAGGCGTGCGCCGATCAGGGTGGCGACGGTGATGACCAGGGCCCACCAGACGAAGATGGTGAAGCCGAGGGTGTAGGCGATACCGGCGTACGCCACGAACACCACGCTGGAGTGCCCCGAGACATGGTGCGAGACCCCCGCGAGCCACCAGGGCACCTTGCCGCCGCCGACGAAGAAGTCGCCGGAGTCCGAGCTCTTGCGCTTGCTGTATAGGCCGATGGCGACCATGCCGAGGAAGAACAGGCCGACGACCAGCCAGTCGAGTGCGTGCACGAGGGGACTCCTTGGGAGCAACGGGTTGTGACGGAGCTAACGGAACTGCCTGTCGACGGTAGGTGTGTGGCTCCGGGGTGACGACAAGTTGCCATCGGTTGCCGTCGGTCGACCCGAAGGCGCGGGGCAACAGGTGGCAACTCGTTGCCCCTGGCGAGCGATACCGGAAACGTGACGGACATCACTCGCCCGATGAAGGACGGTCCTGATGAAACGGTTACGTAGAGCCCTCGGAAGCCCCGCGCTCGCGGTGGCGCTGACCGTGCCGCTGGCAGTCACTGCCGGAGTCGTGGTCCACCGCGACGCCGCCGAGGCCCAGCCGGCCGACGCACGCGAACGGCCACCAACGCTCGAAGCCCATGCCAAGGAGGTCATCACTGTCGCCGGCCGGAGATTCAAGGACCTCAGCGGAAACGGCGAGCTCGACCCGTACGAGGACTGGCGTCGACCCACCAAGGAGCGAGCCGCCGACCTCGTCGCGCGGATGACGCTCGAGGAGAAGGCCGGCCTCATGCTCATCGACACGCTCAACGCGGCGTGTGACCAGACCACCGGCGAACGCGGGACCCTGCCGGCGGCAGCCGCGGACTACGTCGGCGAGCAGCAGATGCGCCGCTTCGTCTTCCGAAACGTCGTCACCAGCGCGGACAAGGCCGTCTGCGGCGCCCCGGGCGGCGGCACCGGCGCCTCGACCAGCGTGACGCCCGGTGAGGCAGCGCGCTACACGAACCGCGTCCAGGAGCTCGGCGAGGCGAGCCGGCTCGGCATCCCGGTCCTCTACAAGTCCAACGCGCGCAACCACATCGACCCCAACGCCAGGGTCGGCATCAACGAGGCGTCCGGCTCGTTCACCGCGTTCCCGAAGGAGGCCGGCATCGCGGCGGCCGCCCTCGGCGAGCAGGCGCGTCGTACCGGCAAGACCACCACCGGGGACATGTCCGTGGTCCGTGACTTCGCGGGCGTCATGGGGGAGGAGTGGAAGTCCGTCGGCCTGCGAGGCATGTACGGTTACATGGCTGACCTGGCGACGGAACCGCGGTGGTACCGCGTGCACGAGACGTTCACCGAGGACGCCGACCTGGGCGGCAACATCATGGGCACCCTCGTGCAGTCCCTCCAGGGGAAGAAGGACCGAGCCGGGAGCTCGCTGAGCCCCGATAGCCCGGTCGCCCTCACCATGAAGCACTTTCCAGGTGGCGGTCCGCAACAGCTCGGCCTGGACCCGCACTACTCGTTCGGCAAGACGCAGGTCTATCCGGGTGGCGCGTTCGCCGAGCACCTACGGCCCTTCGAGGCCGCCATCGACGCCGGCGTCTCCTCGATCATGCCCTACTACGGCGTCCCGATGGACGTCACGCATGACGGCGTGACCTATGACCAGGTGGGCATGGCGTTCTCCGACCAGATCGTCAACGACCTGCTCCGCGACAGGCTCGGCTTCCGCGGCTACGTCAACTCCGACACCGGCATCATCAACGACCGTGCGTGGGGGCTCGAGGAGGCCACTGTCCCCGAGCGTGTCGCTGCGGCCGTCAACGGTGGCACCGACACGCTCTCGGGCTTCCACGACGTCGCGACCATCACCTCCCTGGTCGAGGACGGTCTCATCACCGAGGAGCGGGTGACCCTCGCCGCGACACGGCTGGTCGAGCCGCTGTTCGACCTGGGCCTCTTCGAGGATCCGTACGTCGACGAGGCAGAGGCCGACGAGGTCGTCGGCAGCGCGAAGAACCGCGAGGCCGCGCTCGACATGCAGCGCAAGTCGGCCGTGCTCCTGCAGAACCAGAGCAAGGACAAGAGCAAGGACAAGAGCAAGGACCGGAGCAAGGACCAGAGCAAGGACCGGGTGCTGCCGATGCGCGCTGGCGCGAAGGTCTATGTGCTCGGCGACATCGACACCAAGACCGTGGAGAGCTACGGCTACGACGTGGTCGATGGCAACACCGAGAACCCGGCCGACCGGCCCAGCGCCGAGGGTTCCGACTATGTGCTGGTCAACGTCACCGCCAACAACGTCGGGACCGGCGACTACGTGAGCAACGACGAGGCTTCGGGGATGAACCCCGAGCACAAGAACCCGATCGTCATGCCAGGGGTGCGGGGGCTCGACGGCAAGAGCCCGTACGGCGCCGCCGACGCGTGTGTTTCCTACGGCGCGGAGACCTGCACCGACAACGGGTTGCGGTTCGGTGGTTCCTTGCCGTGGGAGTCGAGTGTCCTCGACTTCAGCGGCATGGCGGCCTCGGAGTCGTGGGAAGTCACTCCGTCCCTCGACGTCGTGCAGCAGGCGATGGCCGAGGTCGGCGATCCGCGCAAGGTGGTGCTGAACGTCTACTTCCGCCAGCCCTATGTGCTCGACGAGGCGAGCGGGCTCAGGGACGCCGGCGCGATCGTGGCCGGCTTCGGCATGAGCGACGGCGCCCTCATGGACGTACTGTCGGGTCGGTTCGCGCCACAGGGACGGATGCCGTTCGCGCTCCCGAGCACCCGGCGAGCCGTGGAGGAGCAGGCGAGCGATCTCCCGGGCTATGACGAGACCACCGACGGAGCCTTGTTCCCCTTCGGTGCCGGCCTGACGTACCGACGCTGAGCCCAGGGACAGTGTGTGGGACCGGTTTCGCCGAGACCGGTCCCACACCCTTGCCGAGCACCAGGACCATCTCTACTGTGAGCCGGTGAAGTCCCGAGTGACGATCTATGACGTGGCAGAGGCCGCCGGTGTGGCGGCGTCGACCGTGTCCCGTGCGTTCGCGCGGCCCGGCCGGGTCAGCACCGAGACCGCGGCTCGGATCTTCGCCGCCGCGCGAGAGCTCGGCTACCGCTCGACATCCCTGCCGGCGGTGACCGGGTCGGTGTCGCGCACCGTCGCGCTGGTGGTCACCGACATCACCAACCCCTTCTACGCCGAGATCATCCGTGGTGTGCACGAGGCGGCGACCGGACTTGGCTACACCGTGGTGCTGTCCCACACGATGGAGGATCCGCACGTCGAGCGTGCCTGGATCGAGCACGAGCTCCCCGCCGTCGACGGGGTGGTCCTGGCGAGCTCGCGTATGTCGGACAGTGCGATCCGCATGTTGGCGAAGCAGAAGCCGGTCGTCGTCCTCAACCGGCGGCTGCCGGAGGTGCCCAGCCTGCTCATCGACAACGCGCGTGGCATGCGACGTGCGATGGAGCATCTGGGGGAGCTCGGCCACACCTCGGTCACCTACGTGAGCGGACCGGAGGCGAGCTGGACCGACGGCATGCGGTGGCATGCCCTGCGCGAGGCGGGCTACGAGCTGGAGATGGTGGTGCACCGGGTGGGCCCGGTGAACACGCCCACCATCGATGCCGGGTCCCGGATGGTCGAGGCGATCCTGGCCAACCCGACCACCGCGATCGTCTGCTACAACGACGCTGTGGCCATCGGGGTCATCAAGGGGCTGCACAGCAGGGACATCCGGGTCCCCGACGAGGTGAGCGTCATCGGTGTGGACAACACCCAGCTCGGCGAGGTCGTGGACCCCGAGCTGACGACGGTGGCGTCCCCGCTGCGCGACCAGGGACGTACGGCGCTGCGTACCGTCGTCGCGATGGCCGCGGGGGACGCGCCGAACCTCAAGCCGCTGCTCCTCCCCGTCCGGCTCGTGGTGCGCGAGTCGACCGCTCGACGCAGGTCCTAGTCCACCTTGGACGGGTGCCTGGCCAGCGGTGTGACCTGGACGTCCATGTAGGGGAACAGCGGCAGGCTGGACAGGAGCTGGTGCAGCTCGTCGTGGGACTCGACGTCGAAGACGGAGATGTTGGCGTACTCCCCGACGATCCGCCACAGCTGCGGCCATTTCCCGGCGCGCTGGAGCTCCTGGGCGTAGGCCTTCTCGCGGGCGATCGTGTCGTCGCGGACGTCCGGATCCAGGTCGTGCGGGATCCGGACGTCCATGCGTACGTGGTAGAGCATCAGCCACGCACCGGGTCGAGGACGAAGCCGTAGTCGACGCTCACCGTGCCGTCGCCCGCGTCGACGGGCGAGAGCACCAGCTCGGGCTTGACCGCCGAGGCGATGTCGTCGTCGTTGTGCTCGTCGCCGGGGAAGTAGAGCTGGGCGGTGAGGAGCTCGTGGCCGGGGGCCGACACCTTGACGTGCAGGTGAGCCGGGCGCCAGGCGTGCCAGCCGGCGGCGGCGATGAGCTTGCCGCAGGAGCCGTCCGTGGGGATCTGGTAGGGGGCGGGCCGGATCGTGTGGATCTCGAAGGCGCCGTCGTCCCCGACGGTGAAGCTGCCGCGCAGGTTCCACTCCGGGATGCCGGGCGCGAACTGCGAGTAGAAGCCGTCGGCGTCGGCGTGCCAGAGCTCGACCTTGGCGCCGGCGAGCTCGGTGCCATCGGTGGAGGAGACCCTGCCCGTCCAGGTCAGCGGGGTGCCGGACTCGCCGTCGCGCATCGGGATGGTGCCGGTCGCGCCCTGCTCCGGGGCGTCGGGGACGTAGTAGGGGCCCTCGATGGTGCCCTTGTTGCCCTCGCGGTGCTCGGTGGCGACCTTCTCGACCTCGTGCTCGACCCACACGTCGAGGAAGAGCGGCCACTCGCCGTCCTTGCCGACCTGGATCAGCCATGCCTTGAGCGCGTTGAACTCGTCGTAGGTGACCTTCTCCTCGCGGATGGTGTCGTAGACGGCGCTGAGCACGCGCTTGGCCAGCGTGTCGACGCGCTCGGGCGGGGTGTCCTTGACGGACTCGAAGGGTGACTTGTCGGCCGCGAACCGCTCGGTGGCGGAGGCGCCGGAGGCGGCCGCGGAGGCGGACCCGCCGGACTCGACGGATTCGATGGACTCGACGGACTCGATGGTCTGGTCGGTGGTCATGGATGGTTCCTCTCGTGATGCACGGCCGAGGCCGTGTGGGGCGGTGTTCAGCTGTCGGTGCGGTAGTGGTCGAGCTTCTCGGGGTCGATCTCGACCCCGAGGCCGGCACCGGGGCGTACGACGAGCTCGCCGTCGCTGATCTCGAGCGGCTCGGTGAGCAGGTCATCGGCCATGTCGAGGAAGTTCGACAGCTCACCGGCACGACGCGAGGTGAGCTGGTGAGCCGCGCCGAAGGCGATCGCGCAGGCGGTGCCGAGCTGGCTGTCGATCTGGTTGCCCATCACGACCTCCACGCCGAGGCCCTCGGCGAGGTGGAGCACCTGCTGCGACCCGGTGAAGCCGGTGCGCGCGGTCTTGATGCTGATCGCGGTGGCGGCTCCGGCGAGCACCTCGCGGGTGACGTCGGCCGCCGTGGGCACCGACTCGTCGGCGATGAACGGTACGTCCAGCTGGCTGACCAGCCAGCGGCGGCCGAGCACGTCGTCAGCCGGGTTGAGCTCCTCGGCGAACAACAGGTCCAGGTCGGCCATCTGCCTCATCGCGCGGGCGGACTCGGCCGCGGTCCAGCCGCGGTTGCCGTCGACGTACAGCTCGATCTCGTCGCCGAACCGCTCGCGCAGGGCACGGACGACGGCGGTGTCGAGCTCGATCGGGGAGCGACCGACCTTCACCTTGAACGTCGAGATTCCGTACGTCTCCCGCATCCGCTCCGCCTCGGCGACCATCGCCGCGGGTGAGTCGAAGCCGAGCATGTGCGAGACCCGCATCCGGTCGGTGTAACCACCGAGCAGGTCCACGACCCGCAGGTCCAGGGTCTTGCCGAGGGCGTCCCACATGGCCATGTCGACGGCGGCCTTGGCGGTCGGGTTGCCGATGGTGCGTTCCATCAGGACACGCGCACGCTCACGGTCGAGCAGCGTCATCCCGACGAGCTGAGGGGCGAAGATCTGGTCGATGACGGCGACGATCCCGGCCTGCGTCTCGCCGTAGGTGAACGGGCGCGGCGGGGCCTCGGCCACCCCGACGACGCCGTCGTCGGTATGGACCCGGACGAGCACGTGCTCGGCCGTGTGGACCTCACCGGAGGCGAAGCGCAGCGGCTTGCGGTAGGGAATGGCGAACGGGATCGCCTCGATCTTGGTGACCTTCATCAGGGAGCTTTCAGGCTGGGTGCGGTGAACAGGTCTGCTGCTTCGAGGATGTCGATGACGGCGTCGACGACCGGGTTGTCGTCGTCGGTGCGGTAGGCCAGCGCGAGCTCGACGCTGCCGGCGTCGAGCAGGTCGCGGAAGACCACGCCCTGCAGGGGCAGCGCCCGGACCGAGGCCGGGACGACCGCGATGCCGAGACCCGCGGCGACCAGGGCGAGCAGGACCGCCGTGCTGGGCGCCTCGTGCTCGCGCCGCGGCACGAACCCGGCCTGGCGGCAGCTGCGCAGGACGGCCTCGTTGACCGCGGAGTCACGGTCGCTGTACGCCACGAACGGCTCGGTGCGCAGGTCGGCCAGGGCGACGACGGGCTCGACCGCGAGGCGGTGGTCGACGGGGACGGCGAGGACGAGGGGCTCGACCTCGAGGGTGCGCAGGGTCAGGCCCTCGCCGACCGCCGGCGGCCTCAGGACGCCGAGGTCGAGCGACCCGTTCCGCAGACGCTCGCACTGACCCGGCGTGAGCAGGTCGGCGTGGATCTCGAGCGCCACGTCGGGCAGCTCGCGCTTGACCACCCTGGCGATCCCGGGCAGGTGCGAGAAGGAGGCGGTGCCGGTCAGCCCGAGGCGGACCAGACCGTGGCGGCCGGCGCCGATGCGGCGTACGCCTCGAACACTGTCGTCCACCGCGGACAGCACCCGGTTGGCCTCTGCCCGCAGGAACTCGCCCGCCGGCGTGAGAGAGACCTGCCGGGTGGTGCGGGTGAACAGCGTGACGTCGAGCTCGGCCTCGAGCTGACGGATCGCCTGGGACAGCGCCGGCTGGGCGATGTGCAGATGGGCCGCCGCCCGCCCGAAGTGGCAGGTCTCGGCGACCGCTGCGAAGTACCGCAGGTGGCGTAGCTCCATGAGGTGCTCCTCAAGATGTGGTGACGAGCGCCACGCTAGGCCCGATATAGATAAAGGACAAGGACGAAAATGACACCTATTGATCGCTGGTGAATATGAATAGATGCCCAGGCCGGGACTGGGCATTCACCTGGTGTGACGGACGCCACTCACTGCGACAGTCGGAGGACCGTCACCCGTTGGAGGCTTAACCATGACCGCACCGCTCACCGAGAACCTCGGCCACATCGAGGACGTCCTGTCGGACGCCGTGGTCGAGGACCGCGAGGCCGGGATCTACCGCGCCAACCGTCGGATCTTCACCGACGAGGAGATCTTCGAGCTGGAGATGAAGCACATCTTCGAAGGCAACTGGATCTACCTCGCCCACGAGAGCCAGGTGCCCAACCCGGGCGACTACTTCACCACGTACATCGGGCGGCAGCCGGTGATGATCACTCGCGACAAGGACGGTGAGCTGCACTGCATGATCAATGCCTGCGCCCACCGCGGCGCGATGCTCTGCCGGCGCAAGACCGACAACCGGATGACCCTGACGTGCCCGTTCCACGGTTGGACCTTCCGTAACGACGGCACCCTCCTCAAGGTCAAGGACCCCGACGACGCGGGCTACCCGGAGAGCTTCAACACCGAGGGCTCGCACAACCTCACCCATGTCGTGAGGTTCGACAGCTACCGCGGCTTCCTGTTCGGCTCGCTCAACGAGGACGTACTGCCGCTCGAGGAGCACCTCGGCGACACCGTCAAGGTCATCGACATGCTGGTCGACCAGTCGCCCGACGGGCTCGAGGTGCTGCGTGGGTCCTCGACCTACACCTACGACGGCAACTGGAAGGTCCAGGCGGAGAACGGCGCCGACGGCTATCACGTCACCGCCACCCACTGGAACTACGCCGCCACCACCTCGCGCCGCAACACCGGCGAGTCGAAGAACACGACCAAGACCGTCGACGCCGGCAGCTGGGGCAAGTCCGGCGGAGGCTACTGGTCCTACCCCAACGGCCACCTGTGCCTGTGGACCTGGGCGGCAAACCCCGCCGACCGGCCGCTGTGGGACCAGATGGACGTCCTCAAGGAGAAGTTCGGCGAGGCCAAGGGCGAGTTCATGGTCAAGGGCTCGCGCAACCTGCTGCTCTACCCGAACGTCTACCTGATGGACCAGTTCTCGACCCAGATCCGGCACTTCCGCCCGATCTCGGTCGACCAGACCGAGGTCACCATCTACTGCATCGCCCCCAAGGGCGAGGCACCTGAGTCGAGGGCCTGGCGGATCCGGCAGTACGAGGACTTCTTCAACGCCTCCGGCATGGCCACGCCCGACGACCTGGAGGAGTTCCGCTCCTGCTTCCTGACCTACCAGGCCTCCGCCGCGCCGTGGAACGACATGAGCCGCGGCGCCGAGCACTGGCAGACCGGTCCCG
Organism: Nocardioides sp.; assembly: GCF_050699375.1. Classification (GTDB taxonomy): domain Bacteria; phylum Actinomycetota; class Actinomycetes; order Propionibacteriales; family Nocardioidaceae; genus Nocardioides. The sequence continues at coordinate 16,087 of NZ_JBOHDN010000058.1, read as the reverse complement.
ACGAGGTCGCCGAGGCGTTGGAGATGCCGGGAGTCATCTCGGCCGGCGCGAAGAACGAGGACGAGGGCCTCTACCCGGTCATGCACGCGCAGTGGACCGAGCAGATGCGTACGGCCATCGCGAACGAGAAGGGCAACTGACCATGACGCTCACGCAGAACGCCCCCGCCGGGTCGAAGCTGATCACGCAGAACAGCATCGAGCAGTTCCTCTACCGCGAGGCGCGCTTCCTCGACGACCGCGAGTTCGAGCGGTGGCTGGAGTGCTACGCCGACGACGTCGTCTACTGGATGCCCTGCTGGGACGACGCGGACCTGCTGACCGAGGACCCGCAGACCGAGATGTCGCTCATCTACTACCCCAACAAGGGCGGTCTGGAGGACCGGGTCTTCCGGATCCGTACGGAGCGGTCCTCGGCCACCTCTCTGCCCGAGCCGCGTACGTCGCACAACATCAGCAACGTCGAGGTGATCGAGCGCCGCGGCGACCTGGTCGACGTGCGCTTCAACTGGCACACCATGTACTTCCGCTACAAGACCGTCGACCCCTATTACGGCACGTCGTTCTACACCATCGACTTCTCCGGTGATCAGCCGCTGATCCGCCGCAAGACCGTGGTGCTGAAGAACGACTACATCCACCACGTCGTCGACATCTACCACTTCTGAGGCACCTGCGATGACTGCAACCGAGACCGAGCCCACGAACCCGAGCCAGGGCGGGGTCGCCACCCACCAGGTGGCGCTCGCCTTCGAGGACGGCGTGACCCGGTTCATCACCGTTCGTGAGGACCAGACCGTCGCCGACGCGTCCTACCGGCAGCGGATCAACATCCCGCTGGACTGCCGCGACGGCGCCTGCGGGACGTGCAAGGCGCTGTGCGAGTCGGGGAGCTTCGACGGCGGGAGCTACATCGAGGACGCGCTCTCCGACGCGGAGGCGGCCGAGGGGTACGCCCTGCCCTGCTCGATGAAGCCGCGCTCGGACCTCGCGCTGCAGATCGCCACCACCTCCGAGGTCGCCAAGACCGGAGCCACCAGCTACACCGGCACCGTCGTCGGCCTGGACCGGCTGAGCCCCACCACGGTCGAGCTGTCCATCGACATCCCCAACCGCGGCGAGCTCGCCTTCCTGCCCGGTCAGTACGTCAACATCGCCGTGCCCGGCACCGGCGACGGCGAGCCGGTCACCCGCTCGTACTCCTTCGCGAACGCTCCCCATGAGGAGCGGCTCGTCTTCCTGGTCAAGCTCACCCAGGGCGGCGCGATGTCGACCTGGCTGACCGAGCGCGCCGCGGTCGGCGACGAGGTCACCTTCACCGGGCCGAACGGCTCCTTCTTCCTGCGCGAGGCACGCCGTCCCGTGCTCATGCTGGCCGGTGGCACCGGGCTCGCGCCCGTGCTCTCGATGCTGCGCCAGCTCGAGGTCGACGGCTGCGACCGCGGCGGCCGGCTGGTCTACGGCGTCAGCACCGACGACGACCTGGTCAAGCTCGACGAGGTCGGCGAGCTCGTCTCGCGTCTGCCCGGGTTCAGCTGGGACCACTGCGTCTCCGACCCCGGTTCGGCCGCGGCCAACAAGGGCTACGTGACGAGCCTGATCGGTGAGGACGACCTGCACGACGGCGACGTCGCGATCTACCTCTGCGGCCCGCCGCCGATGGTCGAGGCGGTGCGTACCCACGTCTCCGGCGCCGGCCTCGAGCCCACCGGCTTCTACTACGAGAAGTTCGCCCTCGCCGTCCCTGCCGAAGAGTCACCCGCGCAGGCCGAGAAGTCACCTGTGCAGGCCGAGAAGTCACTCGTACGCGCCGAGCTGGAGGCCCACGCCGACGCGCGATCGATCGCGGGCCAGGAGATGTTCGCGGCCCTCGATCTCGAGAACGTGGGGTCGGCCGGCGTCGCGCACGACGAGGGCGATGCCGTACGTCGCATCGCCGGTCAGCTGGTCGCCCCGCGCCCTACGTCAGACGGGCCCGAGAGTGCAGTCAGCGGTGTCGAGATCGACGCGGTCGAGGACCTGATCGTGGCCGCAGGAGCGCGTGGCGTCGGTGGTCAGGAGGTGTTCGCGGTCGACGACTCTGTTGGTCTCGACACGCCTGCGCCCAGCGGCTCCGGCGGCTCGACCAGCGGGGACACCACCGAGGACGGCTACACGATCGGTGAGGAGCACCCGGACATCTCCGCCTCCGACGCGATCTTCGAGGCCCGGGCGGCGCTGGAGGTCGGCGCGCTCGACCTCACCATCGGGCGGCTCGACTCCCAGCAGCTCGCCGGCTACCAGCTGCTCGCCGAATCGACCCTGCCGTACGTCGAAGGTGACCGTTTCCTCGACGCCCACGGCTACACCGAGTCGAACGCGGCCTTCCACGACTACCTGTTCACCCTCACCGGCAACAGCCACCTGCTGGCCGCCTACCAGGCGCTCGGCGTCAAGGGCCGGATGGAGGACGTGCTGCGCAACGCCACCTGGTGCCACCCGGGCTGCACCCAGGACCATCTCGACATCGTCGACGCCTTCGAGCGCGGCGACCGCCTGGCCGCGCGCGACCTGATCAAGGCCCACAGCGAGCGGTCGAAGGAGACGATGCGGCGCGCGATGGCCGAGTCCGCGGCCGCGAACCGGCCCAGGTTCATCACTCCGGGCCGTTTCGCCGGCCAGGTCGTGGTGGTCACCGGCGCCGCCCAGGGCATCGGCGCCCAGGTCGCCCGCCGGGTGAGCGCCGAGGGTGGCGCCGTCGTCCTCGCCGACCGCTCGCCGCTGGCCGGCGAGGTCGCCGCCGAGCTCACCGACCAGGGTGCGAAGGCGAAGGCGGTCGAGTGCGACCTCGAGCACTACGAGGGAGCAGCCGCGTTGGTGGAGCAGGCGCTGGCGGCGTACGGCCGGATCGACGTCCTGATCAACAACGTCGGCGGAGCGATCAACTTCAAGCCGTTCACCGAGTTCACCTCCGAGCAGATCGACGCCGAGATCACCCGGTCGCTGATGACCACGCTGTACGCCTGCCGGGCGGCTCTCCCGGGCATGGTCGATCAGGGGCACGGCGTCATCGTCAACGTCTCCTCGGCCGCGACCCGGGGCATCAACCGGATCCCCTACTCCGCGGCGAAGGGCGGGATCAACGCGATCACCGCGTCCCTCGCGCTGGAGTACGCCGACGCGGGCATCCGCGTCACCGCGACGGCCCCGGGAGGTACGGAGGCTCCGCCGCGCCGGATCTCCCGGGGCACACCACAGCCGGGGACGGACGCTGAGAAGGCGTGGTTCCAGGCCCATATCGACCAGACCCTCGAGACCTCACTGATGCACCGCTACGGCACGCTCGACGAGCAGGCCGCCGCGATCTGCTTCCTCGCCTCCGAGGAGGCCTCCTACATCACCGGCACGGTCCTTCCCGTCGCCGGCGGTGACCTCGGCTGAGCCACCAGGTCCTCTCTCGGGGCCGTCCCTCCCTTCGCGAGCACGCTCGCGTCACCCATGGAGATCACCCATGTCCGAAAACACCGATGAAATCACTCGGGCCAAGACCGGGCGCCAGCTCGCCTGGGTCGTCGCGCTCTCGGCGCTGGCCCTGATGTTCGACGGCTACGACCTCGTGGTCTACGGCACGGTGCTGCCGACGCTGATGGCCGACTCGTCCCAGATCGGGCAGCTCTCCGCGGGCCAGGCGGGCACGCTCGGCAGCTATGCCCTGGTCGGCGTGCTGGTCGGCGCGCTGAGCGCCGGCGCGGTCAGCGACCGGATCGGCCGGCGGAAGGTCGTGCTCGCCAGCATCACCTGGTTCTCGCTCGGGATGGCAGCGACCGCGTTCGCGCAGTCGATCGCCGTCTTCGGCATCCTGCGCTTCCTGACCGGCATCGGGCTGGGCGCGATCCTCGCCACCGTCGGTGCTCTGGTGGCCGAGTTCGCCCCGCCGGAGCGGAAGAACCGGCTCAACGCGATCGTCTACAGCGGCATCCCCGCCGGTGGCGTGGCCGCCTCGGTGATGGCGCTCGTCATCGACCCGAGCGGCTCCAACTGGCGGATCCTGATGGCGATCGGCGCCAGCCCGCTGCTCCTGCTGCTGCCCTTCGCGATCGCGAAGCTGCCCGAGTCGCAGCAGTGGCTCGACTCCCGCGGCCGGATCGCGAGCGCCGGCACGGCCCAGGAGGCCGTCGGCTTCAGCGCGCTCGCCCGCCGCCCGCTCGCGTTCCCGACCATGGTGCTGGGCCTGATGAGCTTCTCCGGCCTGCTGCTGACCTACGGCCTGAACACCTGGCTCCCGAAGATCATGGAGGACAACGGCTACGGCAAGGCGTACGCCCTCACCTTCCTGCTCGTGCTCAACGGCGGCGCCATCCTCGGCGGCCTCCTCGCGTCGTACGTCGCCGACCGGACCGGCGCCAAGAAGGTGGTCTCCACGACCTTCGTGCTCGCCGGCCTGATGCTGTTGCTGCTCCCGCTCGGGCTGCCGCTCGCCATCCTGTTCCCCGCTGTCGCGATCGCCGGTGTCGGCACGATCGGTACGCAGGTGCTCATCTACGGGCTCGTCGCCAACTTCTACCCGACCCGGGCCCGCGGCGCTGGCGTCGCCTGGTGCGCCGGCTTCGGCCGCCTGGGCGGGATCGTCGGACCGATCATCGGCGGTGCCCTGGTCGCCGCCGGCGTCGGCGGGACCACCGCCTTCCAGATCTTCGCGGCCGTCGCGCTGCTCGGCGCCGTGGTCGCCGTGGCCGTGCCGCGGTCCCCGGAGGAGCCGGTCCTGGACGTCGCGCTCGACGAGGGCGTGCCCGCGTGAGGAGGCCTAGGGTGTGACCGTGCTCATAGAACGAGCCGGGTGCGTCGGTCGCGAGGACGAGCTCGTCGAGCTCACCTCGCGGCTGGCCCTCACCCGCGCCTCTGGATCCGCAGCCGTCCTGGTCCTCGGTGACCCGGGGATGGGCAAGACCGCGCTGCTGCGCGGTCTGGCCGACCGGGTCGCGACGCCGGCGCTGAAGGCCCGCGCCGGTGGGTGGGAGCAGGACTCGCCCGGCGCGGTGCTGCGCCAGCTGCTCGGTACGGAGCCGCCGGCCGACCCGGTCGCCGCGGCCGATGCCCTGGTCGCGCGAGCCCTGGCCGGGTGTGCCGACGAGCCCGGACTGATTCTGGTCGACGACGCCGACCTCGCCGACGCGTTCTCGCTGCAGGCGATCGCCTCCGCGCTGCGCCGGCACCGCGACGTACCTCTGCTCGTGGTCCTCGCGGCCACCCGCACCACCCCGTTCCTCGGCGAGATCGCCGCGGATGCCGTACGCATCGAGGGGCTGGACGCGACGGCGGTCGCCGAGCTGGCCTCGCTGCGCGGGCGGGTCCTGCACCCGGCGATGGCCGAGGTCCTCACCCGCCACACCGGGGGCAGCCCGCGCGACGCGGTCGCGCTGCTCGACGAGCTTCCGCCGAGCAGCTGGGTGCGTCCCGACACCCAGCTGCCGGCGCCCGCACACGTACGCGACGAGGTCCAGGTCGCACTCGCCGGCTGCGGACCCGAGGGCCGTGCCCTGGCGGAGGCCTTCGCGATCCTCGGAGAGGAGGCCTCGCTGGGCCAGGCCGCTGACCTCGCCGGTCTCGAGGATCCGCTGACCGCGGTCGACACCCTGGCCGCGGCCGGGCTCGTCGAGACGAGCCGGGACCACCGGCCCCGATGGCGTACGTCCCTGGTCGGTGCCGCCGTGCTGGCGACCATGGGCGCCCGACGGGCCGCGGACGCGCACCAGCGCGCGGCAGAGATCGTCGACGACGAGGTCAGCCGGGCCCGGCACCTCGTCGCCGCGACCCCGCTGCCCGATGCCGAGCTCGCCGACGACGTCGCCCGGCTGGCGCAGCGGCGCGGCGACGAAGGCGCCTGGGCAGACGCCGCCAACCTCTTCCGCGACTCCAGCCGACTCACCGAGGACCCGCTGCGGCGCGATGACCGGCTGATCCGCTCGGTCGACGCCCTGGTCGCGGCCGGCGACGGCATGGGCGCCGCGGCGTTGGTGCCCGTGATCGAGGGCCTGCGCGAGACCCCTCTGCGCGACGCCGTGCTCGCCTACCTGGCGATCCTGCGCGGACGAGCCACCGAGGCCGAGGTGCGGCTCAAGCGCGCCTGGGACATCGTCAACGCGGACCGGGAGCCGGAGACCGCGGCGCTGATCGCCCAGCGGCACGTGCTGCACTCGCTGGCGCTGTGCCGCGGCGACGAGCTGGTCACCTGGGCCGACCGGGCGATCTCGCTCGCCGGCCGCGACTCCGCGGCGGGCATCGAGGCGGCGGCGATCCGCGGGCTCGGGCTGGCGATGGCCGGCCGGTTCGAGGATGCCCAGGAGGCGTACGCCCTCGCCGCCCGACGGGTCGGGCACAGTGCTCAGACCCAGCGGGTCACGATGGGGCGCGGGTGGCTCGGGGTCCTGGCCGACGAGCCCGACGAGAGCCGCAGCCGGCTGGAGGGGGTCACCGACCCGCGGGTCCTCGGCGGCTCGATCCGGATCTCGATGTGGGCCCTGGCCTGGCTCGCACGGGTGCAGTTCCTGACCGGTGAGGGCGACGCCGCGCTGCAGACCGTGGCGGCCGGGCGAGCGCTCGCGGCCGAGTCGGGCATCGCCCTGGTGACCCCGCTGCTGGAGTGGACGGCCACCGAGACCCACCTGCTGCGCGGCAGCTGGGAGGACGCCGCCCGATCCGCCCGCGCCGCCGAGGCCGGGGCGCAGGGCTACGAGATCATGCGGGTCCCGGCGCTGCTCGCCCGCGCCCACATCGCCGAGGCGCGCAGCGACTTCCGTGCCGTGCTCCGCATCCTCGAACCGCTCACCCAGGCCCCGGCCGGAAGCGCGCTGACAGAGCCGGCCATCTGGCCGTGGGCCGAGACGTACGCCGCCGCGCTGATCCACGAGGGCAGGCTGGAGGAGGCCGACGAGTTCCTCCTCCCGCACGAGACCCGTGCCCGGGAGGAGCAGCACCGCTCCGCCCAGGCTCGGCTCGCCACCGCCCGTGGCCGCTGGCACGGCGCCCGCGGCGACCTCATCGGGGTCCGGGAGACCTTCGACCGAGCACTCGACCTGCTCGAGGGGCTCCCGCTCCGCTACGAGCGGGCCCGGGTCACCTTCGCCTACGGGCAGGCGCTGCGCCGCGCCGGCCGCCGCCGCGACGCGGAGGCGCTGCTCTCGGCCGCGCGCGACCAGTGGGACGGTCTGGGTGCGCTGACGTACGTCGACGCGGCCCAGCGTGAGCTGCGAGCCGGGGGAGTGCGAGCGCCGCGTGGCCGGCGCGGACCGGTGGACCTGACCCCGCAGGAGGAGGCCGTCGCGGAGATGGTCGCCTCGGGGCTGTCCAACCGTGAGGTGGCCGCGCAGCTCTTCGTCTCGCCCAAGACCGTCCAGTATCACCTGACCCGTATCTACGCGAAGCTCGGCGTCCGCAGCCGGACCGAGCTGGCCGCGATGTCCGCCGAGACGACGGAGGAGCCATGACCACCGACCTGGACATCCGAGAGCCACGGGCCGTCCTCAGGCGCGACCTGGGCAGTCATGAGCTGATCAACGGCTTCATCGGGTTCCTGTTCTCCTGCACCGGCCCGGTCGCGGTGATTCTCGCCGTCGGTCAGGGCGCCGGGCTCTCCGCCGGCGTGGTCGCCTCCTGGGTGAGCGCGGTCTTCTGTCTCAACGGCGTGCTGACGATCATCGCCTCGCGGTGGAGCCTGCAGCCGATGGTTTACTTCTGGACGATCCCCGGCACGGTCGTGGTCGGGCAGGCGATGTCGGCCGGCACGGCCTGGCCGGAGGTGGTCGGTGGGTTCGTCCTGGCCGCGGTGCTGCTGATGGCCCTGGCTCTGACCCGCCAGGTCGACCGGGTGATGCATCTGCTGCCGATGCCGATCGTGATGGCGATGGTCGCCGGCGTCTTCCTTCGCTTCGGCACGGACCTGGTCCTCGCCGTCGACCGCGACCTCGCCATCGCCGGTCCGATGGTGCTCGCCTTCGTGGCCGTCAGCGCGATCCCGAAGGTGGCGCGCTGGCTGCCGGCGGTGCTGGTGGCACTGGCGATCGGTGCGGTCGCGGTATCCCTCGCCGACCGCCCGGCGGTCGAGGTCGCCGGGCGCTGGGTGATCGACCCGGTCTGGACGACGCCGGTGTTCACCGGGTCCGCCTTCGTCGAGCTCACGATCCCGCTCCTGGTCACCGTCCTGGTCGTCCAGAACGGCCAGGGCATGGCGGTGCTGCGTGCCGCCGGCCACGATCCGCGGATGAACCAGGTGACCGGCTGGTGCGGGGTCACCTCGCTGATCGCGGCGCCCTTCGGCGGCGTCTCCACGTGCCTGGCCGGGCCCACCAACGCGCTGGTCACCGCCTCGGGCGAGCGGCACCGGCACTATGCCGGGGCGATCTGGTGCGGCGTACTCGCCATCGGGTTCGGCCTGCTCGCGCCCGGGATGGTCCGGGTCATCACCACCATGCCAGAGGCGTACGTCGCGGCGCTGGGTGGCCTGGCCATGCTCAAGCCCCTCCAGGGTGCCTTCCAGTCCGCCTTCAGCGGACCCCATGTCACCGGCGCGCTGGTCACCTTCCTGGTGACCGTCGCCGACATCACCGTCTTCAACATCGGCTCCGCCTTCTGGGGCCTGGTGGTCGGTGTCGCGGTCAGCCTGCTGCTCGACCGCGACAGCCGACGCGGCCGCAACAGCCCCAACAGCATGGAGAAGTCATGACCACCACAGAGTCCACCTACCCCGACGCGACGATGCGCTACGGCGCCACGGCTCGCCAGGTCGCCGACGTCTTCGAGCCGGAGGAGGCCACCGACTCCCTCGTCCTGCTGCTGCACGGCGGTCTGTGGCGCGACTCCGACCGGACGCGCACCTGGGCGGCCGGTCGGGCCCTGGGCGACGCGGGGCACCTGACCGCGACGGTGGAGTATCGGCACGGGCCCGGGCAGTGGCGCCAGGCCCTCGAGGACATCGCCACCGCGATCGAGTCGATCCAGCTCAGCGGCCGCGAGTGGACCATCCACAACGACGCGCCCCGCCGGATCACCCTGGTCGGGCACTCCTCCGGCGGCCAGCTCGCGCTCTGGGCCGCCGCCCAGCCCGGCACGCTCGCCACCGGCGTGGTGGCGCTGGCCCCGGCCGCGGCGCTCGCGGCGATGAGCGAGGACGGCCTCGGTGACGGGGCGGTCGAGGAGTTCCTCGGCGGCACCCCGGCCGAGGTGCCCGCCGCGTACGCCGCCGCCGACCCCATCGGCCTCGCCCCTCTGGTGCCCGTGCGGGTCCTGCACGGCTCGGCCGACACCGTCATCCCGTTCGCGATCTCGGAGCGCTACGCCACGGCCCACCCCGACGTACGTCTCGACGCGATCGAGGGCGCCGCCCACGCCTCCTGGGGCGACCCGGCCTCGTCCGCCTGGCCGCACCTGCTGACCGCGGTCGGCGAGGTGTGAGCGAGCGGATTGGGCCACGACGACGTGGGCACGGAGAATTGGCCTGACAAGGTTGTCGTGGCGAGAAGGAGAGCGGTATGACCGTGAACGAGCAACCGCGGAGACCGCGCCACCTGATGGACCCGGACAATCCAGTCCGGCCCGTCAACGACAAGTCCCTGACCCGGGTGCAGCAGTGGGTCATGTCGGTGCTCGCCGTGTTCACGGTCGCCCACCTGGCGGTCGGGATGGTCATCGGGGCCGTGGCGATCGACCCGGCCTTCCAGAGCTCGCGGGTCGGACTGTGCATCATCGCGGGTGCGTTCGGGGTGCTCGGCCTCGCCGGAGGCTTCCTCATCCACCGTCGCAGCCCGCTCACCCCATGGCTCGCCCTCGGGCTGCTGCCCGCCCTCGTCGGCCTCTGGATCGTGCTGCGCTGAGGACGAAACCCCGCCGAGCCGGCTCGTTCTGACCGAAAACCCTGCCGAGTCGGCTCGTTCTGACCGAAGACCCCGCCGAGCCGGCTCGTCATGACGAGCCGACTCGGCAGGGTTTTCGTGATCGGGGGCGGACGCGGCTCAGGTGGGCAGCGACTCACCCTGGACGGTCTGGATGTCCAGCTCCACCTTCAGCGTCGTGCCGATGGCGGCGATGCCGGCCGCGACGGCCTGGTTGAAGCTCATCGCGAAGTCCTCGCGCCGCAGCTGAGCGGTGGCGTGGAAGGCCGCCCGGGTGCCGCCCCAGGGGTCCGGGCCGGTGCCGAGGTAGGCGACGTCCAGGTCGACCTCGCGGGACTGGCCGTGCATCGAGAGCTCCCCGTGCACGGTCCAGCGGTCGGAGCCGGCCGCGGTGAGGCTGGTGGAGCGGTAGACGATCTCGGGGTGGGCCTCGACATCGAGGAAGTCCCCGCTCCGCAGGTGGCCGTCGCGCATCGCGTTGCCGGTGTCGATCGACGAGGCCCGGATGACCGCCTCGACGCGTGACTTCTCCAGATGGTCCGGCGCGATCTCCACGACGCCGGTGAAGTCGGTGAACCTGCCGCGCACGCTGGAGATGCCGAGGTGCTGTGCGGCCGCACCGACCGTGGAGTGGGCCGGGTCGATGGTCCAGGGACCAGGCGGGGGCAGCTGGGTCTCGCCCTGCCTGGTCAGGGTGACCGTGCCGAGCGCGGCCCGGCCCGACGCGGTGACGATCGCCGTGGCCGCGGTGGGGGACCATCCGATCGCGGTGACGATCGCGACGTACGGCCCCGCCGCGAGGACGGTGTCGTCGGTGACGACACCGTCCTCGTCGGCCTCGGCGCGCAGCACCTGACCGCCCGCCGTGTCGGTGAGGGTGATCACCGCATGCGCCACGGCCCAGCCGTCGCGGGTGCGGATCTGTGCGGTCAGAGCCATCTGACTCTCTCTACTCGTCGGGGTGGGTGAGGACGATCTCGTGGCCGTCGACGCCATGGCCGCTGAGGTTCACGGTGCTCGTCGCCGGCGGGTAGCTGGTCGCCAGGACCGTGTAGTCCCCGCCATCGAGATCGGCGAAGGCGTACGCCCCGTCCGCGCCGGTCGTCGCCGTCGCGACCACGTTGCCGGCCGCGTCGACCAGCGTGACCCGGGCGTCGGCGAGCGGGCCGAACGACGCCTTGACGAGGCCGGTCAGACGGGCACCGGTGACCATCTCCACCTCGACACGGGTGACGCCGGTGGCACCGATCTCGATCGGCACCGCGTGCGGGCGGTAGCCCTCGGCGTTGACCGCGACGGTCGCCGGCCCCGGGACCAGCTCGTCGATGAAGAACGTGCCGTCCGCGACGGTGGCGCCGGTGGAGAGCAGATCGCCGCGTACGTCGGTGACGATCACCATCGCGCCCTGGATGGGCACGCCGTCCTCGCCGCCGCGCACGATGCCCTTGAGGCCGGTGGTGCCGCTGAGCAGGAGGTCGTACGCCACCGGCTCACTGCCCACGACCACCGTGGACGCCTGCGGCTGGAAGCCGTCGGCAGAGGCGATCAGGACGTACGTCCCGGCGCCGGGTGCGTCCACCGCGTAGTCGCCGTCGGCGTGGGCGACCGACCGGCCGAGCTGACGCCCGGAGAGGGAGATCAGCGTGACCGCCGCGTGCGGGACCGGGGTGTTGCCGGCGCCGCGTACGAAACCGTGCAGCGGGATCCCGTTGCCCGGCGCCGCGACGGGCGCGACCTCGTCGGCGGGGTGCTGCTCGGGGACGCCGACGACCGCCTCGGCGACCGCTGCCGGGGCGTCGACACCGACCGCCTCGTCGGCGGCCTGCTCGAGCCCGCCCTTGGTCTTGAGAGGCACCTCCTTGATGAACACCACGAGCAGCAGCGCGATGACGGCCGCGCCCGCGGCGACCAGGAAGATGTCGGCGATGCCGTGGCCGTACGCACTCTCCAGCACGCTCCGCAGCGGCTCCGGGATCTTGTCCATGTCCGGGATCTCGCCCGAGGTGCCCTGGGCCATCGCGGCGTACCTCGGACCGAGGTCGGCGAGGCCGTCCTCGACGTAGTCGCCGACGCGGTTCGCCATCAGCGCGCCGAGCGCGGAGACGCCCATCGCGCCGCCGAGGCTGCGGAAGAAGGTCACCATGGAGCTGGCCGCACCGAGGTCGGAGGGTGCGACCTGGTTCTGCGTGGAGAGCACCAGGTTCTGCATCGTCATGCCGACGCCGAGGCCGAGGACGGCCATGAAGATCGCGACATGCCAGTACTCGGTGTCGTAGCGGATCGTGCCGAGCATGCCCAGCCCGCCGACGATGAGGGCGGCGCCGACGACCAGCCAGGCCTTCCACCTCCCGGTGCGGGTGATGATCTGGCCGGAGACGGTCGAGGAGAGGAACAGTCCGGCGATCATCGGGATCGTCATCAGGCCGGCCATCGTCGGCGACTTGTCGCGGGCCAGCTGGAAGTACTGGCTGAAGAAGATCGTGCCGGCGAACATCGCGACGCCGACGAAGAGCGAGGCGAGGGAGGAGAGGGTGATCGTCCGGTTGGCGAAGAGCCGCAGCGGGATGATCGGTTCCTTGGCCCTGGACTCGATCAGCACGAAGATCAGCATCAGGGCGATGGAGCCGCCGACCATGGCCGCGGTCTCCCACGAGGCCCAGTCGTACTTGTCACCGGCGAAGGTGACCCAGACGAGCAGCAGGCAGACGCCGGCCGCCATGAAGAACGCGCCGGCCCAGTCGACCTTGACGCCCTCGCGCTTGACGACGGGGAGGTGCAGGGTCTTCTGCAGCACGATGAACGCGACGACCGCGAACGGGATCCCGACGTAGAAGCACCAGCGCCAGCCGAGCGAGTCGGCATCGGTGATGACGCCGCCGATCAGCGGGCCGCCGACGGTGGCGACCGCGAAGACGGCGCCGAGGTAGCCCGAGTAGCGGCCACGCTCACGCGGGGAGATCATCGCCGCCATGATGACCTGGGCCAGAGCGGTCAGACCGCCCATGCCGATGCCCTGGACCGCCCGGGCAGCGATGAGCTGCTCCGGGTTCTGGGCCAGGCCGGCGACGGCAGATGCGGCCACGAAGATAAGCAGCGCGACCTGCATGAGCACCTTCTTGCTGAACAGGTCGGCCATCTTTCCCCACAGCGGGGTGGTGGCCGTCATGGTCAGCAGGGTGGAGGTGACCACCCAGGTGTAGGCCGACTGCCCACCGCCGATGTCGGCGATGATCTCGGGCAGCGCGTTGGAGACGATCGTGGAGGAGATCATCGCCACGAACATGCCGAGCAGCAGACCCGAGAGAGCCTCCATGATCTCGCGGTGAGACATTGCGCTGTACGTGTTCTTCGGGGAGCCGTCTTCGGACGAGGCTCCGGGGGGACTGGGTTGAGTCCGCTCGGCTGCCGTCGTTGCCATGGACTTCCTTTCCTAGCTGCTTGTGGTCGTGCGGGAGTGGTCTGTGGGGTTCTGGGTGGGGCACGGGGTCGCGGGCCGGCAGGTGCCGAGGCTGTCGCGAAGCTTCGTGACGAGCCGGATCAGCTCGTGGAGGTCGCCGTCGTCCCAGTCGCCGAGCCGGTCGGCGATCAGGTCCGCTACCTGCAGGGACGCATCGTCGAGCACGGCGCGCCCCGCGTCGGTGAGGCAGAGGATGCGCGAGCGCCCGTCGGCCGGGTTGGGGGAGCGTTCGATCCAGCCGCGGTCGGCGATGTACGCGACGTGTCGGCTGGTGACCGAGATGTCGACGGCGAGCAGGTCGGTGAGCTCGCTCATCGTCATGTCGCCGTGCTGTCGCAGCATCGTCAGCACTCCCGCTGAGCCGGTGGACAGCTCGGGCGGGAGGTTGCGGGCCAGGCCCTTCTTCACCGCTCCGACCTGGCTGAGCTGGTACATCAGCTCCTGGTACGTCTCTTGCCCGGCCATCATCCCTCCAAGTTGGTTGACTTTTACAACCGTATTGAGGATAGGGGGACGATGCAAATTCCCGAGCGCGGTTGAGGAGGGAGTCTCCGCTCGGAGGCTCGGTCGACTACCCGACGGTGCCCCGGGCCGCCCATGCGGTCGCGGTGACGGTGATCGGGCCGTCCCCGAGCCGGTGCCGCGCGACCTTCTCGAGGGCGGTGCGGCCGGGTTCGTCGAGGCCCTTGACGTAGTCGCCCGCGGGCCCGACGCCGTAGGTGTACGGCTCCCACCAGTCCTCGAAGGTCGGGTGCACGACGCGTACGGACAGGGTGTCGGGCTCGACCTTGCGCAGGCCGGCCCTCTTCAGGAGCCCGACGAGGTCACCCGTCCGGGCACCGGCGAGGAAGGCCTCGTCCTCGGCGTCCTGGTCGATCTCGTGGACGCACTGCCAGAACGGGGCTACGGCGCCGGTCTCGGCGTCCCAGACGCAGGCGGCGACCGTGCCGCCGGGGCGGGTCACCCTGGCCATCTCCCGAAGCCCCTCCTCCGGGTCGGCCAAGAAGTGCACGACCAGCTGCGCCAGCGCGACGTCGAACCAGTTGTCCGCGAACGGGAGCGCCTCGGCCACGCCGGTGTGCACGTCCACCCGGGCCAGGCGCCGCGCGACCGTCTCGACGAAGGGCGGCGACGGGTCGATGGCGGCTACGAGGTGCGCCTCGGTGAGGGTGACGAGATGGCGGGTGAGGGTGCCCGGCCCGCAGCCGACGTCGAGCACCCGGTGGCCCATGCTCACCTTGGCGAAGTCCGCGAAGAACGGCGTGAGCGGCTCGGCGTAGCGGCCCATGAAACGGGCATACCTCTCCGCTGCGACCTCGAACCCCATGCTGCAGGCTAGGTCCGCCCTCGGCTACACCGACAGCCCCAAGTTCGGTATCTCCCGACCCCTGGTGCGCCTAGTGCGTCGAGGGAGTGGTCGAGATCTCGCTGCGGTCGTCGGACCAGAGGGTGTGGAAGGCGCCCTCCTTGTCGATGCGCTTGTAGGTGTGGGCGCCGAAGAAGTCCCGCTGCCCTTGGATGAGCGCGGCGGGGAGCCGGTCGGCGGCGAGGGAGTCGAAGTAGGAGAGTGCCGAGGAGAATCCGGGTGCGGGGACCCCGGAGGCGGCCGCGATCCCGACGACTCGCCGCCACGCCTCCTCGCCGGACGCGACAGCGTCGGCGAAGTAGGGGTCGACCAGCAGCGACTCGAGGTCGGGCTTGGTGGCGTACGCCTCCACGATCCGGTTGAGGAATCGGGCGCGGATGATGCAGCCGGCCCGCCAGATCTTGGCGAGCGCGCCGAGGTCGATGTCCCAGCCGTACTCCTTCGCGCCGGCGACGATCAGGTCGAACCCTTGCGCGTAGGCGACCACCTTGGAGGAATAGAGAGCCGCGCGTACGTCCTCGATGAACGTGTCGGGGACCTCGGGCGCCTTGGGGTGGTTGGTGACCGATGCGCGCATCGCCGCGCGCTGGGCGGACTTGGAGGAGACCGCGCGGGCGAAGACCGCCTCGCCGATGCCGGAGACCGGGATGCCGAGGCCGAGAGCGTTCTGGACCGTCCAGACACCGGTGCCCTTCGAGCCGGCCTCGTCGAGGATGACGTCGACCAGGGGATCGCCCGTCTCGGCGTCCTTCTGGGCGAGCACCTCCGCACTGATCTCGATCAGGTAGGACTCGAGGTCGCCGGTGTTCCAGTCCTTGAAGACGTCGACGAGCTGCTCCACCGAGAGCCCGCCCACCCGCCGGAGGAGGTCGTAGGCCTCCGCGATGAGCTGCATGTCGGCGTACTCGATGCCGTTGTGCACCATCTTCACGAAGTGTCCGGCGCCGTCGGTGCCGATGTGGGTCACGCACGGCTCGCCCTCGGCCACCGCGGCGATCGACTTCAGGATCGGGCCCAGCGTCTCCCAGGCCTCCGCCGACCCGCCGGGCATGATCGAGGGGCCGTTGAGTGCACCCTCCTCACCGCCGGAGATGCCGGTGCCGACGAAGTTCAGGCCACGCTCGCGCAGCTCGTGCTCGCGCCGGATGGTGTCGTTGAAGTTGGCGTTGCCGCCGTCGACGATGATGTCGCCGGGCTCGAACCGCTCCGCCAGCTGCTCGATCACCGCGTCGGTGCCCTTGCCGGCCTGGACCATGATGATCGCCGTACGCGGCTTGCTCAGCGTCGCCACGAAGTCATCGATCGTCTCGGAGGCGAGGAAGCCCGCCTCCGGGTGCTCCGTGACGAGCTCCTCGGTGCGGGCGTAGGTGCGGTTGTAGACCGCCACCGTGTTGCCCTCGCG
>NZ_JBOHDN010000057.1:0-40435 GCF_050699375.1 Nocardioides sp. | reverse complement strand
GGGGTTCGCCGCCGACCCGTTCTTGATTGTTTCTCGATCGCGTACCGCGTCAAGGACGGGCCTTCGGCCCGCCGGCTTCGCCGGCCGCTTCGCGGTCCTGGACCCGGCACGCGATCGAGAAAGATTTCGCCTGTATCGGGGCGGCGGCGAGGGTGTGGCGCAACGGCACGAGACTTGTTCGCTGACCGCATAACAGGGGACTGACCTGCACAAATGGGTCGCTATGGTGCTGCTTCTGGCGTATAATGCTGGGTATGAACGAGACCATCGACCAGCTACTTGCCGGGCCGCCTGCTGGTGTGTCCGAGGGTGTGTTGGTCGACTGGATCGCGCGGCTCGAAGAGGTCAAGTGTGTGGCGGAGGCGGTGCAGGCAGAAGCCTCGGTACGGCTCGAGGAACTCGCTCGGGAGCGTCAGGCTGCCGTGGGGGTTCCTGTCCGCAAGCGCGGCGAAGGGGTGGCTTCCCAGGTGGCGTTGGCGCGGCGGGTCTCACCGGCTCGAGGGGCCAAGCTGCTCGGTCTTGCCAAGATCCTGGTCTCCGAGATGCCGCACACCTTCGCGTTGATGAAGGCCGGCCGGTTCTCCCAGTGGCAGGCCACCATCGTGGCCCGCGAGACCGCGTGCTTGTCGTTGGAGGACCGTCGGGTCATCGACTACGAGCTCTGTTCCTCTGGTGCCGATGGCGAGACGCCGAAAGCGGTGTCGATGGGGCTCAAGGAGCTCGAGAACGCGGCCAAGAAGCTCGCGATCGGCCTCGACCAAGCATCCGTGGTCAACCGGGCCGCGAACGCGGAGAGGGACCGTCGGGTCAGTCTCCGGCCGGCACCGGACACGATGACCTGGCTCGGTGGGTTGCTGCCGGTCAAGGACGGGGTCGCGGTCTACGCCGCGCTCGACCAGGCCGCCAAGGCCGCTCAGGCTGCCGGGGATGGGCGGACCCGGGGCCAGGTCATGGCCGACACTCTCGTCAACCGGGTCACCGGACGCGAAACCACCGACGCGAGGCCTCGGATCGAGGTCAAGGTCGTGATGAGCGCCGACGCCCTCACCAACGAGGGCGACCAGCCTGCCTTCGTGGAGGGTTATGGGCCCGTCCCCGCGACCTGGGTCCGTGAGGCACTCGCCGATGCCGATGTCTTCGTCCGGCGCCTGTTCACCGACCCGGTCGGTCGGCTCGTCGCGATGGAGTCCCGTTCCCGGAAAGCACCCGACGGGCTCGCGGAGTTCATCACCACCCGCGACGGTGGGATCTGCCGCACGGTCGGGTGTGATGCCCCGATCCGCAACATCGACCACGTCGAACGTCATGCCGACGGCGGCAAGGCCACCGCGCAGAATCTCCAAGGTCTGTGCGAGCGATGTAATCAAGCCAAGGAAGCGATCGGCTGGCAGGCCAGACCAGGACCCGACGGCAGCATCATCACCATCACACCCACCGGGCACACCTATGTCAGCCCACCACCCGACACCTGGGGACAGCAACACCCTCCACGACGCCTGTCCCGAGCCGAGTTCATGCTGCGCGACGTACTCCTCGACTACGACCTCGCCGCCTGATCCACGATGCCCAGGGTTCGACTCGAGTTTCAGAACGAGCCCTATGCTCCGAGACCAGCCAACGGCGGCTGGGGCCGAAGACCTCCCGATGTGAAGGTGCACGAGATGGCGTACGCGACGACCGAAGACGGGCATCGGATCTATGTGCGGCCGACCGATCCACGGGCCATCGGGCTGATCGCCAACAGGGGCCGCATCATCCGTGGCTCGCTCGAGCTGTGGCGGGTGGCGCTCGGCCTGCACGGGTGGGCGACGGTCATCGACATCGGGGTCAACTATGGCGAGATGCTCGTCGGCGTGGACATCCCCGAGGGCGTGGAACTGATCGGGTTCGAGCCCAACACCGCCTTGCACAAGGTGCTCCACAAGACCCTCGAAGCCCGCGGGATCTCGATCGACCTGCGGTCTCAGGCCGTGGCCGACAAGGCCGGCACCGCGAGGTTCGCGGTCGACCGGACCTGGTCGGGGACGTCGTCCCTCTACGACGAGCGCCACGACGGGTCGGCCCGTTGGCAGTTCCGCGAGGTCGAGGTCACCACGCTCGACGAGGTGCTCGGTGTCAGCGGCCGCGCGTTCTGCGTGAAGGTGGACGTCGAAGGGTTCGAACGCGAGGTCGTCGATGGTGCGGCGAAAGCACTGGCCAACACCTCCCACTGGGCCCTGATGCTCGAGATCGAGCACATGGACCGCGGCTACCTGGCGGAGCTGGCCAGGACGTACGACGTGTTCGTGAAGGAGAAGGAGACCACCTCGCTGCGGCGGGTGCCCGGCGAACGGATCGCCGTCGAGGAGCTGCTCGACGACTCCACGCTGCACCGGCAGGACTGTGTTGTCCTGAGCCCTTCCTTGTCTTGAGCACTTCGTTGTCTTGAGCCCTGCCTGTCCTGGCTCGCTGGTCGACGCGGGCCGGCGGGTCGTCGGGCGCTGAGGCGGTGGATATCGGCTGAGCCGTTGTGCGCGGAGTACGAGACGAGTCGTGCTCCGTTTCCGGGACGCCGGTCTCGAGATGGACTTACTCTCAAAGACATGCCTCGTGCGTCAGCCGCCGTCCTCGCCCTGCTCCTGACCGCTTCCGCACTGGTCGCCACGACCGGACCGGCGATCGCCGACCCCGAGCCACCCGGCGACCAGCCGCTGCCGGGCTACACGATCAGCAACCCGCCGGTGGCGCCGATCGTCGTCGGTGGGCAGGAGACCACGGTGCGTCAGGGGGTGCACGAGCACGCTGCGTACATTCTCGAGGTGCCGGAGGACTGGAACGGCGAGCTGGTGATGTGGGCCCACGGCTACCGCGGGCTCGGCTACACGCTCGTGCCCGAGACTCCGGGGTTCGAGCTGCGGCGTACGTTCCTGGAGCAGGGATACGCCTGGGCGGCATCGAGCTACTCGACCAACGGCTACGACGTCGGATCAGGGGTGCGCTCGACCCGGGACCTGGCGACGTACGCCTCCAAGGTCCTGCCCCGCCGTGCGACCCGCACGTACGTCACCGGGGTGTCGATGGGCGGGCACGTGATCGGGCGCTCGCTGGAGCAGTATCCGGGCTTCTACGACGGCGCGCTGCCGATGTGCGGGCAGCTGGGGGACGTGGAGCTGTTCGACTACTTCGTCGACTACAACCTGGGGGCGCAGGCGCTGGCCGGTCACGATGCCTACCCCTACACCGAGGACTATCGATCCGTCGATATACCGGTGATCAAGGAGCGGCTCGGTCTCGACGGTGCGCTGACGCCGGAGGGGGAGCAGCTGCGCGCGATGACCATCGAGCGCAGCGGTGGCCCGCGCCCGGGGGATGAGGCGGCCTTCGGTCAGTGGAAGGACTACCTGCTCACGCTGCCGGCGGTCGACGATGGCGGCACGCTCGCGTTCAACATCTCCCGGGTCGCGACCAACCGCAGGACCGTCTACACGCCGAGCTCGCCGGTCGACCTCGACTCCGAGATCGAGCGGATCGACCCCACCGACCCGGCCGGGCGGTACAGCCACCGCCTGAACGCGCCGTCGCGGATCTCCGGTCGCCCCACCGCACCGGTGGTGAGCCTGCACAACCTCGGCGACATGTTCGTGCCGTTCTCGCTGGAGCAGATCTACCTGCGTGAGGTGAACCGGCACCACCGCGGCGGCCTGGTCGTGCAGCGGGCGATCCGGTCGGCCGGGCACTGCGAGTTCAGCCCCGCCGAGGCCACGGCCGCCTGGGACGACCTCGTCGACTGGGTCGAGCGCGGTGACCGGCCGGCAGGGGACGACGTGCTCGACCCGGCGGCCGTCGCCGCCCCCGACTACGGCTGTGCGTTCACGGACCCCGCTGCGTACGGAACAGGGTCGCGCGGCCTCTACGCGCGCTGCCCCTAGGCTGCCGTCGGAATCTCGCCGTTGGAGCGACGGTTCTGCTCCCTTCCGGCGCGGAGGTGTTGATCCAGGTACGATCTGGTAACAGAACGCGTTTGGGTTTGCGTGCGTTGTCGTGACTGTGATCGGCTCGCTGATGGTCCACTTCCGCTCGGGGCAGGTGGCATAACAGAAGTAACACCCGCCGAGACGAGGGGGCTATGTGCCAGCAATCGAGGCACACCACCTGTACAAGGTATTTGGCCGCAAGGGCCGCGAGGGCGTCAAACGCCTCGAGGCCGGCGACGATGCCGCCGATCTGAAGAAGGCGGGGCTGACCCCGGCGGTCATCGACGCGTCGTTCTCCGTCGAGGAAGGCGAGATCTTCGTCGTCATGGGCCTGTCCGGGTCCGGCAAGTCGACGCTGATCCGCATGATCAACGGACTGCATCCGCCTACGGCGGGGCATGTCGAGGTCTACGGCGAGAACCTCACCGCCGCCTCCGGGAAGAACCTGCGACGGATGCGCCGCGAGCGCATCAGCATGGTGTTCCAGCACTTCGCGCTCTTTCCGCACCGCACCGTGCTCGACAACGCGGCCTACGGCCTGGAGACCCAGGGCGTCGGCAAGGACGAACGCCGTCAGCGTGCGCACGACGCGTTGGAGATGTCCGGGCTCACCGGCTGGGACGACCACCTGCCGAGCGAGCTCTCCGGCGGCATGCAGCAACGCGTCGGTCTGGCCCGCGCGCTCGCGGCCGACACCGACATCCTGTTGATGGACGAGGCCTTCAGCGCCCTGGACCCACTGATCCGCCGCGACATGCAGGACCAGCTGATCGAGCTCCAGCAGAAGCTGGGCAAGACGATCCTGTTCATCACCCACGACCTCAACGAGGCCATGCGGATCGGTGACCGGATCGCGATGATGCGCAACGGTCGCATCGTCCAGATCGGGACGGCCGAGGAGATCCTCACGGATCCGGCCAACGACTACGTCGCCCAGTTCGTCGCCGATGTCGACCGCACCCGAGTGCTGACGGCGTCGTCGGTGATGGAGCCGCCGGTCACCGTCCTCGGTGCCGACCAAGGGCCGCGTGTCGCCCACAAGCTGATGCGCGAGCACCAGATCCCGGCCATGTTCGTCGTGGGACGGGACCGCACCCTCAAGGGGTACGTCACCGAGAGCGACGTCGGCAACAACCTCGACAAGGCCGACATCAGCGAGCTCATGAAGCCGGTCTCGGAGACCGCGACCGTCTCGGCCGACACGACGATCTCGGACCTGTTCGGGCCGGCGGCCGAGTCACCGGCGATCGCTGTGCTCGACGACGCCGGGCGTCTGATCGGCGTGATCCCGCGGATCACGCTGCTCTCGGCTCTCGGTGCGTACGCCGAGGTGGAGGCCAACGCCGGCGAGGCCAAGGAGGCTGTCGATGCTTGAGATACTCAACCCGTTGGTGACCGTGCCGACGATCCCGGCAGGCGAGAAGGTCGAGGAGGCGTTCGACTGGCTGAAGACCAACTTCGAGTTGTTCTTCGACACCGTCGGCAACGGCATCGAATCCTCGGTCGAGGGTATGCACGACATCCTCATGGTTCCGGACCCCCTGATCGTCACGGTCCTGCTGGGCCTGCTGGCCTGGCTGGTGCGCGACTGGAAGCTCGGGGCCGGCACGGTCATCGGGTTCGTTCTCATCCAGACTCTCGGCGAGATGTGGGAGCCGGCGATGTGGACGCTCGCCCAGATCCTGCTCGCCGCCGTGATCGCCCTCGTGATCGGTGTCCCTGTCGGGATCGCAGCGGCCAGATCCGCCACCGCGAGCAGGATCGTCCGTCCGGTCATGGACTTCTTGCAGACGATGCCGGGCCTGGTGTGGCTGGTCCCGATGATCGGCCTGTTCGGTATCGGCAACGCCGCGGCGATCGTCGCCACCGTGATCTTCGCGATCGCACCGTCGGTCCGGCTCACCGAGCTCGGCATCCGCCAGGTCGAGAGCGAGGTCGTGGAGGCCGGTCAGGCGTTCGGCGCGACCTCTCGCGCGATCCTGAAGAACATCCAGCTGCCACTGGCGATGCCGACCGTGATGGCCGGCGTCAACCAGGTGATCATGCTGGCGCTGTCGATGGCGGTCATCGCGGGCATGGTCGGCGCGGACGGCCTCGGAAAGGAAGTCACCGGAGCCTTGGCGCAGGCGAACGTCGCGCAGGGCTTCGACGCAGGTTTCGCGATCGTGATCCTGGCCATCTTCTTGGACCGGCTCACCGCCTCGGTCGGTTCGCGGCGTCCCGGGCATGGCCGGATCAAGGAGCTGCGTGAGCGGTTCTCCCCGAAGCCGAAGTCTCAGGACAAGACGGCTGCGGCCGCCTGACCCATCAACTCAAGAACTCTCGGGACCGTGAGCACCTCAGGTGCTCCACCCCTATGGAAGGAAATTAGATGTTTGGCACGACAACCAAGCGAATCGCCGCCATGGCTGTGGCGACGGGCCTGGGTCTGAGCCTGGCGGCTTGCGGGTCCGACGACAGCGGCAGCGGCGGTGACGAGGGCAAGGGGACCGTCACCCTCGGGATCATCCCGTCGTGGACCGACGGGCTGAGCACCGCTCTCCTGTGGGAGAACGTCCTCGAGGAGAAGGGCTACGACGTCGAGATCGAGGAGCTCAGCGAGGCCGGCCCGCTGTACGAGGGCCTCGCCGGTGGCGACATCGACGTCTACCCGTCGGCCTGGCCCGAGGTCACCCACAAGGCCTACATGGAGAAGCACGGCGACGACCTCGAGGACCTCGGCTCCTACTACGACAACGCCAAGCTCACCCTGGCGGTGCCTGAGTACTCCGAGCTCAAGTCGATCGAGGACCTGGTCGGCAAGTCCGGCGACTACGACGGCACCATCGTCGGCATCGAGCAGGGCGCCGGCCTCACCGCGGCCGTCCAGGACAAGGTGATCCCCGAGTACAAGCTGGCCGAGGACGGCTGGGAGCTCCAGACCTCCTCGACGAACGCCATGACCACGGCTCTCAGCAACGCCGTCGAGGCCAAGGAGGACATCGTCGTCACGCTGTGGCGTCCGTTCTGGGCCAACGCCGAGTTCGGCATGCGCGACCTGGAGGACCCGAAGGGAGCTCTCGGTGAGGCCGAAACCCTCAACGAGGTCGCCAACAAGGACTTCAGCGGAGAGTTCCCGGAGGTCGCCGAGATGATGGGCAAGGCCAAGCTCGACGACGAGCAGTACGGCGCCCTCGAGAAGGGCGTCGTCGACGCCGGCGACGACGAGGACGCTCAGAAGGAGGCCGTCGCGACCTGGATCAAGGAGAACCAGGACTGGGTCGACGGACTCGGAGCCTGATCGTTCCCACAGCACCAACAATGCGCCCGCTCCTCCGTTCGGAGGGGCGGGCGCTTGTGTCCGACCTTCTAGCGTACGACGTCGTAGACGAGCTTGGTGATGCCGTTGGCGTACGTCTGCGAGTCGAGCAGCTTCAGCATCTGCTTGTCCTTGTCGGTCTCGCTCCACATCCGCTTCCCGGCGCCGAGGACGACGGGGAAGACGAGCAGGTGGTAGCGGTCGATCAGGCCGGCGTCGGAGAGGTTGCGGGCGAGCTCGGCACTGCCGGCGACCAGGATCGGACCGCCCTCGCCCTCCTTGAGCGCCTTGACCTCATCGAGGGACGTCAGGACGGTCTGCGGGCCCCAGCTGTCGACCAGGGCGCCTTCGGTGATGGTGGTCGAGACGATGTACTTCGGGATCTCCTTGACCACCGCGAAGTCCTCCATGTCTGGCCAGATCGGCGCGAACGCCTCATAGCTGCGACGCCCGAACAGCATCGCCCCGGCCTCCTGCATCTCGGTGCCCTTGATCTCGTAGGCCTCCGGCAGGAACTCGAGGTCTTGGAAGGTCCAGCCGCCGCTTCGGTGCGTCTCCGTGGCAGAGCCACCGCCGGGGGAGTCGACGACGCCGTCGATGGACACGAACGCAGAGTAGATGAGGGTGCGCATGGTCTGATCCTGCCGCTCCCGGTCGGGTGGCGCCAGTGGATTCGGGCGCTAACGTTGCGCGCGTGACCGCCCGACGACGTGCTCAGGAATTCTGCGAGGCGTACGGCCTCTCGATGCCGATCCTTCAGGCGCCGATGGCGGGTGCGTGTCCGCCGGAGTTGGCTGCCGCGGTCGCCGAGGCCGGGGGGATGGGCGCGGCCGGGGTGGTGCTCGACTCGCCGGAGAAGATCTCGACGTGGGCGGAGGAGTTCCGGTCGAGGTCGCGGGGGCCGTTCCAGCTGAACATCTGGATCCCCGACGCACTCGACGACGACCCCGCCAAGATCTCCGCCGCCGAGGAGTTCCTCGGTGGGTTCGGTACGCCGGGTCCCATCCAGCCGCCGGGGCCCTCGTTCGAGGAGCAGTGCGAGGCGATGCTCGCCGCCCGGCCACGCGTGATCTCCTCGATCATGGGGCTCTTCCCACCGGCTTATGTCGACCGTCTGCACGAGGCCGGGATCGCCTGGTTCGCCTGCGCCACGACCCTTGCCGAGGCCCAGGCGGCTGCGGCGGCGGGCGCCGACGCCGTCGTCGCGCAGGGGCTCGAGGCCGGCGGGCATCGCGGTGTCTTCGAGGCGGACGCGGCCGAGCGTAGGGCTGTCGGCCTCTTCGCGCTGCTGCCGCACATCGCCGACGGGGTGGACGTGCCGGTCATCGCCGCCGGTGGGATCGCGGACGGTCGCGGGGTCGCAGCGGCGCTGACCCTCGGCGCGAGCGCCGTGCAGGTCGGCACCGCTCTGCTGCGATCCCCGGAGACCGGGATCGCGGGGGCCTGGGCGGCGTCGCTGGACGGCCTCGCGCCGGAGGACACGGTCACCACGCGGGCGTACTCCGGACGGCTCGGTCGCGCCGCTCCGACTCCCTATGTACGCTCCTGGGCGGCCTCGGGTGCGCCTTCGCCCGCGCCGTACCCGCATCAGCGTGCCCTGGTTTCCCGGTGGCGCCGAGGAACGCCCGACCCTGGCGCCGAGGTGCCCCTGGACCGCGCCAACCACTGGGCCGGGCAGGCGGCCGCCCGTGCCGTAGCCGAACCAGCCGCCGACGTGGTGACCCGGATGTGGACCGAGGCCCAGGCGCAGCTGCCGGCCTGACCCGGCACTGCTGCTGTGCTGGTTCGGCGTGACTGCCCAAGGTGTAGAACAAGGGCATGAGCGCAACTTGGCCCCAGAGACTGCTCGCGGACGGCTTCGGCCGGATCGCGGAGACCCTTCCCGCCATCGTCGACGGTCTGTCGGTCGACGACCTGCTGTGGCAGCCGTACGACGGCGCGAACTCGATCGCCTGGACCCTGTGGCACATCGGCCGGATGGAGGACGCCCAGATCGCGCCGATCGTGGGCGGCGAGGAGGTATGGATCCGGGACGGATGGGTGGAGCGGTTCGGGCTGCCCTACGAGCCCGGCGCGATGGGTTATGGCCAGGGCGCGGAGGAGGTCGGGGCGTTCCGGCTGGAGGAC
The DNA here is from genome assembly GCF_050699375.1 of Nocardioides sp. Lineage (GTDB taxonomy): Bacteria > Actinomycetota > Actinomycetes > Propionibacteriales > Nocardioidaceae > Nocardioides. Next base: position 31,057 of record NZ_JBOHDN010000057.1, on the reverse strand, counting down.
CCGAAGCTGCTGACCGACTACTACCAGGCCGTCCATGAGGCCACGAGCGAGCTCGTCGACGGACTGAGCGAGGAGGACCTCGGCCGGGTCGTCGACGACCAGTGGGACCCGCCGGTCACCGGTGCCGTGCGGCTGGTCAGCATCGTCGACGACGCCGCCCAGCACATCGGCCAGGCGGCGTACGTCAAGGGTCTTCTGGGGCTTCGCGGCTAGGCGATCCCGGTTAGGAGGTCGCGGCGGCGATGGCGTCGCCGACCGAGGCGTCCCCGGAGACCAGGTCCCACTGCTTGCCGATAGTGGCCTCCTCATCGAGCACCGCGGCGACCACCGCGGCCACGTCGGCGCGCGGGATGGAGCCACGCTCGAGCTTCGCGCCCAGGCTCACCAGCCCGGTCGCCGGCTCGTCGATGAGAGTGCCGGGACGCAGGATGGTCCAGTCGAGGCCGCTGGCGCGCACGGCGACGTCGGCGTCACGCTTGGCCGCGACGTACGCCTTCCACACCTCGGCGGCGTCCTCGGGGACCGGCTCGTCGGCACCGATGGCCGAGACCTGCACGAACCGCCGGATCCCGGCGGTCTCGGCTCCCGCGATGGACTTCGTCGAGCCCTCGAGGTCGACGGTGCGCTTGCGCTCGATGTTGCCGTCAGGGCCGCCGCCGGCGGTGAAGACCACCGCGTCGCAGCCTGCGAAGGCCGCGGCGAAACCGTCGGCGTCCTGGGCCTCGATGTCGAGCAGCCCGACCTCGGCCCCGAGCGCCTCGAGCTCGGTTCTGTAGTCCTCGCTGCGTACGAGCGCGAGCGGGGTGTGTCCCGCGCGGGCTAGGAGCGGATGGAGCTCAAGGGCGACCTTGCCGTGGCCGCCGACGATGGCGATGCGCATGCCTCCACCTTAGGCATGACTGCCGCAGTCATCTGGCACTGTCTTCTGCGACTGTCTTCTGCCACTGACAATTGTCACTGCCAGGTCCGGACAATCTGATCTGACGTCGGGGGTCCCTCGGACGCGAACCTTGAGTCACTACCCACCACGGGTGGCAGAGACGGAGGAATCGCATGACGACCGTGACGAACGAGACCCAGCAGCGTATCCGGGTCGGATGGCTTCAGGTCCTGACGGTGGCGGCCGTCGCGGCCATCGCGGCGACGATCACCTGGGTGCTGTGGACCCAGGCCGGGGGAGTGATCCTCGAGGCGAAGTCCGGCAGCGGATCCCAGGAGATCGGGATGGTGTCGGTGATCGTGAGCAGCCTGGTGATCGCGCTGGCGGGCGGCGCGCTGCTGCGGTGGTGGCAGGGCCGCTCCGAGCGCGGCACGAGGCGGTGGACGATGGTGGCTGTCGGGATCGCGGTGGTCTCGATGATCACCCCGACGAGCGCGCTCACCATGGCCGCCGGGCTGGGCCTGACGAGCCTGCACGTCGTGGTCGCTGTTGTGGTCATCGCCGGTCTGCGGCGCCGGTAGGGTGACGACCGTGTCCGGCCTGAGGTGTCACATCCAGCGCCACGGTGTGGTGCTGGTGTGGCTGCCGGTGCTGCTTCTCTTCCCGCTGCTCAGCCTCTCGGACGGCGCGATGCGGGCGGTCGGCCAGGTCGTCCTGGTCGGGGCCGTCGCCACCGTCGGGGTGGCCGCCGTGCTGGCGAGCGGTATCGCCGGGCCTGCGCCCCGACCGGCGGGGCGAGTGGTCGCCCTGCTGGTTCTGCTCTTCGCCCTCGTCGCGCTCGCCGCACTGCAGGGCGAGGGTTGGCAGACGGTCTGGGGCGTCCTGGCCATCATCGCACCGGTGGCGCTGCGCGGCTGGCGACTGGTGCTGGCCCTCGCGCTGGCCACGGCCGGTGTCGCGGTCTCGATCGCGGTCATCGAGGGCGTCGGAGACGCCTACCTGATCAGCGTCGGAGGCATCCTCCTCAGCGGAGTGACGACCACGTCGTTCCTGCGCCTCCTCGAGGCCATCGAACAGCTCCGCCGCACCCGGGAGGAGCTGGCCCAGGTCGCTGTGGCCGAGGAGCGGGCCAGGATGTCGCGCGACCTGCACGACCTGCTCGGCCATACGTTGAGCGTGATGGTCGTCAAGGCCGAGGCCGTACGCCGCCTGGCGGCCCGCGACCCGGAGGCTGCCGCCGCGCACGCGGCTGACATCGAGGAGGTCGGGCGGGCCGCGCTGGTCGACGTCCGGGCCGCCGTGGACCAGATGAAGACACTCTCCCTCGCCGAGGAGCTCGACGGGGCCCGTCGCGCGTTGGACGCCGCCGGGATACGTACGTCGGTGACCCCGGCTCCGCCCGAGATGCCCGACATCGCCGGGCAGGCGCTCGCCTGGGTGGTGCGCGAGGGCGCCACGAACGTGCTCCGTCATTCCGGGGCGGCGAGCTGCCGCTTCGAGCTCACCGAGGACGGCGGCGAGTTCCGGCTGGCCGTGGTCGACGACGGGATCGGCGGCCCGGTGGGCTCCGGTGAGAGAGCCGGCGGTCTCGAGGGTCTGCGGCAGCGGCTGCGCACCGTCGACGGACGTCTTGACGTACGGCCGGGGTCCGACGGGTTCCGGCTCGAGGCAAGCGTGCCCGCATCGTGATCCGCATCCTGATCGCCGAGGACCAGGCGATGATGCGTGGCGCGCTCGCCGTGCTGCTCGGTCTCGAGGACGACCTCGAGGTGGTCGCACAGGTCGGGACCGGCACCGAGATCGTGCCGGCAGCGCTGGAGGTGCGCCCTGACGTGGCCCTGCTCGACATCGAGCTGCCCGGGCTCAGCGGCCTCGAGGCTGCCGCGGAGCTGGCCGAGCGGGTGCCGGAGTGCCGGGTGATGATCCTGACGACGTTCTCCCGGCCCGGGTATGTCCGTGAGGCGATGGCCGCGGGGGCCCTCGGCTTCCTGGCCAAGGACGGGCCGGTCGAGGAGCTGGCCGACGCGATCCGCCGGGTGCTGCGCGGTGAGACGGTCCTCGACCCCGCCCTGGCCGCGGCGACGCTCCGCTCGGCTCCGAACCCGCTGACCTCGCGTGAGCGAGACGTGCTCGCCGCCTCCGAGGACGGCTCGAGCATCGCCGACATCGCCGGCAGGCTCTTCCTCTCGCCGAGCACCGTACGCAACTATCTCTCCGCCGCGATCGGCAAGACCGGCACCCGCAACAAGACCGAGGCCGCTCTCGCCGCACGTCGCAACGGCTGGCTCGGCTGACCGGGAGAGGTCACGGCGGCGGGCGAAAAATTTCGCCCGCCGCCGGACGCACTGGATCAGGTCGGCGGCGTCGATGTTATCGATCGGTGATCAGCCCAGCGGCGACGTCTGGGGCGGCTCGGGGCATGCTATGCCTCATGCGACTTACCGAGCACGAGCTCACCGTGGCCCTGACGGGGGCGGCGAAGACGGTGCTGGCCTCCAGCAGGAGAGGACGCAAGCGCGGCGCGGACATCGACCAGACCTGGGACGAGATGGACCGCTTCAAGCGCTTCAAGCTCCTGGACGGGATCGGCACCCAGATCTTCCCCGTGCTCACCGACCTCCCCGACGTCGACGTACCGGTCGGCGGGCGTCCGTCCTTCTCCGAGCAGGAGGTCCGAGAGTCCGTCGAGCGGCAGCTCGGCGACGACATCGGCCGGCTCCGCCGTGCCGTCGTGGTCAAGACCCGCGTCACGCTCGTCCAGACCGCCCTCTCCCACCTGCCGCCACGGGTCGAGGGCGACCTGCGCCAAGACGAGTGACCGCAGACCGGGCACCTCAGGTCCAGGGGTTGTCCCAGCGACCGTCGGCCCGCGCTGCCTCGACCTCGGCCAAGCCGCCGGGACGCATGCGGCCCTCAGTGGTGAGGCGCTCGACCTTGGAGATGTTGATCCGGGACCACTTCGAGCGCGGACGCCGACGGGTGTAGCGCTGCAGGTAGGTCGTCTCATCGCCTCGGCGGCGTACGGCGGAGATCCAGCCGAAGCAGAGGCCGACGTCGACCAGCTCGTCGGAGGACAGGGAGGCCGGCTCGATGCCCTTGCGAGTCAGCCGCAGCCACACGGCACGTGTCTCGGCTGCGGCCGACTCGAAGAAGGCCTCGACCTCGGCCACCGACGGCCGGTCCAGCACCGGCTCGCCGTCGATGGTCTCCATCCGGCCAATCTAGCGGGCTCAGATCAACGTGGGGCGGCGTCGGCCGAGCAGTGGTAGTCGCGCGACGGCCGCTCGCCCGTGGTCAGATACTTGGTCACCGCGTGGTTCGCACAGCGGTTGCTGCCGCCCGGGTAGACGCCGTGGCCGCTCTGGTCGGCGGTCACCATCGTGGCCCGCTTGCCCAACGCCTTCCGCATCTCACGCGCACCGGCGAGCGGTGTCGCCGGGTCGCGGAGGTTCTGCACCATCAGGACGTTGGCTGGGCCCCGGTCGGTGATGCGGACCTGCGGTTCGGCCGGGTCCGGCCAGTACGCGCACGGCGTGACGTTGGCTCCGGAGGCGCCGAACAGCGGGTACCGGATCCGGTCTGTGGCGACGTTGCGCTGGTAGGTCGCGACCGACTTCGGCCAGCGCGCGTCGTTGCAGGTCATGTAGTAGCGGCCGGAGATGAGGTTGTCCGCGTCCGTCGCGGCGCCGCCTCCGGGCAGCGGTGGCGGCGGCTGGTTCGCGTCGACCGCCTGCCAGATGCCGGCGAGCAGCGGCAGCTGGGTCGGGGCGTACAGCATCCCGAAGTTGATCAGCCGGAACGCGACGTGGTCGAAGGGACCGTCCGGAGTCGGGATCGGCTTCTTCTCCAGCTGCTCGGCGAGCTCGAAGTACTTCGCTCGTACCTGCGCCGGTGTCTTGCCCAGGCCGTACTCGCGGTGGTTCGCCGCAGCGAACTTCGCGAAGGCCGGGAAGGTGTCCTCGACGCCCTGCGACCACAGCCGGTCGCTCGCGTAGTCCCAGCCGCCCGGGCCCATGTTGCTGTCGAGCACGATCCGGTCGCTGCGCTTCGGGAACAGAGTTGTGTAGACCGCGCCCAGGTGGGTTCCCCAGGAGGCGCCGGCGTACGACAGCTTCGACTCGCCCAGGGCCACCCGGATCCGGTCCATGTCACGTGCGGTGTTGGCCGGACTGACGTGCGGCAGCATCCAGGATGTCTTGGACGTCGCGCACTGCTCGGCGATCTGCTTGCTCTCGGCTGCCCGTTCGGTCACGTCGGCGGCGTCGAGAGCGTACGGCGGGATGCTGCCTGTGACCTCTTGTTCCGGGGTGATGTCGCACGTCACCGGCGTGCTGCGGCCGATCCCGCGCGGGTCGAACCCGATCACGTCGTAGCTGTCCTGGACACTCTGCGGGAGGCCGGTCGCTACGAGCAGCGCGGGGTAGCTCTCTCCAGCGGCGGGCCCACCGGGGTTGGTCACCAGGATGCCGCGCCGCTTCTCCGGCTTCTTGCTCGGCAGTCGCGAGACCGCGATATCGATCTTCCGCCCGTTGGGATCGCTGTAGTCCAGCGGGACCTTCAGCGTGCCGCACTGCATACCTTTCGGGATCGGTACGGGGGAGATCTCAGCGGGGCACTTCTCCCACTTGATCGTGTCCGGCGACTGGGTCTGTGTCTCGGCCGGGCCGGCCACCGAGACCCCTGGGACGAGCGCGGCCGCCAGCGAGACGACAGCGACGGCCAGCGGAACTAGGGTGCGTTTCATTTCTTCCTCCGAGGATGCTGGTGGGACGGTGTCAGTCTTCGCTGATCGGAGGGTGGGAACATCTGGCCGAAGAACATTCCCGGGTGACCGAAAGCACTATTGACCGGTGGGGAAAGTAGTAGTTGGCGGTGAGGCCGGGATCGGCGAGGATGGCTCCGTGATCGACGAGCGCCCCATCAAGACATGGCTGACGGACATGGACGGCGTCCTGGTGCGCGAGGAGGAGCCGATCCCGGGCGCCGCCGAGTTCCTGGCGAAGCTGTCCGAGGAGTCGGTGCCGTTCATGGTGCTGACCAACAACTCGATCTACACCCCTCGAGACCTCCGCGTCCGGCTGCTCCGGTCCGGCCTGGACGTACCCGAGAAGTCGATCTGGACCTCGGCCCTCGCGACCGCCCAGTTCCTCGCCGACCAGCGGCCTGAGGGTTCGGCGTACGTCGTCGGTGAGGCCGGTCTGACGACCGCCCTGCACGCGGTCGGGTACGTGATGACGGAGAACGACCCCGACTACGTCGTGCTCGGCGAGACTCGTACGTATTCGTTCGAGGCGATCACCCGGGCGATCCGGCTGATCGAGGGCGGGGCCAGCTTCATCGCGACCAACCCGGACCCGAGCGGACCGAGCCCGCAGGGCACGCTTCCCGCGACCGGGTCCGTTGCCGCGCTGATCAGCGCAGCGACCAGGCGGGAGCCCTACTACGTCGGCAAGCCGAACCCGCTGATGATGCGCAGCGCCCTCAACCAGCTCGAGGCACACTCCGAGACGACGGTGATGATCGGCGACCGGATGGACACCGACATCATCAGCGGCCTCGAGGCCGGGATGCGCACCATCCTCGTCGAGACCGGGTCCACCAGGCCCGACCAGATCGAGACCTTCCCCTTCCGGCCGACGCGCGTGGTCAGCTCCATCGCCGACGTGCTGCCGCTGCTCGACGCTGGGGAATAGCCCACAAGGAATCCCCGAGAAGCCTGTCGGAGTCGAGCGGTCACAGGAGCGGTGTCAGATGAAAGGGTCTGCACCGTGCCACAGGTCTCTCGAATTGCCATCGTCAACCGCGGTGAAGCCGCGATGCGTCTGATCCATGCCGTACGCGACCTCAACGCGCGGGATACATCCGACGGGACGATCCGCACCATCGCGCTACACACCGACGTCGACGCCGGATCGGCGTTCGTACGTGAGGCCGACGAGGCCCATCTGCTCGGTGCCGCCGCCGACCGGCCGTACCTCGATCTTGCCGTCCTCGAGCAGGCACTCATCGCCTCCGGGGCGGATGCCGCCTGGGTCGGCTGGGGCTTCGTCGCCGAGGACCCTGCTTTCGCCGAGCTCTGCGACCGGCTGGGCGTCACCTTCATCGGTCCCAGCGCCGAGGCGATGCGGAAGCTGGGTGACAAGATCGGCTCGAAGCTGATCGCCGAGGAGGTCGGTGTCCCGGTGGCTCCCTGGAGCCGCGGCGGTGTGGACGACCTCGAGTCGGCACTGGCCAGCGCCGAGGAGATCGGCTATCCGCTCATGCTCAAGGCCACCGCCGGTGGTGGCGGTCGCGGCATCCGGAAGGTCACCTCCGGTGCCGAGCTCGCCGAGGCGTACCAGCGAACCCGGGACGAGGCGCAGCGGGCGTTCGGCAGCGGCGTCGTCTTCCTCGAGAAGCTGGTCACCGACGCCCGCCACGTCGAGGTCCAGGTGATCGCCGACGGCCAGGGCACCGCCTGGGCGATCGGCGTGCGCGACTGCTCGGTGCAGCGGCGCAACCAGAAGGTCATCGAGGAGTCCGCCTCCCCGCTGCTGACCGACGAGCAGGCCGCCGACCTCAAGGCGTCGGCCGAGCGCCTCGCCAACGCCGTCGGCTACGCCGGCGCGGGCACCGTCGAGTTCCTTTACCACCCGGGCGAGAAGACGTTCGCCTTCCTCGAGGTCAACACGCGCCTCCAGGTCGAGCACCCCATCACCGAGATCGTGACCGGCACCGACCTGGTCGCGTTGCAGATCCAGGTTGCGTCCGGCGTGCCGCTCACCGGCGACCGACCGGGCGAGCGGGGCCACGCGGTCGAGGCCCGGCTCAACGCCGAGGACCCGGACCGCGACTTCGCACCCGCTCCGGGCCGGATCAGCCGCCTCGAGTTCCCCGCCGGCCCCGGCATCCGGGTCGACACCGGCGTGGCCGAGGGTGACACCATCCCGGCCGACTTCGACTCGATGATCGCCAAGGTGATCGCCTGGGGCGCCGACCGCGAGCAGGCCCTGGCCCGCCTACGCCGGGCGATGGGCGAGACCACCGTCATCATCGACGGCGGCGCGACCAACAAGAGCTTCATCCTCGACCTCCTCGGCCAGCCAGAGGTCACCACCGGCAGCCCGGGCTGGGCCGACACCGGGTGGATCGACCGGGTGCGCGGCGAGGGGCGGCTCCAGGCGGCCCGGCACGCCGGCGTCGCGCTCGTGGCCGCCGCGATCGAGGGTTATGACGAGGCGGAACGGGGTGAGATCGCGAGGATGCTGCAGACGGCCCAAGGTGGCCGCCCCCAGGTCCAGCACGACCCGGCCCGCACCATCGAGCTCAAGCTGCGCGGTGGGACGTACGCCCTGACCGTCCGGCAGTCCGGACCGGCCCGCTACCAGGTCACCATCACCGCCGGCGGCGAGCGACGGACCCTCACCGCCACCCTCGACCGGATCGACGAGGTGCACGGCCGGCTCACCGTCGACGGCCACCGCTACCGGTTGGTGACCGCCACCCACGGCCCCGTCCATCTGGTCGAGGTCGACGACGTGATGCATCGGGTCAGCCGCGACGAGGGCGGCATGGTCCGCGCCCCCGCGCCGGCTCTGGTCGTGTCCACGCCGCTCGCCGTCGGCGACGTGGTGGCAGCCGGTCACCCGGTGCTGGTGCTCGAGTCGATGAAGATGGAGACCGCGCTGACCGCGCCGTTCGCCGGCCGGATCAAGGAGCTCCTGGTCCGGGTCGGGAGCCAGGTCGAGACCGCGGCGCCGCTGCTGCGCCTCGAGCCGACCGGCTCTGCCGAGGGCGAGCAGGAGACCACCGCTCGCCTGGCCGACCTCGATCTGCCCGTGCCCACCACCGAGCCCGGCCGCAGCAACGGTGCGCTGGCCGACCTGAGCAGCCTGCTGCTCGGCTACGACGTCGAGGAGGATCAGCGCCCGGCGTTGCTCGCCGCGCATCTGGCTTCTCGCTCCGCCGGCGCGCCCGCGGACACCCTGCGCCGCGAGATGGACCTGCTGTCGCTGTTCACCGACTTCGCCGAGCTCAGCCGCAACCGCCCGGCCGGTGACGAACCGTCCACCGAGCTGCGCGTGCACAGCTCGCGGGAGTACTTCCACACCTACCTGCGCAGCCTCGACCCCGACCGGGGCGCACTGCCGGACCACTTCCGAGACAAGCTGCAGCGGGTCCTCGCGCACTACGGGGTCGCCGACCTCGAACGTACGCCGGAGCTCGAGCGTGCGGTGTTCCGTGTCTTCCTCGCCCAGCAGCACCCCTCCGACGTCGACGTCGCGATCGGGGTGCTGCAGCGTTGGCTCGGCGACCCGCCGCCGGCGACGGAGGACGCCGCCGCGGTCCGCGCGCTGCTCGAGCGGATCGTGCGCGCCACCCAGCGCCGTTTCGCCGTGGTCGGCGACCTGGCCCGCTCGGTCCGCTTCGGCTGGTTCGATCAGCCGCTGGTCGACGACGAGCGCCGCGCGGTGCTGGAGGGTGTGCCGGCCGAGGTCGCCGCCCTCACCGACCCGGACGCCCCCGACCGGGCCGCCCGCATCGACGCACTTGCGGCCGTCCCCGAGCCACTGGTCGGCTTCCTCCGGGACCGGCTGGTCGAGGGACTTCCCGAACGCGAGCCGCTGTTGGAGGTGTTGATCCGACGGCACTACCGCGACCACCACCTGCACGACCTGACCGTCACTGGCACTGGCACTGGCACAGGCGATGGCGATGGCGGCGGACGCCAGGTCGTGCACGCCGAGTACGCCACGGACGAGAAGGGCGCGACCCGCGTGGTGTCCACCATCGGCGACGTGACGGAGCTCGCCCACCCCGAGGGCCGGCTCGGTGCCGCCATCACCTCGGTGCTGGCCTCCGACCACGACGACGTCGTCGAGATCTACCTGCGCTGGACGGACGCGCCCGCCGATCCGGACTTTGCGTCGGCCGAGCTCGCCAAGATGCTCGCCGGGCAGGAGTTCGCCCGCCGCGCCCGCCGTGTCTCGGTCGCGGTCTGCAATGCCGCGCCACAGCCGGTCGACTACTTCACCTTTCGCCACCAGGGAGACGGCTCCGCCGACACCTCGACCGGCGAGCTTGCGGAGGCTGAGCTGGTTGAGGACGGGCTGGTCCGGGGCATGCACCCGATGGTCGGTCGCAGGCTCAACCTGTGGCGCCTCAGCGAGTTCGACGTCACCAGGCTCGCCGCGCCCGACGACGTCCTGCTCTACGAGTGCGTCGCCCGGGCCAACCCTGCCGACCGCCGTCTCGTCGCGGCCGCCCAGGCCCGCCAGCTCGCCGTGGTCCGCGACGACGAGGGCAGCGTGATCGCGCTGCCGCACGTGGAGCGTGCCGTGGAGAACTGCCTCGAGGCCATCCGCCGCGTACGTACCGCTCGGGGCCGTGAGGGCACCAAGCTCGACGTCAACCATGTGTGGGTGACGGTATGGCCTGTGGTCGAGGCAGATCTCGACCAGATCACGGCGCTGCAGAGCAAGATCACACCGCTCAGCGAGGGCACCGGGATCGAGGAGGTGCTCGCCGAGGGCCGCGTGGCATCGCCGGACGGCGGCGACCCGACCCGGCTGGCGATCCGCTTCCACGCCAAGCCTGGTGCGGGTGTCGTGGCAGACGTCATCGAACCGCCCACCGAGCCGCTCGCCCCGATGGACGAGTACGCCGCCAAGGTGCTGCGCGCCCGGCGCCGCGGCCTCGTCTACCCCTACGAGCTCCAGCGTGCCCTGGCGGGCAGCGGCACGGTCGTCGAGCACGACCTCGACGCGGACGGCGTGCTCGTACCCGTCGATCGTGCTCCCGGACTCAACAGCGCCGGCATCATCGTCGCCGTCGTGACCACCCCGAGCTCTCTCTACCCTGAGGGCATCAGCCGAGTCGTGCTCTGCGGTGACCCGCTCAAATCGCTCGGCGCGCTCTCGGAGCCCGAGTGCGCCCGGGTGATCGCCGCCATCGACCTCGCCGAGCGGATGAGGGTCCCGGTCGAGTGGTTCGCGGTCTCGGCCGGTGCCCGGATCTCGATGGAGAGCGGCACCGAGAACATGGACTGGGTCGCCGCCGCGCTGCGCCGGATCGTCCAGTTCACCCAGGCCGGCGGCGAGATCAACATCGTCGTCGCCGGGATCAACGTCGGCGCCCAGCCGTACTGGAATGCCGAAGCGACCATGTTGATGCATACCAAGGGCATCCTCGTGATGACCCCGGACAGCGCGATGGTGCTCACCGGCAAGCAGTCGCTCGACTTCTCCGGCGGGGTGTCGGCCGAGGACAACCACGGCATCGGCGGCTACGACCGGGTGATGGGCCCGAACGGTCAGGCGCAGTACTGGGTGCCCGACCTGGCCGGTGCCTTCCGGGTGCTCATGGCGCACTACGAGCACAGCTACGTCGTCCCCGGCGAGACCGGGCCGCGCCGTGCGCCGACTTCTGACCCGATCGACCGCGACGTGTCGTCCTTCCCGCACGCGGGTGACTTCGCATGCGTCGGCGAGATCTTCTCGGCCGAGCACAACCCCGACCGCAAGCGTCCCTTCGACATCCGCACGGTGATGCGGGCGTTGGCCGATGCCGACCACGAGATGCTCGAGCGGTGGGCCGGCATGGCCGATGCCGACACCGCCGTGGTCGTCGACACCCGGATCGGCGGCTATCCGGTCAGCCTGGTCGGCATCGAGTCCAAGCCGGTGCCGCGCGCCGGCTTCCCTCCCACCGACGGCCCGGACACCTACACCGCGGGCACCCTGTTCCCGCGGTCGTCCAAGAAGGTCGCGCGCGCGATCAACGCGGCATCGGGCAACCGGCCGCTGGTGGTGCTCGCCAACCTGTCCGGCTTCGACGGCTCCCCGGAGTCCATGCGCAACCTGCAGCTCGAGTACGGCGCCGAGATCGGCCGCGCGATCGTCAACTTCCAGGGCCCGATCGTCTTCTGCGTCATCTCCCGCTACCACGGCGGCGCGTTCGTGGTGTTCTCCAAGCACCTCAACCCCTCGATGACCGTGCTCGCCATCGAAGGTTCGTACGCCTCCGTGCTGGGCGGCGCGCCCGCGGCGGCCGTCGTGTTCGCCGCGGAGGTCTCCAAGCGGGCGGCGGCGGACTCACGGGTCGCCGCGCTCGAGGAGCGCATCGACCATGCCGAGGACGGGGAGCGCGGCGCCCTCGTCGTCGAGCTGGCCGAGCTCCGCGCCCAGCTGCGGGCGGACAAGATCGCCGAGGTCGCGGCCGAGTTCGACGGCGTGCACGACATCCACCGCGCCGTCGAGGTCGGCTCGGTCGACGAGGTGATCGCGGCGAGCGACCTGCGACCCAAGGTGGTCGAGGTCATCGAACGGGCGTGGGGCCCGGCAGACTAGGGGAGCGCGACGGCGAGAGCTTCAGCCGATCACCCCAGCGGGCACCCGCTCGAGAATGCCGGGGGCGTCTACGCCGCGGGGCAGGGTGCCGAAGGCTATCCCCCAGCTACCACCCAGCCGTGATGCGACGAATGCATCGGCGACTGCGGCGGAACTGTGCCGAACGAGCAGGCTGGCCTGGAACACCAGGGCCAGCCGCTCGACGAGGCCACGCGCCCCGAACTCCAGCTCGGCGGAGTCGATCCCATCGGCGGCGAGGTCTTTTTCCAGACCCGCGACAACCGCGTCCAGCCGCAGGTCCGCACCCGACGCCAGGCGCAGCTCGTCGAAGAAGGACTCGACCGTCTCGGGCTGGCGCCGGATCACTCGAAGCACGTCCAGTGCCGCTACGTTTCCGGAGCCTTCCCAGACCGACTGCAGCGGTGCTTCACGGTAGAGCCGCGGCATTCCGGAGTTCTCGATGTATCCATTGCCTCCCAGGCACTCCAGCGCCTCGCCGACCACCGCCTGGGCGCGCTTGCACACCCAGTACTTCGTGACGGCCAGGCCGAGTCGGCGTACGCCGGCGTCGGATTCGGAGACCTCCGCCCGATCGGTCGCGCCGCCCAGTCTCATCAAGGCAGCTACGGCAGCCTCCGATTCGAGGGTCAGGTCGGCCAGCACGTTGCGCATCAGGGGCTGGTCGATGAGCAGGTTGCCGAATGCTCTGCGGTGCTGGGCGTGGTGCACGGCGCGCACCAGTCCATTGCGCATGAACGCCGAGCTGAGCACCACGCAATTGAGGCGGGTGAAGTTGACCATCTCGATGATCGTGCGCACGCCTTGGCCTTCCTCTCCGACGCGCCACCCGGTAGCGCCGTGGTACTCGATCTCGGCCGAGGCGTTCGACCGGTTGCCGAGCTTGTCCTTGAGTCGCTCCAGGCGGATCGGGTTGCGTGTGCCGTCGGGAAGAACTCGGGGCAGCAGCAAGCAGGTGAGCCCCGGCTCGGTCTGCACCAGGGTCAGGAATCCGTCGCTCATCGGTGCGGACGTGAACCACTTGTGGCCCACCACCTCATAGGTCCCGTCCGTTCGTTCCACGGCTCGGGAGATGTTCGCCCGCGCATCGGACCCGCCCTGGCGTTCGGTCATCGACGTCCCGAGGACCAACCCGGACTTGTCGTCCATGGGACGTAGCTCCGGGTCGTAGTCGGCGCTGGCCAGACGCCGCGCGTAGGCATCGGCCAGCTCGGGTGCGTGGCGCAGGGTCGGTACGGCGGCGTACGCCATGCCGATCGGGCACATGTGGCCGGACTCGGCCTGCCCCCACGCGAAGGCCTTCGCGGTACGGGCCGCGTGCGCGCCCGGTCGGTCGTCGAACCAGGGTGCCGCGTTGAGCCCGAACTCGAAGGCCTTCGCCATCAGCGAGTGGTACGCCGGGTGGTACTCCACGTCGTCGCGGCGGTGGCCGACTGTGTCATAACGCTGCAAGCTCGGCGCGTGCTCGTTGGCCAGCCGGCCCCACTCCTGCACCTCGCGGCTGCCCGCCGCGCGACCGATCTCGGTGAGGTCGTCGAGCGCCCAGCCTGCACCTTCCCTGACCAGGCCTTCGCGAAGTGCTGGATCTTCGGACACGTCGTAGTCGATCATTTCCGGAGTCTGGTTGAGCACCTCGTTGCCGTGGTACATGGTGGTCTCCTGAAGTGGGCCCGTTGACATCGCTCTCACCGGACCAGCCGTTGGCGCGCGGCGTGGTACTCGTCGGCTAGGCGGTCGACCAGGTCGGCGGCCGGGCCTACCCCGTCGACCACGCCGATGCCCTGTCCTGAGCCCCAGATTTTGCTCCACGCCTTGGCCTTGCTGGTTCCGTCGGACCAGCTCATGGTGGCCCGGTCCTGCTCGGCGAGGCGGTCAGGATCGAGGCCCGAAGCCTCGATGCTGCCGCGCAGGTAGTTACCGGGCACTCCCGTGAACAGGTCGGAGTGCACGATGTCGGCCGCGCCGGAGTCCACGACCATCTGCTTGTACAGGTCGTCCGCCAGTGCCTCGTGGGTGGCGATGAATGCCGAGCCCACGTACGCGAGATCGGCGCCGGCGCTCTGCGCGGCCAGCACGGAGCGGCCGTGGGCGATGGCGCCCGAGAGGATCAGCGGCCCGTCGAACCAGGTGCGGATCTCCTGCACCAGTGCGAACGGCGACTGGGAACCGCCGTGTCCACCTGCTCCGGCGGCGACCGCGATCAGACCGTCGGCGCCCTTCTCCACGGCCTTGCGGGCGAATCCGTTGTGGGTGACGTCGTGCAGCACCATCCCGCCGTAGGAGTGCACCGCGTCGTTGACCTCGGAGCGCGCCCCCAGTGACGTGATCACGATGGGCACCTCGTGGCGCACGACGGTGTCGAGGTCGGCCTCCAACCGGGCATTCGTGCGATGCACGATCAGGTTCACGGCATACGGAGCGGCGGGCGCCTCGGGGTGGTTGGCGTCGTGCTTGGCGAGCGCTCCAGTGATGGTGGTGAGCCATTCATCCAGCAGGTGCTGGGGCCGCGCATTGAGCGAGGGGAACGAGCCGACGACGCCGGAGGTGCACTGGGCGATCACCAGGTCGGGCCCGGAGACGGTGAACATCGGTGACGCGACGATCGGCAGTCGCAGCCGGTCACGGAGGATCGGGGGAAGAGTCATGACGTGACCGCCAGGTTCTCGAAGATCGTCGCGTTGGCCATGCCGCCTGCCTCGCACATGGTCTGCAGGCCGTAGCGCCAGCCCTCGTCACGTAGGTGGTGCACCAGGGTGGTGGCGATCCGGGCGCCGGAGCCCCCGAGCGGGTGGCCCAGCGCGATCGCTCCGCCGAGCGGGTTGACCAGCTCGGCGGGAGCACCGGTCGCGTCGAGCCACGCGCCGACGACGCTGGCGAACGCCTCGTTCACCTCGAAGGCGCCGATGTCGGAGAGCGTCAGGCCGGCCAGCTTCAGCACCTTTGCGGTCGCTGGGATCGGTCCGCCCAGCATGGTGACCGGGTCGTCGCCGACCACAGTGGCGGTGTGCACGCGGGCGATCGGGACGAGGCCGAGGGAGCGCGCCTTGTCACTCGTCATGACCAGCAGGGCCGCAGCACCGTCCGAGATCTGCGATGCATTGCCCGCGGTGACCCGGCCGTCCTCCTCGAACGCAGGCTTCAAGCCTGCCAGGGACTCGAGCGTCGACTCGCGACGTACCCCTTCATCCTGGGAGAAGGTGGAGCCATCGGGCAGCTCGACCGGCGCGATCTGTTTGACGAAGCGGCCGTC
Organism: Nocardioides sp.; assembly: GCF_050699375.1. GTDB lineage: Bacteria > Actinomycetota > Actinomycetes > Propionibacteriales > Nocardioidaceae > Nocardioides. The sequence continues at coordinate 15,582 of NZ_JBOHDN010000057.1, read as the reverse complement.
GTCGATGGCCTGCGCGGCACGACGGTGCGATTCCAGGCTGTAGGCGTCGAGCTGCTCACGGCTCAGATTGTGGCGTCGGGCGAGGATCTCCGCACCCGTGCCCTGGTTGAACGCGAAGTCGTCGTACCGGGCGCGCATGCGGGGGCCGAAGGGCTGGCCGGGGCCCGCATTCCTGGCCGAGCCCATCGGTACACGGCTCATCGACTCCACGCCGCCGGCGACGACCACGTCGGCCTGTCCGGCGACCACCGTCGCGGCTGCGAAGTGGAGTGCCTGCTGGCTCGAGCCGCACTGACGGTCGATGGTGGTGCCGGGGACGTGCTCGGGCCAGCCGGCGGCGAGCACGGCGTTGCGTCCGACGTTGGCCGACTGCTCGCCGACCTGGCCGACGCAGCCCCACATAACGTCGTCGACGAGGGAGAGATCGATGCCGGAACGCTCTGCGAGGGCCTGCAGGACCGCTGCGGAGAGGTCGACGGGGTGGGTCTCGACGAGGGCGCCCTTGCGGCGACCGATGGGTGTGCGAACTGCTTCGACGATGACTGCGTCACGCATGTGGAAGTCCTTCTGTGGTGGGGATGTGGTGAGGTCTGGGTCAGATGCCGGACCATGCAGGTCGGCGACGCTCGGCGAACGCGCGGGCGCCTTCACGAGCGTCGGCCGAGGCGAACACGGCGGCCGCGGCCTCGCGCAGGCGCGGGAACTCCTGGTCGGCAGGCCAGCCCGACGACTCGATGACGACGCGCTTGCTGGTGTGGACGGCGAGCGGTCCGTTCTCTGCGATGCGCAGGGCCAGGTCGATCGCCGTCGCCAGCGCCTGTCCCGGCTCCACGAGCCGGTTGACCAGCCCGAACCCGGCCAGCTCCGGGGTGGGGACGGCGTCGCCGGTGAGGATCATCTCGAGGGCCACTGCGCGCGGCAGCGACCTCGGGAGGCGGGTCAGCCCGCCTGCCGCGGCGACCAGACCACGTTTCACCTCGGGCAGGCCGAACGAGGCGGCAGCTGAGGCGACCACGAGGTCGCATGCGAGCACGATCTCGAAGCCGCCGCCGAGAGCCGGGCCCTCGACCGCCGCGATCAACGGCTTGGTGGGCGGTGCCTCGACCAGTCCGGCGAAGCCGCCCTTCTCGGTGCGTGGTCGCTCGCCGCGCAGGTGGGCCTTGAGGTCCAGCCCGGCGCAGAACGTGCTGCCGTTCGCCGCGATCACGCCGGCCGCCAGGGACCGGTCAGACTCGAGGGTCTCGATCGCCGCGCCGATCGCCTCCGCGGTGCGCAGGTCGATGGCGTTGCGAGCCTCGGGCCGATCGAGGGTGATCACGAGTACGGCGCCCTGTCGTTCGACCAGGACCGGTTCGGCTGTGCCTTTCGACGCGGTCACCGGGGTGCCATCCGGATCGCGCCGTCGAGCCTGATGGTCTCGCCGTTGAGCATGCCGTTCTCGACGATGTGCGCGGCCAGCGCTGCGAACTCGGTGGGGTCGCCGAGCCGGCGCGGATGCGGTACCGCCGCGGCGAGCGATTCGCGGATATCGTCCCGGGCACGAGCGAGCAGCGGGGTGTCGAACGTGCCGGGGGCGATCGTGCACACCCGGACGCCGACGCCGGCCAGGTCTCGCGCGGCGGGGAGGGTCATGCCGACCACCGCGGCCTTCGCGGCGGAGTAGTTGATCTGGCCGATCTGTCCTTCGAACGCCGCGACGGACGCGGTCAGGACACAGACGCCGCGGTCGCCGTCGAGCGGTTCGTTGCGTGCCATCGACCGCGCGGCGTACCGGAGCAGGTTGAACGTGCCGATCACGTTGAGCTCGATCACCGAGGCGAAGGGCTCCAGCTCGACGGCCTCGCCGGCCTTGTCGAGAAGCCGCATCGGACGACCGCGACCGGCGCAGTGCACGACCGCGCGCACCGGACCCTGCTCCTCGGCGGCTGCGAACGCGGCCGCGACCTGGTCGTCGTCGATCACGTCCGCAGCCACGAACCTGGACCTGTCGCCCAGCTCGGCAGCGACCGTCTTGCCTTCTGAGGAAGGCAGATCGACCAGGGTGACGGACGCTCCGCCGGCGATCAGCCGTTCGGCGGTGGCCCGCCCCAGGCCCGAGGCCGCACCGGTGACGAGGGTGTTGATTCCGTTGATGTCCATGGCAGCCTCACAACCCCAGCGACTTGGAGACGACGCTCTTCATGACCTCGCTCGTGCCGCCGAAGATCCGGCTGACGCGAGCATCCGTGTAGAGGCGCGCGATGGGGTATTCACGCATGTAGCCGTAGCCGCCGTGCAGCTGGAGGCACTTGTCGATGACCCGGGCCTGGACCTCGGTGCAGAACAGCTTCGTCTTGGCGGCGTCGGCCGGGGTCAGCCTGCCGGCGTCGAGAGCGGTGATGGCGCGGTCGACCATGGCCTGCGCGGCCTCGATCTCGGTGGCGCACTCGGCGAGCACGAACTTGGTGTTCTGGAAGTCGGCGACGCGGTGGCCGAAGGCCTTGCGCTCCTTGACGTAGTCGATGGCGAGGTCGAGCGCGGCGGTGGCCGTGGCGTAGGCCGTCACCGCGATGGTGAGGCGCTCCTGGGGCAGATTGGAGGTGAGCGCCGCGAACGCCTCGCCCTCGGTGCCGAGGAGGTTGGCGACCGGAACCCGGACATCGTCGAACGAGAGCTCGGCGGTGTCCTGCGCCTTGAGCCCCATCTTGTCGAGGTTGCGGCCACGGGTGAAGCCCGGCATGCCGGACTCGACGACCACGAGAGACAGGCCCTTGCGCCGGTTGCTCTCGTCGTTGGAGGTGCGGGCCACCACCACGATGAGGTCGGCATTGATGCCGCCGGTGATGAAGGTCTTGGCGCCGTTGAGGACGTATTCGTCACCGTCGCGCCGGGCGGTCGTGGCCATGCCGGCCAGGTCGGAGCCGGTGCCGGGCTCGGTCATCGCGATCGAGCTGATGAGGGTGCCGTCGGCGAAGCCGGGGAACCAGCGCTGCTGCTGCTCCTCGTTGGCGAGCTCGAGGAAGTAGGGGAGCACCGTGCTCAGGTGCACCTGGAGTCCGCCGAGGCTCGCGGCGGCGAAGCCGTTCTCCTCGAGGACGACCGCGTTGAAGCGGAAGCTCTCCACACCGCCACCGCCGAAGCGCTCGGGGATCTGGAGCCCGTTGATGCCGATCTCGGCAGTCTTGCGGAAGAGCTCACGAGGGACGATTCCGGCCTCCTCCCAGACGGGGAGATGCGGCACGATCTCCTTGTCGATCAGCTGACGTACGGTCTCGCGGAACGCGTCGTGGTCCTCGTCGTAGATGTCTCTGTTCATGGTTCACTCCAGTCATTGGTGTTGATGAGTGGCCGGGCACGACGGTGGGTCCGGCCGGAAGGACGTTCGTCGGGTCAGGCGCCGAGGCCGATGACCCGTGCAGCAGCCAGGTCCGTGATCTCCGCCGGGTCGTAGCCGTGGGCGCTGAGCACCTCGGCGGTGTGCTCGCCCAGGCGCGGGGCGGCGGTGCGCGGACCGTCTCCCGCTGAGTCCAGGTGCCAGGGCGACCGCATGGTCGGGTGCGTGGAACCGCCCGGCTCTGTCGCCTCGATGAACAGTCCGGCGGCGTCGATGTCCGGGTTCTTGAACACCTCGTCGTACCCGCTGATCCGGCCTGCCACGACGCCGTTGCCGGTCAGCAGCTCCATCGCTGCGTCGCTGGTCAGCGGGGCGAACGCGGCACGCAGCTCGGTCAGCAACGGTGCCCGGTTGGCCACGCGATCCTCGTTGGTGGCGAAGCGCGGATCGCTGGGCATGTCGTCACGCCCGATCAGGGTGCACAGCCTGGCGAAGTGCTGCGGCGAGTACGCCGACACCACGATGGCGCCGTCGAGGGTGGGCATCAGGTCGGCCGCCGGGGCGATGTTCGGCTGGCCGTTGCCGCAGCGGCTCGGGCTCTTGCCGGTGAGGAGGAACTCGCCCCAGTTGGGACCCTGCAGGTGTACGGCGACCTCCAGCAGCGACACTTCCACCTCGTCGCCGAGCCCGAAGCGCAGCTTGCGGACGAATGCCCCGAGCACGGCCTGGGCGAAGACATGGGCGGCTGCTGCGTCGACCACAGGGAAGCCCACACGCTGCGGCTCACCGTCGGCCGCGCCGGTCACCCACATGATGCCGCTCTCGGCCTGGGCTGCGATGTCGAGCCCCGGCCGGTTGCGCGAGGGTCCGTGCAGGCCGAAGCCACTGACCGTGGCGTAGACGACACCGGGGTGCTTGGCGCGGACGCTGGCGGCGTCGAGGCCGAAGCTCTCCATGACGCCGGGCCGCAGGTTCTGCACGACGATGTCGGCCTCGGCGATCAGCCGCTCGGCGATGGCACGTCCACGCGGATCCTTGAGGTCGAGCGCGACTGCGCGCTTGCCCCGGTTGTAGGTGCGCAGGATCGCTTCCCCGTACACCCCGATGATGCGGGCGGCCTCGCCGGTGACCGGCTCGACCTTGATCACGTCGGCACCGAGGTCGGCCAGCACCTGCGTCGCGGCCGGTGCGGCGATGAACTGTCCGAAGTCGATGACGCGGACGCCTTCCAGCGGGGCGCTCATCGGGCCACCCCCACTCGCTCGCGGATGCGCGCGAGGTCACGTTCGGGTCGTACCAGGAGCAAGGACAGGACCCCTCCGACCGCCATCAGGAGACCGGTGACCGCGAAGCCGTTGTTGTAGCCGGTGATCGCATCGGGCGCTGCGTCGACGAGGTGGCCGAGCAGCAGAGGCGCGAGCACACCCGCCATGCTGTAGAACGCGACCAGGCAGCCGAGCACGGTGCCGCGGCGCTTCGGATGGACGACGTCACCGATCGCGACGAACGCGACGGCGTACGCCGCGGAGTTCATCGAGAAGGCAAGGGTGATGAACACCATCTGCAGGGGACCGCGGTCGATGATGGTGAACACGTACATCGAGAGACCGGCCAGCACGACCAGTCCGCCGGCGAAGTATCCACGGGTGATGCGGCGGCTGACACCGCGCTCGGTGAGCCGGTTCGAGGCCAGGCCGGCACCGACGGCGGCGACGGCTGCGACTGCGTACGGGAAGGTGATCAGTCGGCTGCTCGTGACGGCGTCGTAGCCGAGGCCCTGGCTGAGGAAGAGCGGGAGCCAGGCCACCTTCAGCGTCGTCGACCAGTAGGCGAAGAAGGTCAGCAGCGCGGTGCCGATCACGGTGCCGGTGGTGAGGAGGACCCGCAGCGGGGCCTCGACCGGGACGGTGTCGGGGTCGACGACGACGCTGGTGGCGAGCACGCTGCCCTCGGGAGGTGCGGACCGGCCGAGGACCAGCCAGGCGGTCAACCACAGCAGGCCCGCGACGGTCAGCACGCCGAAGGCCGCGTGCCACGACCAGGTGACGATCACCCAGGTCAGCAGGGGAGCAGCGATCAACGGGCCGATCGAGGCGCCTGCGGTGATCACCCCCGCGGGCAGGCCGCGCTTCTCCGGTGGGAACCACGAGTGCACGATGTGGGTGCACAATGCGTACGCCGGGCCCTCGGCGAACCCGAGGGCGATCCGGCACACCAGCACCGCGGTGAAGGCGAGCGGCCACATCAGCGGTGCCATGGTGAGCACCCAGACCAGCATCAGGCCCGCGACCAGCCAGCGCGCGTCGATCCGAGAGGTCAGCGCACCGATTGTGATCGCGCCGACGGCGAAGAGCCAGAAGAAGGCGCTCTGGAGCAGCCCGAACCTGCTGGCGGAGATGTCGAGGTCGTCCATGATCTGGACGCCGGCGAATCCGACCACCGCCTTGTCGGCGAAGTTCAGGAGCATGAAGACGAGAAGCAGGATCGTGATCGTCCAGGCGCGTCGTCTGAACGCGGTCTGGTCGGGCGCCGCGGCGGGGCGCACGTCGAGCTGCTCGGTGGTGGGCATTGTCATGGTTCTCTCCCGGGGTCGATGTACTCAGCGGCCCGCGAAGGCGGGCTCGCGGCGCTGGAGGAATGCCGACGCGGCCTCGCCGGCGTCGTCGGTGTGGAAGGAGCGGACCATCCGCTCCGCCTCCGGTCCGAGATAGGTGGCGAGCGGCATGTGGGTGGCGTCGAGCAGGTTCTGCTTCATCGCCCGAGCGGCGAGGGGTGCGGCCCCCGCAAGTCGCGATGCGACGTCGCGGGTGAGCTGGTCGAACGCCCCGTCGTCGCTGACCGAGGTGACCAGCCCGAGCTGCTCGGCGCGGGCGGCGTCGAACCTTTCGGGAAGGAGGAAGAGCTCGCGAGCCCTCGCGGCTCCCAGGATCTGGGTGAGGAACCAGATGCCGCCGAGGTCGCCGGAGAGCCCGGCGGTGAGGAAGGCCGTGTTGAAGACGGCACTGCGCGTCGCGACCCTCAGGTCGGCGGCCAACGCGAGGGACAACCCGGCACCGGCACATGCGCCGTTGATCGCGGCGACGGTGATCTGCGGCATCTCGTACAGCCGTTGAGCGACGCGGCCCGCACTGCGAAGTCGCGCGGTGTCGGCTGCGACGGAGTCGCGTCGCAGGGACCGCGTCTCCGGTGCTGCCGCGAGGTCTGCACCGACGCAGAAGGCGCGCCCCGAGCCGGTGAGCACGACGACGTGCACATCGGGGTTCGCCTCGATCCGGCCGAGAGTGTCGTACAGCTCGCCGAGCAGCTGCACCGACAAGGCGTTGCGCCGCTCGGTGTTGCGCAAGGTGATGTTCGCGATCGGTCCGGTGATCGAGCAGGTGACCTGTGCTGCCATGAGTCGCTCCCTGGTGGCCGTTTCGTTGTGGACTACGTCACATGAAACGCCAGGAGCACTGACAGCGTCCAAGACCAAAAAGTGTTAGGCAATATAGGCTTGGGCTATCAGTTGTGCGTTGGCTGGCCGCTGGTGGGACGGAGCGAAGGACTACTCGTCCGCGGGCGAACGGGGGTAGATGGGCCCGATCTCTTCGAACCGCTCTCGCTGTCTGCGTTCGATTGCGACGACCACCTCGGCGGCTGCCTCCACCCGCGAGGCGCCTGCGTCCATACGTCGACGAACCGCGCGTTCCCACGACGCCAGCTGCTGCTTCGTGTAGTCGAGGAACATCGCCGCCGCGGGCGTGAGGCGGTCGGGACGATGGATCGCCCCGATGGACCGGGACACGTGGGGGCTCAGGTCGCGCACGACTGCGCCTCGTTGGCGCGCCTCGAGCGCGATGCGCTGCGGAAGGATCGCTGCGCCCGCACCGGAGAGAACCATCGGCACGACTGCGCCCCGTTGCGGCACCTCGACTGCCACGAGCGGCTCGACGCCGCCGGCGCGCAACATCGACTCGACGTTGTCGCGGCTGGTCGTGTTGCGTTCGCCCATCACGATCGGGACGCCGTCGAGCGAGCTGACCTCGACGATGTCGGGCAGGTCAGTGGGTGTGCCGGGCGGGAAGACCACCACGAAGTGCTGGTCGACCAGAAAGTGGTGGGCGAGGTCGTTGACGCGCACCGGCAGCACAGTGATGCCGAGCTCGCAGGCTCCGTCCTTGACCATGTCGATGACCTCACCGAGCCGGTCTCGCTCCTCGACGCGGAGGTGAACCAGTGGATACTTCACCCGGAACTGGGCGACCCACACCGAAAGCGGATCGGTCGAGGTGTCGGACAGCGCGGCGATGTCGATGCGACCACCTTGCAGGTGGTTCACTGCGGAGACAGCCTCACGGGCCAGGTCCAGGTCGCGGAGCACCTGCCGCGCCGGACCGATCAGGGCCTCTCCGGCCGCCGAGAGCACAACGCCGCGCCCCACACGGTGGAACAGCGTGGCCTGGACGTCCTTCTCCAGCCTGCGAAGCGACTGGGAGATCGACGGCTGCGCCACGCGGAGCGCAGTGGCGGCACGGTTGATCCCGCCGTGCTCGACTACCGCCAGGAAGTACTCCAGCTGGCGGGGGTCCATGGCCTCAGCCTAGATGACAGACTGCAGGGGGCCTCGGGTGCTCGCTGACCTGGGGATATAGGGCAGGCCGAACGGACCGACATCGAATCGCCCGTTGATCGGACGCACCACCGGCCCCACTGTGAGGAGTGTTCTTGTGATGTCGATCACCCGCATCGCAGGCGTCGCCAACTCACTCCTCGAGAAGGTCATCATGACGACAACCCACCCAGCCCCACCCACTACAGGAACGAAGCCCTCGCTCGACAAGCGAGCCTGGGGGATCGTCCTGTTCCTGTTCCTCTTCTTCACACTGAACTTCGCCGACAAGGCGGCGATCGGGCTGGCGAGCGTTCAGATCCGCGAAGATCTCGGCCTCTCGGCCAGCCAGTACGGACTCCTCTCCAGCGCGTTCTTCTGGATGTTCGCCATCGGTGCAGTCGTCCTGTCGGCCGCGCTGCGCAAGATCTCCTACACGTGGGGCGCCGGGCTGCTGATGCTCTCCTGGGTCCTGTGCATGGCACCGCTGATGGTGCAGACCTCGTTCGGGGTGCTCGTCGCGTCCCGCATCGCGCTCGGCTTCTTCGAGGGTCCGGCGCATGCGCTGTGCCAGTCCATCGTGGCCGACCGCTTCGCGCCGGAGCGCCGCGCATTCGCCGGTGCGATCGTCAACGCCGGGTCGTCGATCGGCCCGCTGATCGCTGCTCCCACCCTCACCTGGGTGATCCTGACCTGGCACTGGCACGCCGCCTTCATCGTGCTCGTGGCCGTCGGGCTGATGTGGCTGGTGGGTTGGTTCTGGTTCTCGGAGCGTTTGCCGTTCCGGAAGAACGTCTCGTCGATCGTCGCGGCCAAAGCCGATGTCGACCCCAACGGCCACATCGCCGTCCCCTTCCACCGGCTGCTGATGCTCCGCAGCTTCTGGGGACTGGTGATGCTGTCGTTCGCCGGTTACCTGATCTCCTCGCTCAAAGTCGCTTGGCTTCCCGCCTACCTCCGCGAAGGACTCGGCTACTCCGCCGGCTCCGTCGGCACCCTGGTGACGCTGCCCTACGCCGTCGCGGTCGTCGTCCTGCTCTCGGCCGGCGTGATCTCCGGGCGGCTCCTGCGTCGGGGCCACTCGTCGCGGGTCGCGCGCGGCTACCTGACAACCGCGTTCCTGCTGTTCGGCGGCCTGTCGATGATCCTGTTCACACGCCTCGAGCCGGGTCCGCTGCAGCTGTTCCTCGTGGTCTGCGGGTTCGCCGTCAACAGCGTCGCCTTCTCGGTGGCCTTCGCCGGTGCCTCCGACTTTCTCCCCGCGCACCAGCGCGTCGCCTTCTTCGGCTGCATCATCGCCGCCTACAGCGTCGCCGGAATCGTGGCCCCGTACGTCTTGGGCGTCATCGTCGACCACGCCGCGACGCCGGCCGAGGGCTATGCGACCGGCTTCCTCTACGTCGGACTCGCGGTCTGCGTCCTCGGTGTCATCGGCGGCCTGATGCTCAATCCCGAGCGGGCCCGTGCCACGCTCGAGAGGCTGACGAACCAGTACGCCGCGCAGGTGACCCGATGATCGCCGCGGGCCCCTTGGCCGGCATCCGAGTGCTCGACCTCGGCCAGTACATCGCCGGGCCCAGCGCAGCTCAGTCGCTTTCCGACCTGGGTGCAGACGTGATCAAGATCGAGAGCTTGGCCGGCGATCAGACCCGGGGAATCGGTGCATTCGGTGACTCGATGATGCGAGCTTTCAACCGCGACAAGCGCAGTGTCGCTCTCGACCTGTCGCACGAGTCCGGTAACGCCATCATGCACCGGCTGCTCGAGGACACGGATGTGCTCATCCAGAACTTCCGGGTCGGCTCGGCCGAACGTCTCGGACTCGGTGCCGAAGAGCTGATGGAGCGCTACCCCAGTCTGATCTACGCGAGCATCACCGGCTTCGGGACGCGCGGTCCCTCGAAGGCACGTCCGGGCCTCGACATCGCCGCGCAGGCCGAGTTCGGGATGATGCACACGACCGGCGTCGCCGACGGCGAGCCGCAGCGTGTCGGCTTCCACGCTGTCGACACGGCAGCCGCCAACGCGCTCGTCACGGGCATCCTGGCCGCGCTGTACACCCGCACGTCGACCGGCCGGGGGACCCATGTCGAGACGTCGTTGATGGAATCAGCCCTGTCGGTGCAGGCTGCCGCCTGGGGCGAGTACACCGTGACGGGAGTGGCGCCGAGACGCAAGGGCAACGGCCAGCCGTACGCCGCGCCGGCCGCGGATGCGTTCGAGGCGTCCGACGGAACGATCGTCATCTCGGCCTACACCCGACAGAAGTGGTCGACCCTGTGCACTCTCATCGGGCGACCGGACATGATCGACGACCCGCGGTTCGTCGACAACCCGGCCCGGGTGGCCAACCGCCCCGCGATGGTCGCCGCGATCAACGAGGCCTTCGCCAACCGCACCCGCGAGGAGGCAGTCGAGCAGCTGCTCGAGGCAGGGATCGTCGCCGGCTCGGTGCGCTCCTTCGACGAGATCGTCAAGGACAAGGACGTTCTCGCCTCCGGCGTGCTCGTCGACGTCGCCGGCCCGGACGGCTCGTCCTTCACCAGCCCGGGCCTGCCATTCACGCTCGAGGGGCGTCGCCGTACGACCTCAGTGAGCGCGCCGAAGCACGGCCAGCACACCTGCTCCTTGCTGACCGACCTCGGCTTCAGCTCTACAGAGATCGACGACCTGATCGCCGCTCGCGTCGTCGCCACCGACTGACAAATCGTAAGGAACAACCATGATCAACCCCGAAATCTTCGACCACGACTTCGACACCTACCTCAAGGTGATCGCCGATTTCACCGAGAACGAGCTCATCCCGGCCGAGAACGAGATGGTGGAGGCGGGCGCCGTGCCACCCCGCATCGTCGTCCGGATGGCAGAGCTCGGCCTGTTCGCCATCACGATCCCGCGCGTCTACGGCGGACTCGAATGGACGATGGAGCAGCAGGTACGGCTGACCTTCGAGTTCACGCGTGCCTCCTGCGTGTACCGTTCACGCTTCTCGACGGTGATAGGTCTGTGTTCGCAGGCGATCCTCGACCATGGCACTGAAGAACAGCGTCAGCGACTCCTGCCGGCGATGGCCGCGGGCGAGCTGGTCACAGCGTTCGCCCTCACCGAGGAGGAAGCCGGCTCTGACGCCAGCAGCCTGACGACCACGGCTGTGCGAAGTGGCGGCACGTATGTGCTCAACGGCAGCAAGCGCTACATCACCAACGCTGCCTGGGCCGACGCGTTCGTCGTCTTCGCCCGCACCGACCAATCCAAGCCGGGCGCCGAGGGGATCTCGGCGTTCATCGTCGATGCCGGTTCAAATGGTGTGCGCACCGCTCTGCCCGCGATCATGAACGGTCACGCGGAGGGCCCGGTCGGGGAGATCCACCTCGAAGACGTCGAGGTGCCCGTCGAGAATCTGCTGGGCGGGGTGGAGGGGGTCGGCCTGACGATGGCGCTGCGCGGGATCAATCACGCCCGGCTCCACGTGGCCGCCACATGCATCGGTCAGGGGACCCGCTTGCTCGAGGAGACCACGACGCACGTGAACTCGCGCCGGCAGTTCGGTTCCGCGATCGCTGAGCTCGGTGCGGTCCAGGCAACGCTCGGTGGGAGCTTCGCCGAGCTCGAGGCCGGCCGATCGCTGACCGTAGAGTGCGCGCGCGCCTTCGACGAGGGCTCCATCCCTCGGCACCGGATCGCCGCCGCCAAGCTGTTCAGCTCGGAGATGGTCGGTCGGGTGGCCGACCGCTGCGTCCAGCTGCTCGGCGGCGAAGGCATCGTCGGCCCGCACCCCGTGCCCCGGATGTGGCGCGACGTACGCGCGCTGCGCATCTACGAAGGTTCCTCGCCCATCCACGAGAGGAATCTCGGGCGAGCCATGATCAAGCAGGTCGCGACCGACGGCACGCTCCCGAACACCTACCGAGCCTGAATGTCGACGTCATTGGCACAATCCGGGACGAACGAGAGGATGGCCCGTATGGAGATCCGTCAGCTCGAGTACTTTCTCGCCGTGGTCGAGTGCGACGGGGTCAACCGGGCCGCAAACCACCTCAACGTCGCCCAGGCCACGATCTCGCAGAGCATCCGGCAGCTCGAGCGCGAGCTCAAGCTGACCCTGTTTCATCGGACCGGCCGCAACCTGGTCCTCAACTCCGCCGGCCAGCTGCTCGTCGAGCCTGCGCGGAGCGTGCTGGCGGGCCTGTTGGCAGCGCAGGACATCATGCGTGAGGCCAGGGATCTTCACGTCGGGTCGATCACGATCGGCACGATGCCGGAGATGTCGAGCGAAGCCGTGGCAGCCTGGAGCGGGTCCTTCACCAAGCTGCACCCCGACATCCGGATCGACCTGTTCGAGTTCGGCAGCGCCACCGAGCTCTGTGACGAGGTGCTGACCGGCCACTGCGAGCTCGGCTTCACGACCTTCCCGATTCCGACCGAGAACCTCGAGCGAGTCGAGCTCGGCGTCCAGCGACTCCTGCTCGTGCAACCTCCTGGCACGGCGGGTGGGGCCGGCCCGATCGCGATCTCCGATCTACAAGGAGTCCCGCTCGCGGTGAGCAGCGCGGCATCGCGCGAGAACGACATCGTGGCGACCGTCCTTCGTCGTGAGTCGGTCTCGCCTCGAATCGCCGCGCAGGTTCCCAACCGCCACGCGCAGCTGACGCTCGTCCTGAACGGCGCGGCCAGCGCCTTCCTTCCGCTACGGATGGCCACTGCGGCCCATCGTCTGGGTGCGACGGTGTGCGAGACCCGGCCCGACATCCGCACCCCGTTCGGAATCGTTCATCGTCCCGGCGCGCTCAACCCGGCGGCGAAGAGCTTCATCATCCAGAGCCACGCCGACCTGATGAGCTGGAACTCTCGCATCGCCGCACACGAACGTGCTGGGAGCTCGTTGTTGGAGGCGTCTCTGCTGGCCGACGACGAGCTGCGGAAGAGGAGCGTCGACGGATGCCACCAGTGACTGACAACGCACGGCGGTGGCCTTTGACTGTCTACGCGGGTGGATCCGAACCCGACCCACGCTTCTCGCTCGCCAACGAGCGCACGTTCCTCGCCTGGATCCGAACGAGCCTTGCCCTGCTTGCGGGTGCCGCTGCTGTGCACGCGATCGACCTCACCGTCTCGGATCTCGTGCAGCGGAGCGCGTCCGCGCTGCTTGCGCTGTCGGGGCTCGTCTGCGCGGTCCACGCCTGGCATGGCTGGGTGAGGACCGAGCGGGCGATGCGTCAGGGCCAACCGTTGCCCTCCAATGCGATGGGCGTTCTTGTCGTCGTTGCGGTGGCCGCCGTGTCGATCGTGATGATCGTCGTCGGGTCGCGCGGATGAGTGGACCCGCGACGCCCGCCGAGGGACTCCAGCAGGAGCGCACAACGATCGCCTGGCGTCGTACGAGCCTGTCGTTGGCAGTTGCGGCACTTGTCGTGAGTCGGTTGGCGATCGAGGACTCGGCACCGGTGCTGGTGGTGGCGGGTGGCGCGGTGATGATCATCGCCGTCTGGACCGGACTGACGAAGCTGCGACGAGGGCGCTGGGCGACGGCATCGCAGTCCGAGCCCGAGTTCGAGCTGATGTTGTGCGACGGCAGGCTCCCGCTGGCGGTCGCAGCTGTTGCCGGCGGCCTGTGTGTGGTCACGCTGGCCCTGAGCCTGGGTGACCTGTGCGCACTTTGAACACAGTTGAGTCGTGGACACGATCGAAGGAGAAAGAACGTTGACGGGAATTGAACTGGTGGGCGTGGTCGGCTGTGGACTCATGGGCGCCGGCATCGCCGAGGTATCCGCACGCGCCGGCAAGGACGTCGTCGTGATCGAGTCGAGCGTGCAGGCGGCCGCCGCCGGACGAGCGCGTCTCGAGGCGTCGCTGGAGCGCGCGGAGCGCAGGGGCAAGATCGTCGGCGCCGCCGAGATCCTGGACCGGATCAGGGTCGAGGTCGACCTGGACGCGCTGGCCGATCGGGACATCGTGGTCGAGGCGATCGCGGAGGACGAGGGAGCCAAGATCGAGCTGTTCGGGCGGCTCGACAACGTGGTGCAGGGTCCCGAGGCGGTGCTCGCGTCCAACACGTCCTCGATCCCGATCATGAAGCTGGCCGTCGCGACGAACCGGCCCGGTCAAGTGGTCGGCGTGCACTTCTTCAACCCGGTGCCGGTGCTCACCCTTGTCGAGCTGGTGCCCAGCCTGCTGACCAGCGACGAGACCGTCGAGCGGGCCCGGGCCTTCGTGCAGGACGACCTCGGCAAGCGCGCGATCGACTGCCAGGACCGGGCCGGCTTCGTCGTCAACTCCCTGCTCATCCCGTTCGTGCTCTCGGCGATCAGGATGCTGGAGTCCGGCTTCGCCACCGCCGAGGACATCGACGAGGGCCTGGTACGCGGCGCGGCGCACCCGCAGGGCCCGCTGGCTCTGGCCGACCTGATCGGTCTGGACACGACCAAGGCGGTCGCCGAGTCGCTCTACGAGGAGTTCAAGGAGCCTCTCTACGCGCCGCCGCCGTTGCTCGCCAGGATGGTGGATGCGGGTCTCCTCGGCCGCAAGACCGGCCGCGGGTTCCACAGATACTGAACACTCGAGCCCCGTTCTCTTCAGCACTCAGATAGTCCGGTGGACTGGACGATGTGCGACCGCTAAACCGCTCGCTGACCTGCTGCGCGCTCTCGAGGGCTTCGAAGCAGGTCGGGTTCGCGACCGCGACGCTGTTCGATAGCGTCGACGTCGTGCTGACCCCCACGCTGTGCATGCGTACGCCCGAACTCGGCGTCCTCGACACCACGAAGCCCGAGGTTAGGTACTCGCTGGCACCCGGCATGGCCGGGTCCACCAGTCTGGCGAACGTGACCGGAGGTTCGGCGATGTCAGTTCCCTCCGACTTCGACCCCAACGGTCTGCTGCTGTCGCTGGCCGGTCAGCTCGAGCGCACCGCGCCGTGGCCTCGACACGCGCCTCTGGCCGGCTGAACCGGTCCCGAGTTGACCGAGATTTTCACCCTCGCCGGGGTTGCGCTGTTGGTGTTCGTCGTCGCCGCGCTCGTCCAGGCGGTGACCGGTTTCGGGTCCGTCCTCGCGGCCGTGCCCGGTTTGCTCCTCGTGACCGACCCGGCCCGTGCGGTCGTCGCGGCGACGGCTGTCAGCCTGGTCCTCACCGCAGGCATCGCACTGCGCGAGCGCGCGTACGTCGACCGGCGAGACAGCCTGCTGCTGACGCTCACAGGGATCATCGGGATGCCGATCGGGCTGGTGCTGCTGACGATGGCCGACGAGCGCGTGCTCACGGCCGGGATCGCCGTGGTGATGCTTGTCCTGGTGCTGCTGATGGCGATCGGGCCGAAGATCGGACGTCGTGGCCTTCCGGTGGCCGGCATCGTGAGCGGGGCGCTCCTGACGTCCACCGGGATGAACGGCCCGCCTCTGGTGATGGTGCTCATCGACCGCGACCCGAGGTGCTACCGAGCAACCCTCCAGACCGTGTTTGCCGGCCAGGACCTCGTCGCGGTCGCGGCCTTCCTCGTCCTCGGCCACGTCGATGTGGAGGTGCTGCTGCTCACCCTCGGTGGCGTCGCAGGGCTGCCCGTCGGATGGCGGCTCGGCGACGCCCTCTTCCATCGGGTATCGCCCGCTCGACTACGACCGCTCGTCATCGGCACACTCGTCGTCTCGGCAGTGGCGGTGTTGGTGGGCGCCGCCATCTGAGCCCG
>NZ_JBOHDN010000056.1:0-4323 GCF_050699375.1 Nocardioides sp. | reverse complement strand
TGCCCTCGCCGCCGGATCAGCCCGGTTTGACGATGCGGTTCATCTCGAAGTGCATGGGATCGGTCCACTTCCAGTTGCCGCCCCAGGTGAAGCCCCAGCGCTCGAAGATGGAGACGACGGTGCGGTCCATCTCGCCGACGGTGCCGCGCTGGTTGCCGGCGGTGTTGAGGTCGACGGCGGTGCCGAAGGCGTGGTTGGAGAGCTGGGTGGAGTTGGCGATGAAGCGGGGGTAGTAGCACCCGGCGTACTGCTTCGGGTCGATCGTCTTGGCCAGCCCCCGGTCGACGACCTCCTGCAGTGCCGCGCGCAGCTGCGGGACCATCACCTTGTTGCAGGTCACCGAGCCGAGGATCGGCACCTGGGCGGTCACGATGTGGGAGCTCACCCAGCTCGAGGCGGGAGTGATGGTGCCGTCGCCGTTGGCCCGGTAGGTGTAGTTGCCGACGGCCTCGGCGACGGTGCCGACGACGTACGCCTTCTGGGGCGCGTTCGGGTCCAGGCCGGCCCGGGCGACGACGTCGAGGCGCTGGATGGAGGCGTCCGAGCCGACGACCTTCTGGATCGGCTTGACGACCCGGTTGGGCGCGATGGATGCGGTGGAGACCAGGAGCGCGTTGCCCTTCTCCATGCCCATCTCCTCGCCCCACTTGTGGTTGACGACGGCCGAGGCGAGGCCCGGCGGCTGGGGCGCGAAGGCGCCCACGTGGACCGAGGTGGCGTCCTTGCTGGACCCCAGGGTCACGAACCCGTCCTTGTCGGCAGGGAGGTCGTCCTGGCGCTCGGGGTCGATCGCCACCTCGCCCCCGGCGACGCGCTGCCAGACCTCGTCGGAGTCGGCGCTCTGGAAGGGGGCGAAGTTGCGATAGGTCGACGGGTCGACCGCGACCACCTTCACCAACCGCCCCTGGACGCTGACCTGGGCCATGGAGATCTGCTCGACGCCGGAGACGCCGTCGAGGCCACCGATCTTCTTGACGTCGGAGGAGGACAGCGTCTTCTCGGAGAGGATCAGCAGGTCGGTGGAGTGCAGGGTGCCCTCGCGCTTGCCGGGGATCTCGACGGCGTGCGACGGATCGGCGACGGGGCTCTTGCTCGAGGAGTCATCGGCCTCGCCGGTGCTGCGGCTCGGGCTGCTGCTCGCCGAACCCGGCTTCGACGGCTCGCCCGCGCAGGCGGCCAGGGTCACTACCAGGACCACCGCGATCGCCGCGGACGCTCTCAACGAGACCTTTCGCATCCTGATACCTCCCCGCAGGAAGATTAGGCGAGGGCTGGTGATCACCCAACTCACCAGTAACCCAGGCTCACGCACTCAGGACCCGTGACATCAGCCAGGCGATGTCGTCCGCGGTCTCGGCGGGCGACTTGGTGGGCTGCATGACATGACTGAGCACCACCCGGACCATCATCTCGATGGCCGCCTCCGCCTGTACCGGGGTGAGCCCGTGGTCGAACCTGGTGATGTGCTTGTGGATGATCTCGGTCGAATAGTCCAGGAGCCCCTCGCTGTGGCTGGAGAGGTAGGGCAGCAGCTCGGTGTCGGCACCGTGGGTGGCCGAGACCACCGCATGCAGCAGCTTGTTGTCCTGGGCGCGGTCGAGGACGGCGTACGTCGCCCGGCGGATCGCCGCGATGAACTCGTCCTCCTCGTCGAAGGCCGTGCTCACCACCGCGAGGAACTGCTCCAGCTCGCGCAGGATCAGCGACTTCGCCAGGGCCGGCTTGGCACCGATGTCGTTGTAGACCGTCTGCCGGCTGATGCCGCACCGCTCGGCGATGCGCGACATCGTCACGCTCGCCCACCCTGCCTCGGTGGTCATCTCGACGGCGGCGTCGAGGATCCGCTGACGCGTGGATTCAGGTACGACGGCCCCCATGAAGGCAAAGTCTAGGGCGAAGCTCCCTCGCCCGCGCATCGAACCCGGGCCAGCGTCCCTTTCAGGAGACCGAGTCGGTGGCCAGCGGGACGAAGTCGACCTTCTCCCGGACGCCGCAGTCTGGGCAGCACCAGTCGTCCGGTACGTCCGCCCACGCCGTCCCGGCGGCGAACCCCTCGGCCTCGTTGCCCTCCTCGACGCGGTAGGTGTAGCCGCAACCGGGACAGCGGGCGGCGAGCACCTCCTGGGCGACGACCCGAGGGACGGTGTCGTCGCCGGCCTCGGCCCGGTCGGCGGCGGGCGGCGGGTACTTCGCCAGGATCCGGTCCCGCTTGCGCGGCAGCAGGTTGGCGCGCGACAGGTCGCCGTCGAAGTGCGCCAGCACCCTGGGGTCCATCACCCGGCGCCAGAGCGGAGGGACGACGGCGAGCAGGATCATCCCGGCGTAGCCGGTCGGCAGCACCGGGGACTCCTTGTAGTCGCGCAGCGTCTGGTAGCGCCGGATCGGGTTGGCGTGGTGGTCGCTGTGGCGCTGCAGGTGGTAGAGCAGCACGTTGGTCGCGATGTTGTTGGAGTTCCACGAGTGGCTGGGATCGACCCGCTCGTAGCGCCGGCCGAGCCGCTGCCGCAGCATCCCGTAGTGCTCCATGTAGTTGATCACCTCGAGCAGCGAGAACCCGACCACGGCCTGGATCAGCAGGAACGGGATCACCATCGGCCCGAGCCACACGATCATCGCGCCCCACAGCACCGCGGACATCAGCCAGGCGTTGAGCACGTCGTTGCCGATCCGGAACGGGTGGCGGTCGCGGCGGGCGTACCTCTTCCTCTCCAGTTTCCACGCGTTCTTCAGGGACCCCGAGACCGTGCGCGGCCAGAACGCGTAGAAAGACTCGCCGAACTTGGCCGAGGCCGGGTCCTCGGGCGTCGCGACCCGGACGTGGTGACCGCGGTTGTGCTCGATGTAGAAGTGTCCGTAGAAGCTCTGCGCGAGCGCGATCTTGGACAGCCAGCGCTCGACGTCCTCGCGTTTGTGGCCGAGCTCGTGGGCCGTGTTGATGCCGATCCCGCCGATGCAGCCGACCGAGATGGCCAGCCCGACCCGGTCGACCATGCTCATCGTGTGGCCGTCGAGCGCGCCGTGGGCGACGATGGCCATGCCGCCGATGAAGACGACGTACTGCAGCGGGAGGTAGGAGTAGACGACCCAGCGGTAGTAGCGATCGTTCTCCAGCGCCTCGATCATGTCGTCGGGCGGGTTGGACTTGTCGAGGCCGGTGAAGAGGTCGATCAGCGGGACGACGACGAGGATGATGATCGGCCCGGTCCACAGGAAGACGCCGATGTCGGTCAGGTGCCAGCCACCGATCGCGATGAACCCCAGGATCGGCACCACCAGCCCCAGCAGCCACAGATAGCGCTTCTTGTCGCGCCACTGCTCGGTCGAGCCGTCGGGCACTGTGCTGTTGGCGGTCTCCATCACTTACCCCTTGGACAGAACGGGATGATCTGTCAAGTGTCGTACGTCACAGACCCAGTTGTAAATACACGTGTCCCAGATAGATCTGGAAGAAGATGACGTACGCCCAGGGGCGGTTGCGCAAGGATGGGGACATGACGACGAGCCTGCCTTTCGGCATCGACTTCGGCGGCACGGGCATCAAGGGTGCCCCGATCGACCTCGCCACCGGCGAGTTCGCCGAGGAACGTGTACGCATCCCGACTCCCGAGAACTCCAACCCCGAGGCGATCGCGGAGATCTTCGTCGAGCTGCTCTCGCAGTTCCCGGACTATGACGGGAAGGTCGGCGTGACCGTCCCCGGCGTCGTACGCCACGGCGTCGTCCACTCCGCTGCCAACATCGACAAGTCCTGGATCGGCACCGACGCCGACGCGATCTTCACCGCGGCCACCGGGCGCGACGTGCACGTGGTCAACGACGCCGACGCGGCAGGCCTGGCCGAGGTCCGCTACGGCGCCGCTAAGGGCCGGCGCGGGCTGGTGATCATGACGACCCTCGGCACCGGCATCGGCACGGCGCTGCTCAACGACGGCGTGCTCGTCCCCAACTCCGAGCTCGGCCACCTCGAGCTCGACGGGCACGATGCCGAGAGCCGGGCATCCAACATCGCCCGCAAGCGCGACGAGCTCACCTGGAAGCACTGGGCCAAGCGGTTGCGGAAGTACTACCAGCACCTGGAGATGCTCTTCTCGCCCGACCTATTCCTCGTCGGCGGAGGGGTCTCGAAGGAAGCGTCGGAGTTCCTGCCGCTTCTCGAGCTGGACACCGAGATCATCCCGGCGAAGCTGCTCAACACCGCGGGGGCGGTCGGGGCGGCGCTGTACGCCGAGGAGCTCGCCACCGACTGAGCCCGGCGGTGCCGGTCGCGGTGCCGGTCGCGCCTCCGGTCGCGGCCCCGGCGGCGGCCCGGGCCGTGGCTCCGGC
>NZ_JBOHDN010000055.1:0-3127 GCF_050699375.1 Nocardioides sp. | reverse complement strand
GAGGATCGCCACATCGCGTGGTCGCTGCTCATTCACCCGCCCATCCTCCCAGGAGAGGCTGAGAAGGCGCCAAGCGGCGGGCTCGTCAAGAGACCTTCCCGGCGAGCCCCTGGAAGACGTCGACCAGGACGCGGTCGAGATTGGCCACGTCCGCGGGCTCGCTCAGGTTGCGCAGCGCTCCCCCGGTCTCCTCGGTCAGCCTGCCGAGCACATCGATGGGTGCCTGGTCGCCGATCCCGACGGCGATGACCGGGACCGCGCCTTCACCGCCAATCTCCTCCATCAGTGCGTCGAGGCTCTGCGGCGGGTTCTGGCCGCCATCGGAGAGGAGGACGATCACCGTACGGTCCGAGACCTCGGTCTCGGAGGCGTCGACCGAGGCGCTTCCGTCGCGGATCGCGTCGTACAACGGTGTCTCGCCGAAGGCCGTCAGCTCACAGATCTCGCGCTTGAGCTGCGCACGGGTCGCGCCGCTCAGCGGCTTGATCTCGGTCGAGGTGTCCTTTCCGGCGAGCGGGAACCAGTCCAGGCCCACCGAGTCGCGACCGTCCTTGAGCTCCCCGATGGCGTTGAGGGCCGCGCTCTTCGCGACCTGGAGGTACGTCGGGTTGTCGGTCTTCTCGTCGGTGCAGGCGTCGGTGAACCCGTCGAGACGGACCCGGCGGTCCTGACCGTTGATCTGCTCCATCGAGCCCGAGGTGTCGACGGAGAGCAGCACGCGTACGGGAAGGCGTACGTTCTGCCACTGGTGCCGCCACTGGTTGACCGTCTTCGGTTCCGGCCACGGGGTCACGGACTCGACGTCGTCGGCATCGACCACGTCCTGGAGCTCATCGGTGACCTTCTCCGGCTCACCGGCGGCGCGGAAGCCCCAGGCGCGGAATTCCTGCTGCGCCTTCCTCGTCCTCAGATGCTCGACGAAGGCCTCCGAAGCGGCCCGCTTGGCGTCGTCGGAGTCGAGCGAGGCCATCGGGACCGCGGGGTGGTCGAACGCGTAGATCGTGTCGTCCGGGCTCACCGCGACCATCCGGCGGTCCTCGTCGGTCACCGGGTCGCGGCAGGAGAAGTCGTCGGAACCGAGCGGGTCCTGGCAGTTGTAGAGATAGGCGGTCTGCTCCTGGGCCACCACGGCGTCCATCTGAGCGAGCAGGTCCGGGTTCTGGTAGACGCGGTTCATCAGGCGGGTGATGTCCTCGCCGGCCAGCTCGTCGGGCACCGAGGCGATCGCGTCACGCAGCAGGCCGACCGCGTCCTCCTCGTTGTGGTCGGCGACCAGCGCCTCGTTGAGGGCGACCGAGGTCGCCATCCCCGAGGTCGAGCCGATCGGGTCGTCGATCGCGATCGACAGCTCGCCACCAGCGGCCTTGGTGAGCAGCTCGTCCCAGTCGGGCGAGCCGGAGAGCTTCTCCCGCCTCGCCTCGGGCATCAGGATCGTCAGGACAGAGGAGGCGACCGAGGTCCACTCGCCGTCATTCTCGGCCAGCTCGCCGGCGCCGTCCTCCCCGAGCTCGCCGGCGGCTAGCAGCTTCGGCCAGACCGACTCGGTCGGCAGCCAGAGGTCCGGCTTGCGCGCCCCGACGACCTCGCAGTCCTCGGGGTCATCCACCTTGCACTCCAGCCGGTCGTCCGGCGGTGCGACCCACCCGTCGGCGATCGCCTCGGCCGCCTCGCCCGAGTTGACACCGAACACCTCGACCTCAGCGCAGCCGCCATCCTCGCCGCGGTACTCGTCGTTGAAGTCCGCAGCCATCTCCTCGATGAGGCCGTCCTTCTCCGTGCTGACCACGACGCTCAGCGCCGTCGCCTTTCCCACGCACTCGGTAGCCGTCCGAGGTGATCCTGGGAGACACGCCAGGAGGGTCGCGACCAACGCAACTGCCACGAGCACTCCGCCCAGGAGTCGGACTCTGCGCGAGGGCAACACAGCCGCACCGGGCGCGACCACAGAACCAGCGGGGGCACCGTCAGCACCTAGCGCTGCCTGCCCATGATCGTTCGGAAGGTCTGCGTTCTCGAGGTGGCGAAACCAGAACCGCTCGCCTCGATGGCCCACCACCATCCCGATGACTTTGCCATCCGACTTCCGCACCAGTGGTGCGCCGAGCAGGTCACCGCCAGGCGGCGTCAGGGCCAACCCGTTCCAGTACGCTCCGCCAGCTTGGCGCTCGTGGACCTGTCCGCTGAGACTGCACGAACCACCGTGGACCCACCCGACTGCGTCCACATTCCACTGGACCATCGGGTTCGCCAGCACTACAGGTCTGACGGCCTTGGGAAGTACGTGTCCGGGCGCCAAACGAAGGACTGCATAGCCTGCAGGTGAGATCGGACCCTCTCCCGCGTCCTCCTCGACGTTCCACTGCGCAATCTGGACGTCCACCGGGCTGCCTGGCGCGATCTCCCACAGGCAGGTCATCGAGTCGGACGGCGGTGGTGTCTTGGTGCCCTCGTCTCGGCCGAGCGCGCGGTTCACCACTCCTGGTGCGGTGACGACCAAAGACCCAGTCGCCGCAAAGGCGTATCCGACAACTGATCCGTCGTCTCGGCGCACAGATGCAGTTGCCCGTAGCGGCGGAGGCATCTCGTACTTGGGTGGCAGAGTGATCCACCAGGTCAGGGCTAGGCCGACCAAGCAACCCAAGGCCGTGAACGCAACAGCGGCGGCCACCTTGCCCAGAGTGGCATCGCCGAGCACACCTGTCGCAAGGACAGCGCAAATAGCGGCAGGCACACCGCCGGCGGCCACACCGATCGTTGAACGCCTGGCATCATCGTGCTGCGGCATCCGAGTCCCTCCCGCGCACCGTTTGGTCGGGCGGAAGTCTAGTGACAAATCTTTCTGTACGACGCCGAAATGTTCGCGAGTCTTGCAACGACCCGGCGATCCGCTCGCCTGGAGGGTCCGGAAATAGCAACAGCCCCGGACTCCCCCACGGGTCCAGGGCTGTGCATGAAACGTTTTGCAACGTCTGGTCACAATTAAGCCACAAAGGTGCACGTGAAGGCAAACCCTGGAACGCGTGTCCCAGTTAGACGAGCGGACCCAGGATCCTGCCGAGGCGCGGCGTGACATGGCGGACCCAGGACTCGGTGAGGTGCGACTCGTCGTAGTAGGTCACCTGGTCAC
>NZ_JBOHDN010000054.1:0-3047 GCF_050699375.1 Nocardioides sp. | reverse complement strand
GGTCATCGGCGAGTCCGCGCTCAGCCGGTTCCCACCACCTATCCTGGCTCGGATGAGCGCTGATCCTGAGGCAGGGCCGGAGGGCGGCTCCGCGGAGGCGGAGCTGCCCGAGGCGTACGCCGTGGTTCTGGGGGACTACGAGCGACACCTCAGCGCGGAGCGCGGTCTGTCCGACCACACGGTCCGGGCCTACCTGGGTGACATCCGGAGCCTGCTCGACCACGCCGGACGTATGGGACGGTTCGAGCCGGCCGAGATCGATCTGCGCACGCTGCGCAGCTGGCTGGCCAAGCAGCAGACCACTGGCCGTTCGCGCACGACCCTGGCCCGGCGGGCGACCGCGGCCCGGGTCTTCTGCGGATGGCTGGTGCGGACCGGGCGGGCGCAGGTCGATGCGGGGGCCGCGCTCGGGTCGCCGAAGGCACATCGGCCGCTACCGCCCGTACTGCGTCCCGACGAGGTTGAGTCCCTCATCGGCGCCGCGATCACCGCCGCTGAGGACGGCACCGCGGTCGGCATGCGCGACATCGCGGTCCTGGAGCTGCTCTATGCGACCGGATCCCGGGTCGGCGAGCTCGTCGGCCTCGACCTCGACGACGTCGACTACGAACGCCGGGTCATCCGGGTTCTCGGCAAGGGGCGCAAGGAGCGGATGGTGCCCTTCGGCGGTCCGGCGATGCGTGCGCTCGATCGATGGGTCGTCCGCGGTCGCCCTCAGCTGGTCACCGGATCCTCCGGCCCTGCGCTGTTCCTCGGCGCCCGCGGCGGCCGACTCGACCAGCGTGCCGTACGCACCCTCGTCCACCGCCGTCTCCTCGACGTACCCGGCGCTCCCGACCTCGGTCCCCACGGCCTGCGGCACAGCACCGCCACCCATCTCCTCGAGGGCGGCGCCGACCTCCGCTCGGTCCAAGAGCTCCTCGGCCACGCCAGCCTGGCAACCACCCAGATCTACACCCACGTCAGCAGCGACCGCCTCCGCAAGGCCTACCGTCAGGCCCACCCCCGCGCCTGACCGAGAAGTCACCCGCGCAGGCCGAAAGGTCACTTATGTTGGCCGAGAGGTCACCTGTGCAGGCCGAGAAGTCAGACTCCTGGTGGACCTACGCCAGATCACGTACGCAGCCCACGCCGTCATGCGGACGCCAGCACACCTCGGGGAGGCGAGGGTGAGGACATGTCCACGAACTCGACTCTCGGCAAGCCGCTGCGGCTGCGGCCCGGCGTACGCAAGGCAGTGCTCGTGCTCCACCTCCTCGGGGTAGGAGCGTGGCTCGGCATCGATGTCGTGGTCGGCATCATGGCGGCAGTGGGCGCCGGATCCGGTGATCCGGACGCCCGTGGCATGGCGCTGCAGGTGATCGGCACCTACCTGGGCGGTCCGATGCTCGCAGCCGCGTTGATCGTGCTGGCGACCGGCCTGATTCTTGGGTGGGGGACCAAGTGGGGGCTGGTTCGGTTCTGGTGGGTCGTGGTGAAGCTCGTCGTCAATCTCGTGCTGGTCGCGCTGATCCTCTTCGTGCTGCTGCCCGGCATGGGCGAGGTGCGGGCCATCGGGGAGATCTTGGCGGAGACCGGACGGCTGACCGGGGACGTCAGCGACCTACGGTTCCCGCCGGCGGTCTCGCTGACCGCCCTCACGGTCGCGGTCGTCCTCTCGGTCTACAAGCCGTGGGGCCGCACACTATTCTCCAAGGTCCGCCGAGGCCGCCAGAAGTCATGACGCGGCCTGCGTAGGCTAAGGGGCCGGGTCGGTGCGCCACAGGGGGAGGAGGCGGACCGGCTGAGGAGCGTCGACGAGGAGCAGTGGGTCCAGATAGGCATCGTCGGCGTTGCGGATCCAGCCCCAGTGCAGACAGGCGTTCGGGAAGCAGTGAGAGCCGGCGACACCGAGGCGTCCCAGAGGAGCTCCGGCCGCCACCGGATCGCCGACGGCCACGGTGGCAGCGACGGGCTCGTAGGTGGTGCGCGTGGTCCCGTGGTCGACGCTCACGACCGGCTTTCCGGCGATGACCCCGGCGAAGGCGACCTTGCCCGCCATCGCGGCGTGCACCACCTGGCCGGGGCGACCGGCTAGGTCTACACCGCGGTGTCCGGCGCCCCACGGAGCGTCTGGAGGGTCGAACCGGCGCACGACCTCGGGCTGTGGTGCCAACGGCCACTCACCCTGAGCCACCTCCTCCCCGCGCCCACCGCCAGGGGCGTCTTCTCGGGCTCCCCTCCAACCGGCCGGGCTCGGACCCTCGTCGTGACCTGTAGCCCCACCCAACGAGGCGCCGGTCGGCGCCACCTCGGCACGTGGTGTTCCGAGAGCTGGGCCTGCGGGGGCAATGAGGACGACGAGAAACATGGCCGCGACGAGGGCGCGGGTCCGGTCGGTTGAAGGGGAGAGGACGGGAAAGCTCATGTCGAAGAGACAACTCCGCCGGACGTGCCCGAGCAACAGGCTGCGTACGCCCTGTGGATAACCCCGTCCCGAGATGCGCCTGTGGACACTGATCGGCCCGTTCTGGACGTCGTGTCGGAGGATTGGCCCGAGACCCCTACCGACGGTTAGTCTTGGATCGGCAGCCCCTTGTGGGCTGACTTCGCACGCCAGCAGACCGCGACGGTGCCTCCCTCCGAGACACCGGCCGCCCGCGGGCGCGGCCCTCAGTCCCGAGCGACAGCTCAGGTCGGACCGCGCGCAGGCGTCAGGGCCCATCACCACGATGGGCGCGAAACTGAAAACCGACCGGCTCGTGCAACACCCGCCTGACCTCGAGAAACGCAAGGTCGAGCAAAAGCGGTGCGGCACCAGCCAACACCTAGGAGAAAAAACATCATGGCAGTCGTGACCATGCGCCAGCTCCTCGAGAGCGGCGTCCACTTCGGACACCAGACCCGTCGCTGGAACCCGAAGATGAAGCGGTTCATCCTTACGGACCGCAACGGCATCTACATCATCGACCTGCAGCAGTCGCTGGCCTACATCGACCGCAGCTTCGCCTTCGTCAAGGAGACCGTCGCCAAGGGCGGCACGGTCATGTTCGTCGGCACCAAGAAGC
>NZ_JBOHDN010000053.1:0-3110 GCF_050699375.1 Nocardioides sp. | reverse complement strand
GCGGGGTCCTCCTTCCACGACAGCACCAGCTCCTGCGACATCGCTTGCCAGCCCCTGACGAGCAGGCGGGCAGCGGGAGTGTCGGCGACGAAGGACGGCGCGGTCTCGAAGATCCGGACACCGAGCTCACCGAAGGCCTCGTCATAGATCTCGCGCAGGACCGGGTCGCTCGCGGCGCCACGGACCATCGAGACGTACCCCTCGTAGTTGGCGTCGACGAAGTCGACATACGCAGCCATGGAGTGCATCAGTCGCTCGACCGGCTCGCCGGTCTCGGGCGGCGCGGTCTGGGCCACGAGGTCGGCGGCAGCGCGGCGTACGACTGCCTCTCGGAAGGCCACCTTGTCGCCGAAATAGTGGTAGAGCAGCCCGCGCGAGATGCCCGCCTCGCGCGCCAGCACGTCGATCGAGAGCTCATCGAGGGAGCGGGTCGCAAAGAGACGCACGCCGAGATCGAGCAGCTGCTCCCGTCGTTGCGCGGGCGTCAGTCTCGTCCGTTGGCTCATGCGACCCATTCTATTGACACTTGTTCAATAAGCAAGCACACTCGTCTCCATGACCACTGCTGACCTCACCCATGTCGACCACCTGATCGTCGGTGCCGGCTTCGGGGGCCTCTGCGCGGCGATCAAGCTCGACGAGGACGGCGAGCGTGACTTCGTCGTCATCGAGAAGGGCTCCGGCGTCGGCGGCACCTGGCGAGACAACACCTACCCCGGCGCCGCCTGCGACGTACCCAGCCAGCTCTACAGCTACTCCTTCGCGCTCAACCCCGACTGGTCGATGAGCTTCTCGCCGCAGCCGGAGATCGAGGCGTACATCAAGCGCGTCGCCGAAGGCTCCGGCACCCTCGACCGCTTCGTCTTCGACACCGCGATGACCGACGCGACCTGGGACGAGACCCAGCAGCGCTGGCTCGTCCAGACCGAGGGCAGGAACGGCAAGAAGACGTACGCAGCGACCACCGTCATCGCCGGTCCCGGCGCCCTCAGCGAGCCGAAGCTGCCCGAGATCGAGGGCATCGAGGGATTCCAGGGCGAGATCTTCCACTCCGCGAAGTGGGACCACGACGTCGACCTCACCGGCAAGCGCGTCGCGGTGATCGGCACCGGCGCCAGCGCGATCCAGATCGTCCCCGAGATCCAGAAGAAGGCCGGACGTCTCGACGTCTACCAGCGCACCGCACCGTGGGTGCTCCCCCGCAACGAGCACCGCTACACCAAGCTCGAGAAGGCCGCCTTCCGGCACGTGCCCGGCGTCCAGCGGGTCGCCCGCGCGGCCGTCTACTGGGGCCTGGAGGTCCGCGTCCTCGGCCTCGCCATGCAGCCCAAGCTCACCATGGCCCACCAGCTGAAGGCACAGGGCAACATCCGCCGCGGCATCAAGGACCCCGAGCTGCGCCGCAAGGTCACCCCCGACTACACCCTCGGCTGCAAGCGCACGCTGATCTCCAACGCCTACTACCCGGCGCTGGACGCCGACAACGTCGACGTGATCACCGCCGGCATCGACCGGGTGACCGACAACGCGATCGTCACCAAGGACGGCACCACCCGCGAGATCGACGTGCTCGTCGTCGCCACCGGCTTCTACACCACCGACCTGCCGATCGCCCACCACATCACCGGCAGCAAGGGCCGGACGATGGCCGAGCGGTTCGCCGAGGTCGGCATGAGCGCCTACAAGGGCACCACGGTCCCGGAGTTCCCCAACCTCTTCTTCGTGGTCGGCCCGAACACCGGCCTGGGCCACTCCTCGATGGTCTACATGATCGAGTCCCAGGTGACGTACGTCCGTGACGCCATCCGCACGATGCGCACCAACGGCTACGCCACCGTCGAGCCCACCGAGGACGCCAACTCGGCCTGGAACGACGACCTCCAGGACAAGATGGCCAACACGGTCTGGTCAGAGGGCGGCTGCGCGTCGTGGTATCTCGACAAGCACGGCCGCAACACCACCCTGTGGCCGAGCTTCACGTTCCTGTTCCGCCATCTGACCAGCAAGTTCGACGTCGACAAGTACGCCGTCACCGCCATCGACCAGCCCACCTCGAACCAGGAGAGTGTCCCCGCATGAAGTCCTTCGACGACAAGGTGATCGTGGTCACCGGAGCCGGCTCCGGCATCGGCCGTGCCCTCGCGCTCAATCTCGCCGGCCGCGGCGCCCGACTCGCGCTCTCCGACGTCAACGAGGCGGGTCTGGCCGAGACCGTGGAGCTCGCCAAGCAGGCCGGCGCCCGCGAGGTCAAGGCGGACAAGCTCGACGTCGCCGACCGAGAGGCTTTCAAGACGTACGCCGAGGGCGTGCTCGCCCACTTCGGCGGCGTCAACGTGGTGGTCAACAACGCGGGCGTCGCACTCAGCGGTCGCGTCAACGACCTCGACTGGGACGACATCGACTGGATCATCGGCATCGACTGGTGGGGCGTCGTGCACGGCACGAAGTTCTTCCTGCCGGCCCTGATCGAGTCCGGCGACGCGCACATCGTCAACATCTCCTCGCTCTTCGGGCTGGTCTCGATGCCCGACCAGGCGTTCTACAACGCCGCGAAGTACGCCGTACGCGGCTTCACCGAGGCGCTGCGCGAGGAGATGCTGATCGACGGCCACAAGGTCGGCGTCACCTCCGTCCATCCCGGCGGCATCAAGACCGCGGTCGCCCGCAGTGCCCGCGTCTCGGCCAAGGACGACCAGGCCGCGACCGCGAAGCTCTTCGACGAGAAGCTCGCCAAGATGGAGCCGTCGCGCGCCGCCGAGATCATCGTCAAGGGCATCGAGCGCAAGCAGGCCCGTGTCCTGGTCGGCCTCGACGCCCACGTGATCCACAACTTCGGCAAGTTCACCGGCTCGCGCTACCAGGACCTCATCGCGCTGGGTGCGAAGTACGTGCTGCCCAAGAAGAACGCCTGAGGCAGAATCGGCGCCTATGCGCTTCGAGGCCGGTCATCCCGTTCGTGTCGAGTTCACGAAGTGGGGTGGCCGGCCTCATTGGGCATTCGACGGGCTCTACCTCGGCGAGGACGAGCACGGCGAGTGGATCGGCCACCCGGTCGGCACCTTCGCCACCAAGCCGGGCGGCAGCTACACCTCCGGGTGGTCGTGGCTCAC
>NZ_JBOHDN010000052.1:0-21212 GCF_050699375.1 Nocardioides sp. | reverse complement strand
GTCGCACTTTGACAAGTTTCTGGACAAAGTGTCGGAACGCGCTCGGCAGAGGTGTGGGCCGGAGGCCCGATTGCTCCGGGTGCGTACGCGCGGATCCGCTACGCGAGGCCGTCGTGATAGGGCGCGTAGACCGAGCTGCTGATCAGCCTGGCCGCCCCGATGACACCGCCCTCGTCGCCCAGCTCGCTGACCACGATCGGCAGGTTGCCGGTGGCCAGCGGGAGCGAGCGGCGGTAGGTGACGCTGCGGATCTCGGCGAGCAGGGCATGGCCCAGGCCGGTGACCCGGCCACCGATGACGATGAGGCTGGGGTTGAAGAACGAGACGAGGCTGGCCAGGACCTGGCCGACCCCGTGACCGCTGTCCCGGATGAGCTGGAGGGCGTAAGCGTCCCCTCGGGAGACGGCGACACCGATGTCGGCGGCGCTCAGCCGGCCCTGGGTCTCCAGGGTCTCGGCCAGCACCGGGCTGCGGCCGGACTTGGCGGCCGCGAGCGCATCGCGGGCGAGCGCGGCACCGCCGGAGTACGCCTCCAGGCAACCGGTGTTGCCGCAGGCACAGAGCGGGCCGTCGTCCTGGACGCGGATGTGGCCGATGTCGCCGGCGCACCCGTCGACACCGCGGTAGAGCTCGCCGTCCACGACGATCCCGCAGCCGATGCCGGTGCCGATCTTGACGAACAGGAAGTCCCGGGCCGCCCGGGCGACGCCGGCGTGCTGCTCCCCCACGGCCAAGACGTTGACGTCGTTGTCGAGGACGACGGGGCAGCCGAGCTCGCGGGCCACCGCGTCGCGTACGGGGTAGCCGTCCCAGCCGGGCATGATCGGCGGCGAGACCGACACGCCCCGATGGAAGTCGACCGGACCCGGGACTCCGATACCTGCGCCGAGCGGCTTCTCCACGCCGATCTCGGTCATCACGGCCCGGGCCTCCTTCAGAGCAGTGGCCAGCACCGCCTCGGGTCCCTGCCGGATGTCGCAGTCGACCGAGCGGGCGGCGAGGACGGCCAGCCGGCCGTCGGTGACGCCGACCGAGAGGCCGGTGGCGCCGATCGAGATGCCGAGGAAGCGGATGTCGGGGTCGAGGTCGACCAGCTTCGAGCGCCGTCCGCCGCTCGAGGCGGCTCGGCCCACCTCCTGCGCCAGCCCCAGCTCACCCAGGCGCGTCACCTCGGCCGCGATGGTGGTCCGCGATACCCCGATCCGATCGGCGAGCTGCACCCGCGAGAGCGGACCGTCGTCGCGGAGAAGCTCGAGGATGCGCGCCTGCATCGGGCTCTCGGCCCGGCCAGCGAGTGAGTGCAGCACGAGGTGATCCTCGCACGCGGCCGCCTGTGGCGCGGCGGTCAGCACGTGTTGGCTGGGCGTAGGGTCGGCTTGTGGACCTGCGGCTGCTGGAGTACTTCGTGGCTGTGGTCGACCACGGGGGCGTGACCAAGGCCGCCAACACGCTCTACATCTCGCAGCCGTCGCTGTCGCAGGCGATCCGCATCCTCGAGCGGGAGGTCGGCGCCCCGCTCTTCGACCGCAGCAACCGCGCCCTCGAGCTCAACGCAGCTGGTGCGGCATTCGTCGAGCCGGCGCGGCGGGTGCTCCGGGAGGCGCAGGAGGCCCGGCGCAAGGTCGGCGCGGTCCGTGACCTTCGTGGAGGCCGGCTCACCGTCGCCGCGCTGGCGAACCTCACGATCACGCCGCTCTCCGAGCTCGTGAGCGAGCTGCGCGGCCGGTATCCGGGGATCCAGGTGCACGTCGACGATCCGGGCAGTCCTGCCGGTGTGGTCGCCGCGGTGCGGCAGGGGCGGGCCGAGGTGGGGTTGACCCAGTTCTCCGCCCGACCCGCCACCCTCGCCGCCGATGAGCTGTGGACCGAGCGGGTGATGCTGGCGATGGCGCCCGAGCTCGCCGCCGACCTGCCCGACCCGGTGCCGTTGGACCTCGTCCGCGAGATCCCGCTGGTGCTGGAGGTCGACGACCGGCTCAGCAGCGTCATCGCGGACCCGGAGCTGCGCGACGCCATCGGGCAGGTGGCGGTCCGCTGCGCCCACCGACAGGCGATCTGGGAGCTGGTGGCGATGGGAGCCGGGGCGACGTTCCTGCCGGAGCGGCTGGCCGAGCGGGTCCTGCGCAAGGTCGTGCTGCGCGCGGTCGAGCCGGAGGTACGCCGCCGGGTGGGGGTCGTCTACCGAGCCGATCAGCTCTCTCCGGCCGCCCGCGCCTTCGTCGACCTGGCTCGGGAGACGGCGGAGTCCGCACCGTCCTGAGCTTCGTGCTCCCGGGCCAGCTCGACGAAAGCCTCGGCCGCCGGTGAGAGCCGCGCCGGCTCGAACACCAGCCCGTAGCGTCGGCTCAGAGCCGGCGTGAACGAACGGACCTCCGCGCCACGTGCCCGGGCGAAGCCGGCCAGCGAGCGCTCGATGAAGGTGCCGCCGACGCCCGCCAGGGCGAAGGACAACCGAGCCTCGCGGTTCTGGAGCACGGCGGCCGGCGGCCGCAGCCGTCCGGCAGCCGCCATGGTGCGTACGATCTCCTCGGAGTGCGACCCTCCTGGCGGCACGATGACGAGCGGGATGTCGGGCAGCTCCTCCCACCCGATCGGGTCGTGCGCGGGGATGTCGCTCCCCTCGGGAAAAGCGATCCAGAACTCCTGGGTGCCGAGCTCGAGCACGTCGAGCTGCTGCTCCCTGGACGTGGGTCGCGCGACGTCGGCGTAGGGAAGATGGGTCACCACGATCTCGCAGCGACCGCTGCGCAGGGCGACGGTCGGGTCGTCATCGCTCAGCTTGCCGATGCTGATCAGCACCTTCGGATAGCGGCGGCGGTACTCCGCGACGAGCGAAGGCACCAGCCCCGTGCCCAGCGCGGGGATCGTGGAGAGGTCGAGACGGCCGTGGAGCTGGCCTTCCCGGTCGCGTACGGCACCTTCGGCCGCAGCGACGCCGCGCAGGATCCGCCGCGCCGAGCCGACCATGGTCAGCCCCGCGGAGGTCGGCACCATCCCCCTCCCGATCCGGTGGAAGAGGGCGGTGCCGAGCTCACGCTCGAGCGAGCGGAGCGCCTGCGAGATCGTCGGTTGCGCGACGCCGAGCGCCGTCGCGGCCGCGTGCACGCTGTCGTGGTCGACGACGGCGAGGAAGTAGCGCAGGTGGTGCACGTCCATGGTCCCAACCTAGTGTCCCGCGCCGAGAGTCTGTGCCATAAGTCGTGCGAAGCGTGCGTGCATCGCGAGGCGGCGGCGCGACGCCTGGATGGCCCCTTTCCGAGAAGGTTCAGAGGAGCTCGAGGATGGTGGCGTTGGCGAGTCCACCGGCCTCGCACATCGTCTGCAGGCCGTAGCGGATGCCGTTGTCGCGCATGTGGTGGACAAGTCGGGTCATCAGGATCGCGCCGGAGCCGCCCAGCGGGTGGCCCACGGAGATCGCGCCCCCGAGGGGGTTGAGCCGCTCGTCGAGGCCGCCGGTCTCCGCCTGCCAGGCCAGCGGCACCGGCGCGAACGCCTCGTTGACCTCGTAGGCGCCGATGTCGTCGAAGCCGAGCCCGGCACGCTGCAGCGCCTTGGCGGTGGCGGCGATCGGGGCGGTGAGCATCATCACCGGGTCATCGCCCGCGAGAGCCGAGGTGTGCACCCGAGCGATCGGTCGCCACCCCGAGGCTGCGGCGGTCTCGCTCGAGGTCACCAGCAGCGCCGCGGCGCCGTCGGAGATCTGC
Organism: Nocardioides sp.; assembly: GCF_050699375.1. Lineage (GTDB taxonomy): Bacteria > Actinomycetota > Actinomycetes > Propionibacteriales > Nocardioidaceae > Nocardioides. The sequence continues at coordinate 17,508 of NZ_JBOHDN010000052.1, read as the reverse complement.
GAGGAGTTGCCGGCGGTGACCACGCCGTCCTCCCGGAACACCGTACGCAGCCCGGCGAGCGACTCTGCCGAGGTGCCGCGGCGCAGCCCCTCGTCGGTCTCGAGACCGGCGATCGGCACCAGCTGGCCGGCGAAGGCACCGGCATCGGTGGCCGCCGCGGTGCGCTCGTGCGACCGCGCGGAGTACTCGTCGAGCCGCGTCCGGGACAAGCCCCACTTGTCGGCGACCATCTCGGCGCCGATGCCCTGGTTGAACCCGTCGACGCCATAGCGCTCGAGGACGGACGGCGGGTAGGGCACCCCCTCGCCGCGGGCGCTGCCCATCGGCACCCGGGTCATCGACTCGACGCCGCCCGCCACGGCGATGTCGTAGTGCCCCGCGATCACGCCGGCGGCCGCGAAGCTGACCGCCTGCTGGCTCGAGCCACAGCGGCGGTCGACCACGGTGCTCGGCACCGACTCGGGCCACCCGGCCGCGAGCACGCCGACCCGTCCGATGCTGCCGGACTGGTCACCGACCTGGCTCACGCAGCCCCAGACGACGTCGTCGACGCCTGCCGGGTCGAGGTCGTTGCGCGCTGCCAGCGCGGTGAGCACGTGGGCGCTCAGGTCGCCGGGGTGGATGCCGGCGTACGCGCCGTTGCGCTTGCCGATCGGGGTGCGGACGGCGTCGACGATCACTGCATCACGCATGGATGTCTCCTGGTTCTTTGGCACTGGGCCGGTTGGCGATGGGCTCGTTGGCGATGGACCGGAGCTCGGTCTTGAGGATCTTTCCGGCGGGGTTGCTGGGCAGCCGGTCGACGAAGTGCACGGCCCGGATCTTCTTGTAGGGCAGCACCCGCTCCGCGACGTACGCCATCAGTGCGGTCGCGTCGACCCGGCCACCGGCGACGGGAACCACGAAGGCCACCGGCTCCTGGCCGACCGCGGTGACGTCGCGGCCGACGACGGCAGCGCCGTCGACATCGGGGTGGGCGACCAGCAGGTCCTCGAGCTCGCGCGGATAGACGTTGTAGCCCTTGTAGATCAGCATGTCCTTGGCCCGGTCGCAGATGAAGATGAAGCCGTCCTCGTCGACATAGGCGATGTCGCCGGTGTCGAGCCAGCCGTCGACGAACTGCTGCGCGGTGGCTTCGGGACGCTCGAAGTAGCCGTCGGTCACCTGCGGGCCACGCACCCACAGCTCACCGCGCTCCCCCGGGCCGAGCGGTTCACTGGTGAGACCGGCCCGGATCTCGACCTCGGTGTCGAAGATCGGTACGCCGACCGCACCGCGCTTGGTCCGACCGTCACGGAAGACCGGACCGACGGACACCAGGCAGGTCCCCTCGGTGAGGCCGTACCCCTCGAGGATCACCGTGGACGGGAAGAGCTCCTGCAGCGCCTCCATCGTGGGCAGATCGATCGGCGCGGCACCGGACGACACGACCCGCAGCGAGGTGAACTCGCGGTCCCCGGCGTTCTCGCCGGCGCCGACCAGGGCATGCCACATGGTCGGGCTACCCGTGATGTAGGTCGCCCGCTCCCGCTCGATCAGCTCCAGCATCCGCTGGGGGTCGAAACGGCCCGACAGCACCTGCCGTGTGCCGCAGAGGTGGAGGAAGCTCGCGTTGATCAGCGCGTGCGCGTGGAACATCGGCGAGATGACGACCGTCACCGAGTCCCCGGGCACCACTCCGGCCTCGGCGGCATCCGGGAGGGGGCGCAGGGTGGCCCCGTGCACGTCCTGTCCGAGGATGTGGCCGGCCCGCCAGCCCGCCATCTGGGCGACGTTCGACACGACGTTGCGGTGCAGTACCCGGACCGCCTTGGGGACGCCGGTGGTCCCGCCCGTGTACGCGAGGTGGGCGATGTCGTCAGGGCCGGCAGTGGTGTCCGGCCGGGTCGTCGGCTGACCCTCCATCAGGCCAGCCAGCGTCAGCGCGCCGGCGGGCAGGTCCCCAGGGGCCGGAGCCACGTCCGTCCCGGGCACGACGACCAGGGTCTGCAGCGCGGTGCCCTGCCGGGCCTCCTCGAGCAGCGACAGGTGCTGGGGATGTGACAGCGCCGCAACGGCGCCGGTCTCCAGGATCTGGGCGCGCAGCCCGGCCGCCGGTTGCAGGGGGTTGGTAGGGGCCACGGTCGCGCCGGCCAGCAGAATCCCGTAGTAGCAGGGCAGGAACCACAGCGAGTTCGGCTGGTGGAGCACGACGACGTCACGCTCGCGCACCCCGGCGGAGCGGAGGCCGTGCGCCACCTGGCAGGCGTGCGCGTGGATCTCGGCGAAGGTCAGGGTCGCGTCGCCGTCCCGGACACCGATCCGGTCGGGGTAGGCGCGGGCGGCGTACTCGTTGAGGTCGCCGACGGTCAGCGCGGGGTACTCGAGGTGGCGCGGCAACTGGTGCGGCCAGTAGCCCTGCTCGACAACGGGCGTCGTGGACTCGGTCACGGTGGTCATCGTCCTTCCCAGACGGGCGTGCGCTTCTCGGCGAAGGCGCGGGCGCCCTCCTTGGCATCCGTGGAGGCGAAGACCGGCTCGACGATCTCCCGCTGGCGGGTGTAGCGCTCCTCGACCGGCCAGCCGCGCGACTCGACCATCACCCGCTTGCTCGCCGCGACCGCGAGCGGGCCGTTCGCCGCGATCCGGTCGGCGAGTGCGAGCGCGGCCTCGAGCGCGGACCCGTCGTCGACGACCTGGTTGACCAGGCCGACGTCGTGGGCCCGCTGGGCCTCCAGGAAGTCCCCGGTGAGCACCAGCTCCATAGCGACGGCGGGCGGGATCCGCTCGGGCAGCCGGAGCAGGCCGCCACCGGCGGCGACCAGGCCGCGCTTGACCTCGGGTACGCCGAACCGGGCGCCACGGGCGGCGACGGCCATGTCGCAGGCGAGCACGATCTCGCAGCCGCCGGCGAGCGCGTAGCCCTCCACCGCCGCGATGATCGGCTTGGCCGGCGGGGTCTCGGTGATGCCCGCGAACCCGCGGCCCGGGACGCTCGGGCGCTCGCCGCGCAGGAACGCCTTCAGGTCCATCCCCGCGCAGAACGTGCCGCCCGCGCCGGTGATGACACCGACGGACAGGTCAGGGCGGGTGTCGAGCGTGTCGAGCGCTGCGGCGACGGCCTCGGAGACCGCGCGGTCCACGGCGTTCCTGGCCTCCGGGCGGTCGAGGGTGATGACCAGGACGCCGGGGCGCTCCTCGACGCGGACCACGGTGGCGGTCTCGGTGCTGGTCTCAGGACTGGTGTCGGTGCTCATCGGATGCTCCTCCTCAGGGGTCACAGACCCAGCGACTTGGCGACGATGGTCTTCATGACCTCGCTCGTGCCGCCATAGATGCGGCTGACCCGGGCGTCGGCGTAGAGCCGCGCGATCGGGTACTCGTTCATGTAGCCGTAGCCGCCGTGCAGCTGCAGGCACTTGTCGACGACCCGCGCCTGCATCTCCGTCATCCAGAGCTTGACGGCGGCCGCGTCGGGGCCCGAGAGCTCGCCGCGGTCGTGCGCCTCGAGCGCCTGGTCGAGGAACGCCTGCCCGGCCGCGACGTCGACGGCGCACTCGGCGAGCACGAACTTGGTGTTCTGGAACTCGGCGACCGTCTTGCCGAACACCTGCCGCTCGCCGGTGTAGTCGCGCGCCAGGTCGACGGCGTGGGCGGCAGCCGACCAGGCACCGACCGCGATGGTGAGCCGCTCCTGCGGCAGGTTGTGGCTGAGGTAGCCGAACGCCTGGCCCTCCTCGCCGAGCAGGTCTTCGAAGGGCACCCGTACGTCGTCAAAGGAGAGCTCGCAGGTGTCCTGCGCCTTCAGCCCCATCTTGTCGAGGATCCGACCGACCTGGTAGCCCGGGCTCGTGGTGTCGACGACCAGGATGCTCAGCCCGGTGCGCCGGTTGGCGGGGTCGGGCGCGGAGGTCCGGGCGACCACCAGCACCCGGTCGGCGTTGTAGCCGCCGGTGATGAACGTCTTGGCCCCGTTGAGCACGTAGCAGTCGCCGTCGAGCCGGGCGGTGGTGCGGATCCCGGCGAGGTCGGAGCCGGTGCCGGGCTCGGTCATCGCGATGGCGGTCATCAGCTCACCGGCCGCGAAGCCCGGCAGCCATCGCTGCTTCTGCTCCTCGGTGGCGTACGCGAGCAGGTAGGGCAGCACCAGGTCCATGTGCACCCGGAGCGGTCCGAGGTTGATGTTCGACCGCACCGACTCCTCGGTGACGATCGCGTTGAACTTGTAGGACGCCACCCCGGCGCCGCCGTACTCCTCCGGCACCTGGATCCCGACGATCCCGAGCTCGGCGGCCTGACGATAGAAGTCCCGCGGTGGGTGGCCTGCCCGCTCCCACGCGGAGAACTCGGGGGCGACCTGCTTCTCGAAGAACTGGCGGACCGTGCCCCGGAAGGCCTCGTGGTCCTCGTCGAAGATCGTGCGCTGCATGGTTGCTCCTGGGATCAGAGGGACGTACGTGTCATGGCGGCCAACCGGGCCTTGTCGCGCTCCGGGTTCACCATCAGCAGGGCCGCGATCGCGCCGACGATCGCGAAGGCCCCGAAGATCTGGAACGCCCTGGCGAACCCGTCGGCCGGCGTGGCCGCGGCATCGACGATCACGCCCGTGACGTAGGGCGCCACCAGGCCACCGATGGCCATCAGGGCGAGGAAGATCCCGAGCGTGTTGGCCATCTGGCGCGGCCGGACGACCTCGGAGATCGCGGAGTTGAACAGCGGGAAGACGCTGGCGCCGAATCCGTAGCCGACGGACACGACGACCACCGCCACGACGGGCGCACCCAGGTAGGGCACGACGGTCATCGCGATGCCGCACGTGAGCAGGCCGACCGCGGGCACGATGCCGCGGAGCATCCGTGAGGTCGCGCCCCGGGCGAGCAGCCGGTCACCGACGCCGGAGAGCAGGAACATCACCACCAGGCTGGCGATGCTCGGGAACGCGAACATCGTGCCCGCCTGGACCTGGCTGTAGCCCAGCCCGAGCTCGAAGTACGACGGCAGGAAGGTCAGCACGACGGTGACGAGCGCGTACATCGACATCACCGCGAGGGCACCCCCGACGAACGTCGGCGTGGTGAGCACTGCCCGCCACGGCGCGACCGGCTCGTCGTCATCCGACGCGGGGCTCGCCTTGTCGGTTCCGTAGGGGCCGACCCTCCAGGTCGGCAGCCAGAACGCGGCCCACAGCACTCCCGCGACCGCGAGCACCAGGAACGCGGCCCGCCATCCCTGGGTCGCCATCAGGATCGCGAGGGCCGGCGCGATCGCGATCTTGGCGATCGACGCGGAGGCGGTGACGCACGCGGCGGGCAGGCCGCGCTTCTCTCGCGGGTGCCAGGAGAACACCGAGGTGTGCACGAGTGCGCTCGACGGACCCTCGAGGAACCCGAGCAGCATCCTGCTGAGCAGAAGCACCGTGAACGTCGCGGAGAGCACCAGCGGCAGCATCGCCACGGACCAGCCGATGGCGAGGAGCACGAGCGCAGACTTCAACGTCATCCAGCGGTTCAGCGGGCCGGCGAAGAAGCCGCCGACGGTGAAGGTCAGGAAGAACGCGCTCCCGACCAGGCCGATCTGCGAGGCGCTCAGCCCGAGCTCCTTCGCGAGCGGCTGGGCAGCGAGACCGAACACGGCCTTGTCGGCCCAGTTGACGACGTAGAGCGAGACCAGCAGGCCGGTGAAGCCCCACGCCTTGGTGCGGGACTCACCTGCTTGCGAGGTGTCGCCCGAGGGGGCGGTGAGATGGGTTGCGGACACGGTTGTCTCCTTCGCGGAACCACAGGGATCGCTGCCCCGGCCGGGTGATGCTCGGGCCGTCATCGGGCGTCCTCACCATGGTTGTGGCGCCGGGTCCCGCACCGCAAAGACTCTTCGGCTAACCGATCGATAGGCGCTTCCTATGACGACCGTCACACTTCAGGCACCGATGAAGTCGGGCCCTCTGCGCTCCAGGAAGGCCGCCCGGCCCTCGGCGAACTGCCGGCCGGTGAGCAGCTCGACCTGGAGGTCGGCCTCGGCCGCGAGCACGCCCTCGAGGCTCTGGTCGGGCTGGGTGAGGATGCGCCGGGTGCCGGCCACCATCGGCGCCGAGAGCTCGGCCAGCCGCGAGGCCAGCTCGACCGCGTGGTCGAGGGCGGTGCCGTCGTCGACGACGGCCTCGACCGCCCCGATCCGCTCGGCCTCGGCCGCGTCGAAGGTGCGTACGGTCAGGAGCAGCTCACGCGCCCTGCCCTGCCCGACGCGCCGCGGGAGCGTGTAGGCGAGCCCGGTGTCGGGGCCCAGCCCGATCTTCGCGAAGGACGTCGAGAAGGTCGCCGAGCGGCCGGCGACCACCAGGTCGCAGGCGGCGGCCAGCGCGAGCCCGAGCCCGTAGGCGCCGCCCTCGACCGCGGCGAGGACCGGCCGGTCGCCGGTGACCAGCTGGCGTACGACGGCGTTGACGACCTCGAGCCGCTGCCGGGCGACGTCCCGATCCTGCGACATCGACCGGATGTCGCCGCCCGCGGAGAACACCGAGCCCGCGCCGGTCAGGACGACGGCACGCGCCTCCTGATCGGCGACCCTGAGCGCGGTGAGCAGATCGAGCCGGTCGGCGAGGTCGAGCGCGTTGCGGCGCTCGGGACGGTCGAGGGTGAGGATCCGGACGTGGCCACGGTCCTCGACCCGGACCGCGCCGCCGCGCAGCTCCTCGCTCACCCCTGGAACTCCTTCACCATCTGCTTGGCGATGATCAGCTTCTGGATCTCGCTGGTGCCCTCGTAGAGCCGGAACAGCCGCGCGTCGCGGTAGAACCGCTCGACCGGGACCTCACGCATGTAGCCGAGGCCGCCGTGGATCTGGACGGCGCGGTCGGCGATCCGGTCGACCGCCTCGGTGCAGAACAGCTTGCACAGCGACGGCGCCGTCCGGCGGTCGCTGCCGTCGTCCCAGCTGCGGGCGGCCTCGAGGACCATCGCGCGACCGGCGTACGCCTCGGTCCGGCTCTCGGCGAGCATCGCCTGGATCAGCTGGAACTCGGCCAGCAACTGGTCGCCCTGGCCGTTGGTCGTGGCGTGGCGCAGGCTCTCCTCGATCAGCCGGTCCGCGAGGCCGACGGTCAGCGCTGCGATGTGCAGCCGGCCCTTGGCCAGCGATCGCATCGCCGCGGAGAAACCCTCGCCCTCGACCTCACCGACCAGGTTCTCGGCGGGCACCCGGACACCGTCGAAGAAGATCTCCGAGGTCACGGCACCGCGCTGGCCCATCTTGTGGTCCTTCGGACCGATGGTGACGCCGGGGGTGTCGGTCGGCACGACGAACACCGAGATGTTCCGCGCACCCTCGCCGAGGTCGCCGGTGCGGGCGAACACCATGAGCAGGTCGGCCCAGATCGCGTTGGTGATGAAGCGCTTCTGGCCGTTGATGACGTACTCGTCGCCCTCGCGGACCGCACGGGTGCGCAGGCCGCTCGGGTCGGAGCCGGCCTCGGGCTCGGTGAGCGCGAACGAGGCGACCAGGTCACCGCTGGCCAGCCCGGGCAGGTACCGCTGCTTCTGCCGCTCGGTGCCGCAGTTGACCAGCACCTGACCGGCGATGCCGTTGTTGGTGCCGAACATCGAGCGGAACGACGGCGTGGTCCAGCCGAGCTCCATCGCCAGCCGGACCTCCTCCGACATGGTGAAGCCGAGACCGCCGTACGCCTCGGGGATGGCATAGCCGAAGAGCCCCATGGCCGCGGCCTGCTGCCGGAGCCGGTCGGGGATCTGGTCGGTCTCCTCGATCTCGTCCTCGGCCGTGACGACCTCCTTGCGGACGAACGCTCGGACGGCGTCGAGGATCGACGTGAACTCGTCGGGCTCCATGGGTGCTGCTCCTTCGTGCGGGAGGGTCAAGGCTGGTCAGAGCGGGGTCAAGGCGTGGGAACGGGTACGTCGGTGGGCCGGCCGACCACGCCGTCGGCGGCCAGCCGATCGATCGCGCCGGCATCGAGACCGAGCTCGGCGAGCACGGTCTCGGTGTGGGCGCCGAGCTCCGGGATCGCCCCCATCGGCAGCTCGACGTCGCGGAACGTCATCGGAGGCAGTACGCCGCGGACCGGACCGGCCGGAGTGTCGACCTCGCGCCACCGGTCGCGGCCGGCGAGCTGCGGGTGCTCGACCAGGCCGGACATGTCGTTGATCTGGGCCGCAGGAACGCCGGCGGCGGCGAGCCGGGCGTCGAGGTCGGCGGTGGCGAAGCCGCGGGTGTGCTCGGCGACGACCGCATCGCACTCCTCGCGGTGGGCGACCCGCAGCGGGTTGGTGGCCAGCCGCGGGTGGTCGACGAGATCGGGCCGCTCGAAGACGTCGGTCACCAGTGCCCGCCAGCCGCGGTCGTTCTGGACGCCGACCAGGATCTCCCCGTCGGCGGTCGGGTAGGCGTCGTACGGTGCGATCGAGGCGTGGCTGAGCCCCATCCGCGGCACCTGGCGGCCGCCGTACATCTGCATGTACATCGGGTGCCCGAGCCACTCGACGGTCGCGTCGAACATCGACACGTCGACGATGCCGCCCTTGCCGGTGCGCTCGCGGCGGAACAGGGCCGCGACGATCGCCTGGCTCGTGTAGAGGCCGGCGGCGATGTCGGAGCTGGGGACGCCGGTCTTGGTCGCCGTCTCCGGGGTGCCCGTGACCGAGATCAGCCCGGACTCGGCCTGGATCAGCATGTCGTACGCCTTGCGGTCGCGCAGCGGGCCGCCGGTGCCGTAGCCGGAGATGCCCGCGACGACGAGCCTCGGGTGTCGTTCGGCGAGCTCCTCCGCACCGAGCCCGAGCCGCTCGGCGGCACCCGGCGCGGCGTTCTGCAGGAACACGTCGGCGCGGCCGACCAGCCGGCGCGCGAGCTCGGCGCCGTCGGGCGACTTGAGGTCGAGCGCCACCGACTCCTTGCCGCGGTTGAGCCAGACGAAGTGCGAGGCGAGGCCGTGCACCGCGTGGTCGTAGTTGCGGGCGAAGTCACCCTCGCCCACCCGCTCGAGCTTGATCACGCGGGCGCCGAGGTCCGCGAGGTGACGGGTGGCGAGCGGGGCCGCGACGGCCTGCTCGAGGGCGACCACGGTGATGCCCTCCAGCGGCAGCAGGTCGATGGCCATGTCGGTGGTCATGCAGAAAGCATCCCGCGACTTCTTATGCGCGTCCAATACCTAATCCTTGGAGGATTGTTCCCAATGATGCAAGAGTTGCTCCCATGGACCTGCACCACCTCGAAGCGTTCCTGGCCGTCGCCGAGGAGCTCCACTTCGGCCGCGCGGCGGAGCGGCTGCACATCGCCCAGCCGCCGCTGAGCCGCACCATCAAGCAGCTCGAGCGCGACCTCGGCGCCCAGCTGTTCGACCGCACCACCCGAAGCGTCCGGCTGACGTCGGCCGGCGAGGCACTGGTCCGGCCCGCCCAGGAGGTGCTCGAGGGCCTGCGCACCGCGCGCCGGGCGGTCCGCTCGGCCGGCCGTGGCGAGACCGGCCGGGTCCGGATCGGGTTCGCCGGCCCCTCCTCCCACGTGCTCGTCGGCCAGCTCGGCCGGATCGTCCGCGAGCAGCATCCCGGGATCGAGCTGATGCTGCAGAGCACGACGTACAACTACGAGGCGCTGCGCTCGCTGCAGGACGGCGAGCTCGACCTGGCCATCGCGCGGTGGCGGATCGAGCCCCAAGGGCTCGCGCACCGCGTGATCGCGGTCGAGCACTACGTGCTCGCCGTGCCGGCCGGTCACCGGCTCGCCGGCCGCGGCGAGGTCAGCATGGCGGAGTGCCGGGACGAGCCGTTCGTGGCGCTGCCCGCCGACCCCGGCTCCAGCGTGCGCGACGCCTTCATCGAGACGGCGTCGCAGGCCGGTTTCGTGCCCAACATCGTGCAGACCGCGCCGGACAGCTGGACCGCGGTCGCGCTCGTCGCGGCGGGCGTCGGCGTCACGTTCACGCTCGACACCGCCATCGCGAACGTCGTGCAGACCGGCATCGAGGTGGTCCGGATCAGCGAGTGCGACCGGCCCACGTTCCAGCAGCTCGCCTGGCGGCAGGAGGACCGGAGCCCGGCGCTGCACGCGGTGCTGCGTGCTTCGGAGGAGGCGCTGCCGACCCCGGATCTGCCGAACAGCCCGCCCGCCTGACCACCGGTCAGCGGTCGGTCGAGACCTTCACCAGACCGACCTGCGACGCGGTGGCGACATGGCGACCGGTCTCGTCGAACAGCTCGCCGACGCCGTGGGCACGTCCGTGGGCGACCGACTCCACGCGGCAGTCGAACTGGTGCCATCCGGTCAGGTCGGAGGCGGCATGGAACGTCAGTGCGTGGGTCAGGCTGAGGATCCGGGCACCAGGCTTGTGCCGGGCCGACCCGAGCGCCAGGAACGACGCCTCGAGGATGCTCATGTCGCTCACGTAGGCGACCAGAGCCGCCCGCAGGACCGGGTCGTCCGGCAGCGGTCCGGTCGCCCGGAAGAAGGTGGTCTGCCGGTCGCTGGGCTCTGCGACGGTGAAGTACGGCGGGGCCACCGCGTGCCGGAAGTGGACCGGCCGGTGCAGCCGCCACCAGGGCGGGATCCGCTCGTCGGAGCCGAACCGGTCGGCGAGGTCCGGCAGCGTCTCGGGGTCGGGAGCGGGCGCCGGACGGACGGAGCTGTAGGACGGCAGGTCGGCACGCACCGTCGCCCACCGCGTGACGGCACTGAAGAGCTCCTGTCCCGCGTCGTCGAGCAGCCGGCTGCGCCGGGTCGCCAGCGACGGCGCGTCCGAGACGACCGTGACCTCCCAGTGCAGCGGCCGGTCCGTCGGCACTCCGCCGACGAAGTCGGCCTGCAGGCTGACGATCCGCTGGCCTGCCCCGACCCCGCGGCCGGCGGCGACCAGCGCCTGAGCCAGGAGGAGGCCGCCGAAGAGCCTGCCGGCGGGATGCTGCTGCGGTTCGCCGGTCCAGTGACTGACCCGGCCGGTCGACTCGTCGACGCAGCTCAGGTCGAGGAGGTCGAGCAGCTCGTCGAGGGTCACGGCAGCACGGGTGTCAGCGGCAGGAGAGGCGGGGTCCACCCGGCTCATTGTGCCGTCGTTTGTCATTCACTTTCGATATCTGTCTCGAACTATTCATACGTATCCGTCAACAGTGAGCGGCGGAAGAAGTATTGGAGTTCGGCACACGGCTGGCGGCAGGCTGGGACCACTGACCCCCGCCCGTCCCAGAGGAGCACCCATGGCCGCGCCCGACAAGGTCACCGATCTCAGCTCGGCGGTGGCCGCGCACGTACGGGACGGCATGACGGTCGCGTTGGAGGGATTCGGTCACCTGATCCCGTTCGCCGCCGGCCACGAGATCATCCGCCAGGGCCGTCGGGACCTGACGTTCTGCCGGATGACCCCCGACCTGCTGGCCGACCAGATGATCGCCGCCGGCTGCGTCTCGAAGCTCGTGGCCTCGTTCTTCGCCAGCGGCTCGGCGGGCTCCCTGCACGAGGTCCGGCGCCGGGTGGAGAACGCCGACCCGCAACCGCTCGAGGTCGAGGAGTACAGCCACTACGGCATGGTCTGCCGCTACCAGGCGGGCGCCGCCGGGCTGCCGTTCTTCCCGCTCCGTTCCTACGCCGGCAGCGACCTGCCGAAGCTCAACCCGCTGATCCGCAAGGTCTCCGATCCCTACGGCGGCCCCGACATCTACGTCGTGCCGCCGCTGTGCCCGGACGTGACGATCGTCCACGCCCAGCGCGCCGACCGCTCCGGCAACGTCCAGATGTGGGGCATCGTCGGGGCCCAGCAGGAAGCGGCGTACGCGGCCGAGACCGTGATCGCGACCGTCGAGGAGATCGTCGAGGAGGACGTGGTCCGCTCCGACCCGAACCGCACCGTGCTGCCCTCCCACGCGGTCACCGCCGTGGTGGAGTGTCCCGGCGGCGCGCACCCGTCCTACACGCAGGGCCACTACGACCGCGACAACGCCTTCTACCGCGAGTGGACGGCGATCAGCCGCGACCGGGAGGCGGTGCTCGGCTGGCTCGAGGAGTGGGTGCACCAGGTGCCCGACCACGCTGCGTACCTCGACAAGCTCGGAGCGGAGCGCTGGGACGGGCTCGGTGTCGCTCCCCGGCCCTCGCAGCCCGTCGACTTCGGCCGCCGCCGGGTGGCCGCCCAGGAGGATGCCTCATGATGCCGCTCTCGGACGTGGCTCCGTCCAGCACCGAGTTCCTCGCGGCGGTCGCCGCCCGACAGCTCGTCGGCAAGCACCGGGTCTTCGCGGGCGTCGGGCTGCCGACGCTCGCCGTGGACCTGGCGCGCCGCACCGTGAACCCCGACGTCGAGCTGGTCTACGAGTCCGGTGTCTGCGGCGCACAGCCGGAGGGCCTGGCGGAGAGCATCGCCGACTCGGTGCTGGTCTCCGGCGCCGCGGCGGTGGTGAGCATGCCCGCACTGTTCGGCTACGTGCTGCAGCGGGGCCATGTCGACGTCGGCTTCCTCGGCGCCGCCCAGATCGACCGTTGGGGCAGCCTCAACACCAGCTTCATCGGCGACTGGGACAAGCCCGCCGTCCGGCTCCCCGGTGCCGGCGGCGCCGCGGAGATCATGCCGAACGCCGGCGAGTGCATCGTCGTGCTGCGCCGCCACGACCCCGGCGCCCTTCCGGCGCAGCTCGACTTCTGCACCTCGCCCAGCCCGGTGCGCGCGTACGACGAGGACCCCCGGATGGTGCCTCGCGGCCACGGGGTCTCCACCGTGATCACCCCGATGGCGGTGCTGCGCCGCCCCGACAAGCTCGGCGAGCTCGAGATCAGCGAGGTCCACCCCGGCCTCACCGTCGACGACGTCCGCGCCGCGACCGGGTGGGACATCCGGGTCGCCGATGACGTACGCGAGACCGGCCGGCCCACCGTCGAGGAGGTCCGGCTGCTCCGCGACGAGATCGACACGGTGCGGCTCTACCTCCGATGAGCCCGTCCACGATCACGTACGAACCGCGCCGATCGGCGTACGTCGCCCTGCTGGCGTGCTCCACGCTCGGCACCCTGTCGAGCACGATCATCAGCGCCCCGATCAACGTGATCGCCCACGCGATCGGGGCCTCGCCGCGCGGGATCGTCTTCGCGGTCAGCGCCTTCACCCTCGCCATGGTCGTCTTCGCACCGGTCTCGGGCTGGATGTGCCAGCGGTTCGGCTCCCGGCGGGTACTCGCCGGGTCGCTGCTGCTGATGGTGGCCGCACAGGCTGGCGCGGCGTTCAGCCAGGGGCTCGGGTTCCTGGTCGTGATGCGTGCCCTGCAGGGCGTCGCGTGCTCAGCGGTGCCGCCCGCGATCCAACAGGTGCTCGGCCTGCACTGGTCCGGCAACCGGGCCCGGGTGATGGCCGCGTGGGCGGCCGCGATCGGCGTCGGCCAGGCGCTCGGGCCGCCCCTCGGCGGGCTGGTCGCCGACACCCTCGGCTGGCGGTGGGTGTTCCTCACCCACGCCACGCTCAGCGCCGTCCTGCTGGTGCTGTGCCTGACCGTGGTGCCCGACGTACCCGCCTCGTACGCTCCGCTCCACGTCAGCGGGATGGCGACGCTCCTGGTCGGGATCGGCGCGCTCGTCGGCGCCGTCAGCTGGCTCGGACAGCACGGCGAGGTCGCGGTGGCCGCGGGGATGGCGGCCGTGGGCGTGCTCGCCCTGGTCGTGCACAGCCAGCTCGGGCGCACCAGCGCCGGACCTTTCGTCCCACCCGGCCTCCTCACCGAGCGGAGGTTCGTCGCGAGCACCATGGCCGCCGGCACCGTGATGGGCTGCCTCGGCGTCGCGATCGTCGCCACTCCCCTGCACCTGGGCCGCGACCTCGGCCTGGGCCCGGGACACATCGGCATCACGATGCTCGCGCTGGCCCTGGCGATGACGCTCGCCGCGCCGCTCTCCTCCCGGGTCACCGAACGCTTCACCGCTCGGCGCACGCTGCGCGGCGGACTGGTGCTGCTCGCGCTCGGGCTGCTCGCCCTGCCCCTGGCCGCGACCGCCTCCGGTTCGGGCCTCGTCGTCGCACTCACCGTCGCCGCACTCGCCCTGACCGGCGCGGCGATCGGTGTCGTGCAGGCCACCTCGGCGCTCGGTCTGATGACCTCGCCGGCCGCGGCCGACGGCGTCGCGCTCGGGCTCCACAACATGCTCCGTTTCACCGGCCTCGCCGTGGGCTACTCCTGGGTCGCGATCGCCTACCCGACCGGAAACCTCTCGCTCGTCTACGGCGTCCCGGTCGCCGCGGTCGCCTTGACCTGGGCGATGGCAGGCCCCTCCGCCACCACTCGGCCCGCCACAGAAAGGGTGTTCCATGACCATCGCTGAACCCACCCCCGAACCACTGGCCGGCCTGCGGGTGGTCGAGGTGTCCAGCTTCGTCGCCACGCCGCTGTGCGGCACCACCCTGGCGCAGCTCGGTGCGGAGGTGATCCGCGTCGAGCCGCTCGAGGGTGCGCCGGACCGGACGCGCTGGCCGCTCAGCGACGACGGCGCCAGCCTCTACTGGAACGGGCTCAACCCCGGCAAGAAGGCCATCGCCGTCGACTGCACCCACCCGGAGGGTCGGCAGCTGGTCGCGGACCTGGTCGTCTCGGGCGGCCCGTCCGGCGGCATCGTGGTCACCAACACCGAACGCTGGCCGGAGCTCGGGTACGCCGCGCTGCGCGCCCGCCGCGACGACGTCATCCACGTGCTCCTCACCGGGCGCCACGACGGTGGGACCGCCGTCGACTACACCGTGCAGGCCGGCACCGGCTTCCCGCTCGTGACCGGCCCGGAGGAGCATGCGGCACCGGTGAACGGCGTGGTGCCGGCCTGGGACCTCGCGGCCGGTCTCCACCTCGCGACCGGGCTGCTCGCCGCCGAGCGCCGGCGTACGGTCACCGGCGAGGGCGCCGAGGTGCGGGTCGCGCTGGAGGACGTCGCCCTCGCGGCCGCCGGCAACCTCGGCTACCTCGCCGAGGCGCAGCTGCGGCCGACGGGCGAGCGCGGCTCGATCGGCAACCACGTCTACGGCACCTTCGGCCGCGACTTCACCACCGCGGACGGCGACCGCCTCATGCTGGTGGCCCTCACCCCACGGCAGTGGTCGGACCTGCTGGGCATCACCGGCCTCGCCGAGGCGGTGGTCGCGCTGGCCCACGCACTCGATGCCGACTTCTCCGACGAGGGCGCGCGGTTCCGGCACCGGACGGTGCTCGGCGGCCTGATCGCCGCCTGGTTCGAGCAGCACGACACGGCGTACGTCACCAGGGCGCTGTCGAAGACCCGGATCCTGTGGTCGCCCTACCGCAGCTTCCGCGACCTCGCCGCCGACGACGCCCGGCTGCTGCGCGAGCACCCGCTGTTCTCGACGATCACCCAGCCCGGCGTCGGCGAGCTGCTCGTCCCGGGCGCTCCGATCACCGTCGACGACCGCAGGAGCGCCCCCAGACCGGCGCCCGCCGTCGGGCAGGACACCGGCGAGGTTCTCGCCGACGCCCTCGGTCTGGCCGCCGAACGGCTCGACGACCTGCTCACCCGCGGCGTCATCGGCACCCGGGAGGTGGTGGCGCGATGAGCACCACCGAGATCGCCGGGACGGCACGTACCTGGCTGTTCGTCCCCGGCGACCGGCCGGAGCGGTTCGCCAAGGCTGCCGCCGCCGGCCCCGACGTGGTGGTCCTCGACCTCGAGGACGCGGTCGCTCCGGCGCACAAGGACGACGCCCGCGCCCACGTCACCGACTGGCTCCCCCGGGCAGGCGTCGCCGTCGCCGTGCGGATCAACGCCGCCGGCACCGCCTGGCACGACGCCGACGTCACCGCGCTCGCCGCCCTCGACGGGCCGTCGCTGGTGGTGCTGCCGAAGGCCGACAGCCCCGAGACCGTGGCGGCCGTCCTGGCCGCGCTTCCCGACGGCTCCGCCGTCGTGGCGCTGGTCGAGACCGCGCTCGGCGTCGCACGGGCCGTCGACCTGGCCGGCTCCCCCGGGGTCGTACGCCTCGCCTTCGGCAGCTTCGACCTGGCCGCCGAGCTCGGCGTCGATCCCGATCACGCACCCGCCCTGGCGCCCGCGCGCGGCACCCTGGTGCTCGCCTCGGCCGTCGGCGGCCTGGCCGGCCCGATCGACGGCGTCACCGGCGACGTACGCGATCACGAGCGGCTGAGTGCCGACGTCACCGCCGCCGCGGCTCTCGGGTTCGCCGGCAAGCTCTGCATCCACCCCGGCCAGGTGGCCCCCGCCGCCGCTGCCCTGGCGCCCACCCCCGACGAGGTCGCCTGGGCCGAGCGTGTCCTGGCCGCCGCGACCGAGGACGGCGTCGCCCTCGTCGACGGCCGGATGGTCGACGCCCCTGTCGTCGCCCGCGCCCGCCGCATCGTCTCCCTCGACCGACCCACCCCAGGAGCAGCCAGATGAGCAGCCTGACCCCCGACGAGCAGGACATGGTCCGGCTCGTCGCCGACTTCGTCGACGAGCGCGTACGCCCCCGGGTGCGCGAGTTCGAGGCCGACGACATCTACCCCACAGAGCTCATCGAGGAGATGAAGAAGCTCGGCTTCTTCGGCCTCCTGGTGCCCGCCGAGCACGGCGGCGTCGACGTGAGCACGACCTGCTTCGCACGGGTGACCGAGGAGCTCGCCCGTGGCTGGATGAGCCTGGCCGGCGCGATCGGCGGACACTCGGTGATCAGCTACCTGGTCCGCCACTTCGGGACCCCGGAGCAGCAGGAGTCCTACCTGCCCCGGATGGCCGACGGCAGCCTGCGCGCCACGATGGCGTTGACCGAGCCGTCCGGCGGCAGCGACCTGCAGGGCATGCGTACGTTCGCCGACGCCGATGGCGACGACCTGGTCATCACCGGCTCGAAGACCTGGATCTCCAACGCCCAGCACGCCGGCCTGATCGGGCTGCTCTGCGTCACCGACCGCTCCGCCTCGCCCGCGCACCAGGGCATGAGCGTGGTGCTGGTCGAACCCGGCGACGGGCTCACCGTCTCGGGCAAGATCCCCAAGCTCGGCTACCGCGGCGTCGAGGCCTGCGAGCTCACCTTCGACCACATGCGGGTCCCGGCGACCGCGGTCCTCGGCGGCACACCCCACCTCGGCTGGGGCCACATGATGCGCGGCCTCGAGGTCGGCCGGATCCAGGTCGCCGCCCGCGCCGTCGGCGTCGGCCAGGCCGCGCTCGACGACGCGCTCTCCTACGCCCAGACCCGGGAGAGCTTCGGGAAGCCGATCTGGAAGCACCAGTCGGTCGGCAACCTGCTCGCCGAGATGGGCACCAAGATGCGCGCCGCCCGGCTGATGACCCTCGACGCGGCCGAGCGGCTCGACGCCGGCGACCGCGCCGACATGGAGGCCGGGATGGCCAAGCTCTTCGCCTCGGAGGCGGCCATGCAGGTCGCCCTCGACGCGGTGCGGGTGCACGGCGGCTACGGCTACTCCAAGGAGTACGACGTGGAGCGCTACTTCCGCGACGCCCCGCTGATGATCGTCGGCGAGGGCACCAACGAGATCCAACGCAACGTGATCGCCGCCCAGCTGGTGGCGCGCAACAAGAAGGGAAACTGACATG